>NZ_JAKGCY010000060.1:0-1206 GCF_021852965.1 Vibrio floridensis | reverse complement strand
ATTCAGCATCTCGGTTCAAACCACCGATGACAATATTTTTGAAGGCGATGAAACCTTCACGTTGAGTGGCCAGACCGGGTCACAAGCCACGGCTATAACGGGCACTGCAACTCTGAAAGACGATGGCAGTGTCACGCCACCGGATGGTTCGTCAGGCGACGATCGCCCAAGTGTTGATAGCATCAGTAGCCCTACGGTATCGGAAGGCGACAAAGCTACGTTCGACGTTAGCCTGAGCAACGAGAGCACCACAGAAACCACCGTGACCTTAACATTAGCGGGCGACAGCGCGACCGCAGGCACGGATTTCACCAGTACCGAAGTGACCATCACCTACCAAGATGGCACCACACAAACGGTGGCCGTCAACGGCGATGGCACCTTTGACGTGGCGATCCCAGCGGGTGACACCACGTTCAGCATCTCGGTTCAAACCACCGATGACAATGTTTTTGAAGGCGATGAAACCTTCACATTGAGTGGCCAGACCGCGACACAAACCATGGCTACAACGGGCACTGCAACTCTGAAAGACGATGGCAGTGTCACGCCACCGGATGGTTCGTCAGGCGACGATCGCCCAGCGGTATCCGCTATCAGCAGCCCAACGGTATCGGAAGGCGACAATGCAACGTTTAACGTCAGCTTGAGCAACGCGAGCACGACAGAAACCTCCGTCACCTTAACATTAGAGGGTGGCAGCGCGACCGCAGGCACGGACTTTACCGATAGCGAAGTGACCATAACCTATCAAGATGGCACCACACAAAGTGTGGCCGTCAATGGCGATGGCACCTTTGACGTGGCAATCCCAGCGGGTGACACCACATTCAGCATCTCGGTTCAAACCACCGATGACAATGTTTTTGAAGGCGATGAAACCTTTACATTGAGTGGCCAGACCGCGACGCAAACCACGGCTACAACGGGCACTGCAACTCTGAAAGACGATGGCAGCGTTACGCCACCAGATGGTTCGTCAGGCGACGATCGCCCATCGGTATCCTCTATCAGCAGCCCTACGGTATCGGAAGGCGACAAAGCTACGTTTGACGTCAGCTTGAGCAACGCGAGCACCACAGCGACCACCGTGACCTTAACATTGGCGGGCGATAGCGCGACCGCAGGCACGGATTTCACCAGTACTGAAGTGACCATCACCTACCAAGATGGCACCACACAAACCGTGGCCGTCAATGGCGATGG
>NZ_JAKGCY010000006.1:0-243412 GCF_021852965.1 Vibrio floridensis | reverse complement strand
GCGAAATTGGTAGACGCACCAGATTTAGGTTCTGGCGCCGCGAGGTGTGAGAGTTCGAGTCTCTCCTTCCGCACCATCATTGAACAAACCCAGCTTAGGCTGGGTTTTGTTTTATCTGACGTTCTTATCTTCATTGCATTGTTCATTGTTTGTGAAAACAAAAAAAAGCGAACTCGATGAGTCCGCTTTCCTTTCCTGATACAAACGCTCGTTTATGAGCCCTATCCCAATGCCGTCACATTCCTAGCGCATATTTCAACACTTGATGTTTGATAGGCCCAGAATGCTCAGCCAACTTGAGGGCAGCATTACGAACCAACTTTAATGGGGTGATATCGTTGCTAAAGCCTTTGTAGAACAGATCCATCCCCGTTTGCATTAGCAAGTTGTCCGCATAACGTGCTTTCTGATAGGCCGCTTGTTGAGCCACTGTCAGAGGGTGGTTTTCCGTTACCTTAAGTAACGCTTCAACGTCTTTAAAACCAAGATTGACCCCTTGACCCGCTAATGGATTTATCGTGTGGGCCGCATCGCCAACCAACAAACAATTTTGTTGATAATACGCTTGTGCATGTCGTCGGGTTAATGGGAAAGAATCCCAGTACAGCACGTCAAACTCTCCCAATTCATCAGGGAAATGACGAATAATTTCCTGTTTCAGCTTTTCAGCGCTCATGGCTGACAACTCACGAATACGCTTGGGTGAATCGTACCAAACCAAAGAACCTTGCTGGCCTTTCAATGGCAAAAAAGATCGTGGGCCAGTTGGGGTAAATTGCTGCCAAGTGATCGCCTGTTGCGCAGATTCCGTCGCAATATTGATCAACATACAATGTTGGCGATAATCCCATGCGGTAATGCCAATGCCAGCCAACTCACGCACCTGAGAGTTGGCACCATCTGCGCCAATGACCCAAGAGGCTTCAATTTCTAAACCACTCTCAAGCGTCAACGTGTTGATCTCATCGAACTCAAGACGCTTCAGTTTATCTGGGCATTGCAGAGTCAAATTCGGGTACTGAGCAAACTCTTGCCACAACCCCAATTGAATTAGACGGTTCTCCACAATGTAACCTAGCTGTTCCAAATTGAGTTCATCGCTGTGAAAACGTGTACGACATTCTGGGTGCTCCCAGGTTTCTAAGCGTTTGTAGGGACAAACTCGAGTTGCTTGAATATGTTGCCAGGCCCCTAGCGATTCCAGCAAACGCACGGAGTTATGGGAAATGGCGGACACTCGGATGTCCATCGGTTGGCTTGCTTCAAACGCTTTCGGCTCAAACCCTTCAACCACGATGACTTTTCTGCCTTGTTTGGCAAATCCGATGGCCACAGCCGCACCTACCATGCCGCCACCGACGACGGCAATGTCGTATTTATTCATCTTGTACTCTTGATCAACTTGATTCAAAGACGGTTTTGCATTGTACGTTTTACTGGCAAGTTTGCGAAACACTTTGTCCCTATCAAGCGGCTTAGGTCACTCAGTTTCCATCGACAAAAACCTTAAAAAACCAAGGCGAAATACCTGACAAGACCCTAGATAAAATCAGGCTTTGCGAAGAATTCACCAGATCACTAGTCAGTAGGTTTTTAAAGCAGTACAATACGCCGCTTACCGCCGTGATGGCGGCTATACTTTGAACAATTTGTTCAACGAATTTTTAGTATTAACACGAGCGAAAGTGAGATGAGTAAGAAACTGCTAATTAAAACCTGGGGTTGCCAGATGAACGAATACGATTCATCGAAAATGGCGGATCTGCTGAACGCAGCAAATGGCTACGAATTGACAGAAGAACCAGAAGAAGCAGATGTTCTATTACTTAACACCTGTTCGATCCGTGAAAAGGCGCAAGAAAAAGTGTTCCACCAGCTTGGCCGTTGGAAAACACTCAAAGATAAAAAGCCAGGCGTCGTGATCGGTGTTGGTGGTTGTGTAGCAACACAGGAAGGCGATCACATTCGTGAACGTGCACCTTTTGTTGACGTTATCTTTGGTCCTCAAACCTTGCACCGTCTTCCTGAAATGATCAAACAATCACAAAGTGAAGATGCACCAGTGATGGACATTTCATTCCCAGAAATCGAGAAGTTCGACAGTCTGCCAGAACCGCGTGCAGAAGGCGCAACCGCATTCGTTTCTATCATGGAAGGCTGTTCTAAGTACTGTACTTACTGCGTAGTGCCTTACACTCGTGGTGAAGAAGTCAGCCGTCCAATGGACGATGTGCTTTACGAAATCGCGCAACTTGCCGAGCAAGGCGTTCGTGAAGTGAATCTGCTAGGCCAAAACGTAAACGCATACCGTGGCCCAATGCACGATGGTGAAATCTGTTCTTTTGCAGAACTGCTTCGCCTTGTTGCGTCTATCGATGGTATCGACCGTATTCGCTTTACCACCAGCCACCCACTTGAGTTCACCGATGATATCATCGCTGTCTACGAAGATACGCCAGAGCTGGTGAGCTTCCTTCATCTACCAGTACAAAGTGGTAGCGATCGCATTCTGACGATGATGAAACGTCCTCACACTGGCATCGAATACAAGTCGATCATCCGTAAACTGCGTAAAGCGCGTCCTGATATCCAAATCAGTTCTGACTTTATTGTTGGCTTCCCAGGTGAAAGCGACAAAGATTTCCAAGACACCATGAAGCTGATCAAAGATGTCGACTTTGACATGAGCTTCAGCTTCATCTTCTCTCCTCGCCCAGGTACTCCTGCGGCAGATTACCCATGTGATCTTTCAGAAGAGACGAAGAAAGAGCGCTTGTACGAACTGCAACAACAAATCAACGCACAAGCCATGCGTTACTCTCGCCTCATGCTAGGCACAGAACAGCGTGTACTGGTTGAAGGCCCTTCTAAAAAGAACTTGATGGAGCTACGTGCTCGTACAGAAAACAACCGTGTAGTAAACTTTGAAGGTAGCGCAGATCTGATTGGTCAGTTCGTTGATGTGAAAATTACCGATGTATTTGCGAACTCACTGCGTGGTGAGATTGTACGTACTGAAAAAGACATGGACCTACGTAGCGTGATTTCGCCGACACAAATGATGGCCAAAACACGCCGCGAAGATGAGCTAGGTGTAGCGACATTTACGCCATAAGCTCGTATTAATCGCCATTGAGAGCCTGGTTGTTATCAGGCTCTCGTTAAGTGGCAGACAATGAGAGGCAACATTGAGCAATAAAATCGTCACTCTAGAGATTAACCTAGAACCCTCCGATAACCGCCGTCTTGCAAGCTTGTGCGGTCCTTTTGATGACAATATCAAACACTTAGAACGTCGACTCGGCGTTGAAATCAGTTACCGTGGCAACTTCTTTACCATCGTTGGTAAACCTCATACTTCCGCTGCCGCGCTCGATATCATTAAAACACTTTACGTTGAAACCGCGACGGTTCGTGGTCAAATTAAAGATGTTGAACCTGAAGATATCCACCTTGCGATCAAAGAATCTGGTGTGCTTGAACAGAACCAAGAGTCAGCCATCGCACATGGTAAAGAAGTGTTTGTCAAAACCAAGAAAGGGGTGATCAAACCTCGCACGCCGAATCAGGCGCAATACTTGGTCAATATGGTCACGCACGACATCACTTTCGGCATTGGTCCTGCTGGTACGGGTAAAACCTACCTTGCGGTTGCTGCAGCTGTCGATGCGCTAGAGCGTCAAGAGATCCGCCGCATTCTACTCACTCGTCCTGCGGTTGAAGCGGGTGAAAAGCTTGGTTTTCTACCGGGTGATTTGAGTCAGAAAGTCGATCCTTATTTACGCCCGCTTTACGATGCATTGTTTGAAATGCTCGGTTTTGAACGGGTTGAAAAGCTGATTGAGCGTAACGTCATCGAAGTGGCACCACTGGCATACATGCGTGGTCGCACACTCAACGATGCCTTCATCATTCTCGATGAGAGCCAAAACACCACCGTAGAACAGATGAAAATGTTCCTGACCCGTATCGGCTTTAACTCTCGCGCCGTGATCACGGGGGATGTCACGCAGATTGACTTACCTCGTGGTGCAAAATCTGGCCTTCGTCATGCCATCGAAGTGCTCAATGAAGTGGAAGAGATCAGCTTTAACTTCTTCCAATCCGATGACGTCGTTCGCCACCCAGTCGTCGCGCGCATCGTCAATGCCTACGAGAAGTGGGAAGCACAAGACCAAAAAGAGCGTAAAGAGTTTGAACAACGTCGCCGAGAAGAGCGCGATGCCAAACTGCTTGAAGCCGCCAAAGCCGAGCTTTCTGCACAAATCAGCGCGGATAAGGAAACCACACATGGCAATTGAACTGGATCTGCAACTTGCGGTCGAAGATCAAAGCGGCCTACCCAGTGTGCAAGATTTCCAAACCTGGCTGGACAAGACCATCACCTCTTTCCAGCCACAAGCTGAAGTGACCATTCGTATCGTGGATGCTAAAGAAAGCCACCAGCTAAATAATGAGTACCGTGGCAAAGATAAGCCCACTAACGTGCTTTCTTTTCCGTTTGAAGCGCCCCCTGGAATGGAAATGGATTTGTTGGGTGATTTGGTTATTTGTCGCCAAGTGGTTGAACAAGAAGCCATAGAGCAAGACAAACCCCTGATGGCACATTGGGCGCATATGGTTGTACATGGTAGCTTGCATCTGTTAGGTTATGACCATATTGAGGACGACGAAGCTGAAGAGATGGAGTCCCTCGAAACTGAAATCATGCAGGGTATGGGATTTACTGACCCATACTTAGCGGAGAAAGAGTGAGCATTCGATACGCACTAGCGCATTGAATGCCAAACGTGAGCTATCACACTTCTGATAGCGTTACTTATTAGAGAAACAATGAACGACGACAATTCTCAAAATTCCGACGGTCCGAGTAGAAAGTCCTTCTTCGGACGCCTAGGTCAATTATTTCAGGGTGAGCCTAAAGATCGCCAAGAGTTAGTGGATGTTATCCGAGATTCTGAAGTAAATGACCTGATTGACCATGACACTCGCGACATGCTCGAAGGTGTGATGGAAATTGCTGAAATGCGCGTTAGGGACATCATGATCCCTCGCTCGCAAATGGTCACCATCGAGAGAAAAGACAATCTCGATTCACTTATCGCACTGATCACCGATGCGCAGCACTCGCGCTACCCAGTTATCAGTGAAGATAAAGACCATGTAGAAGGCATCCTACTTGCGAAGGACTTACTCAAATACTTAGGCTCAGACAGTGCTCCATTTGATATCGAAGAGGTTATCCGCCCAGCGGTCGTGGTTCCTGAAAGTAAGCGAGTCGATCGCCTACTGAAAGAATTCCGCCAAGAACGTTATCACATGGCCATTGTTGTTGATGAATTTGGTGGCGTCTCCGGCCTTGTCACCATCGAAGATATTCTTGAAGAAATTGTTGGGGATATCGAAGATGAGTTCGACGAAGAGGAAGATGCCGATATTCGTAAACTCAGCAAGCATACTTATGCGGTCAAAGCATTGACCACCATTGAAGAGTTTAACGAAACCTTTGGCAGTCGTTTTAGCGATGAAGAAGTGGATACAGTGGGTGGTTTGGTGATGACAGCCTTTGGTCACTTACCAACTCGTGGCGAGATCGTAGAAATTGATGGTTTCAATTTCAAAGTGACCGCCGCCGATAACCGTCGTGTTATCCAGTTACAAGTCACCGTACCTGACTCGGTTTCTGTTGCAGAAACCACTCCAGAGTAACGATAACCGCCTCTGCAAAGAGGAATATCAGACGAACGATAGATGAAAAATACCCTATTTCATCGCCTCAAGCGGCCCATTGCGGCCGCTTTTGTTGGCGCTCTCACTACGCTTGCCTTTGCACCTTACCAAATTTGGTTAGTTGCGCTTATTACACCCGCCCTGTTACTGATCCTTATCCATGGTCAATCACGTCGCCAAGCCTTGTGGACGGGTTACGCATGGGGATTAGGGCAGTTTGCCTCCGGCATTAGCTGGGTCTACGTCAGTATCGCTGGCTTTGGTGGCATGCCTCTGGCAGCTAACCTCTTTTTGATGGGGGCACTCATCGCCTATCTGGCCATCTACCCTGCACTCTTCACTTGGAGCTATCAACGCTTTTTTGCCAAAGCTACCTTGCTCAACTTGTTGCTTGCGGCGCCAGCCCTTTGGTTGATAGCCGACTGGCTGCGTGGTTGGGTGATGACGGGCTTCCCTTGGCTGTGGCTCGGTTACAGTCAAATCGATTCACCTCTGGCGAGTTTCGCTCCGATTGGTGGTGTTGAGCTGCTTACGCTACTGCTTCTGGTCGGAGCCGGAGCGATCGCCTATGCGGTGATTCACAAACGTTGGTCGATGCTACTCATCCCCACGGTGTTACTCAGCACGGGTTATGGCTTATCACGCTGGGACTGGGTCACACCGCAACCGGACAAAGCCACCAAAGTGGCGCTTATCCAAGGCAATGTCGACCAAAACTTAAAATGGTTACCAAGCCAACGCTGGCCAACCATTATGAAGTACACCGATTTAAGCCGTGAAAACTGGGACGCCGATATTATTATTTGGCCAGAAGCCGCTATTCCAGCGTTTGAAGTCGAGTTGCCCTCCTATCTGAGTAATTTGGACAGTGCGGCAAAAATGAATCAAAGCGCGATCATCAGTGGCATTGTCAATCAAGCCGAAGATGGTCAGTTTTACAACAGCATTCTTGCTGTTGGCCTGACGCCTTATGGGGATTACTCTTTTGATCTCACTGAGCGTTATCATAAGCATCACCTGCTGCCGTTCGGTGAGTTTGTCCCGTTTGAGAGCATTTTACGTCCTTTAGCACCGTTTTTTAATTTGCCCATGTCATCATTTAGTCGTGGGGATTTTGTGCAGCCTAATATCGTGGCAAATGGCCATCCAATGGCGCCAGCGCTGTGTTACGAAATCATCTTTAACGAGCAAGTGAGACAAAACGTTACCGACGACACCGATTTCCTTTTGACCCTATCAAACGACGCTTGGTTTGGTCGTTCCATTGGTCCCTTGCAACACATGGAAATCGCGCGAATGCGTGCTCTAGAACTGGGCAAACCGCTGATTCGTTCCACCAATAATGGTTTAACGGCCGTTACTGACCATAGAGGTAAAATTATCGCCTCTATTCCACAGTTTGAAACGGCGGTACTGCGGGCAGAGCTTACGCCAACCCAAGGACAAACGCCCTATCATCAACTGGGCAGTTGGCCACTCTACATTTGGGTTGCCTTGTCACTTGCTCTCGCATGGTGGCGAAAACGCCGCACGAGTGCTTAGCGGCAAAAGCAATGGAGAAAACCCATTGCGAAAAGCGCAAGCACAGATGGGCAAAAAACAAAAGGTACGCAATGCGTACCTTTTCTGTTTCTCACGTGAGCAAAAAGAGCGTGATTACGGTTTCAACGCTTGGCGGCTAAAGCCCTTATGACCACATTTGATACAAGGAATGATCACGGTTGGATGATTGTAGGAGGTTTTATGGCCACATTCATCACACACCAACACACCAAGCCCTATCACCTCTCCCGCTTCGTAAAGGCCTTGATGTTCAAGATCTTCAAACAGTTCAACCCATTCCACTTTGGTTCTGTCAGTAATTTCGAGCAAACCTTGCCAAATAGAATCGGCAATGGTGAGGTAAAATGGTCCACTTTTGCTCTCCTCATAGTTGTCGGCAAACTCTTTTAAGTCCGCTTTTACGTACGCAGAGATCAACGCCAACTCATCTTTAGTCATATCATTCGCCGCTGATATCACCTTGCCAGACGTTTCTAGGACGTTGTTCACTTCATCTGGGCTATGTTTGAGTGTCTCGATGACATCTTCCAACATTTCTTCATAACCGGATTTACGTTTCGGCATGGCAGTCCTCCATCTGTAAAGATTGGCTATTGTTGTGCACGGTACCTTTAGGTATTCTATGACGATCTATTTCAATCTGTTCTAACCGAACTCACAAATTCCAAGATAACCGGATACCATCGATGCAAGAACAATATAATCCACAAGATATTGAACAGAAAGTTCAACAGCACTGGGACAACAACAAAACATTTGTTGTGACTGAAGATCCAACCAAAGAGAAGTTCTACTGCCTCTCTATGTTCCCATACCCAAGTGGTCGACTGCACATGGGTCACGTGCGTAACTACACCATCGGTGACGTAGTATCTCGTTTCCAACGCCTACAAGGCAAAAACGTCATGCAGCCAATCGGCTGGGACGCATTCGGTCTACCTGCAGAAAACGCAGCGGTGAAAAACAACACCGCGCCTGCGCCTTGGACTTACGAAAACATCGAATACATGAAGAACCAACTTAAGCTTCTTGGCTTTGGTTATGACTGGAACCGCGAATTCGCCACTTGTACGCCTGAGTACTACCGTTGGGAACAAGAGTTCTTCACTAAGCTTTACCAGAAAGGTCTGGTTTACAAGAAGACGTCTTCTGTTAACTGGTGTCCAAACGACCAAACGGTTCTTGCGAACGAGCAGGTTGAAGACGGCTGCTGCTGGCGTTGTGATACGCCTGTAGAGCAAAAAGAAATTCCTCAGTGGTTTATCAAGATCACCGAGTACGCTCAAGAACTGCTTGATGATCTAGACACACTTGAAGGCTGGCCAGAAATGGTGAAAACCATGCAACGCAACTGGATTGGTCGTTCTGAAGGTGTTGAGCTCAAGTTTGAAGTGAAAGGTCAACAAGACCTAGAAGTGTACACCACTCGTCCAGACACACTAATGGGTGTGACTTATGTCGGTATCGCAGCAGGTCACCCTCTAGCGAAAATTGCCGCTGAGAATAACCCAGAGCTTGCTGCGTTCATCGACGAATGTAAGAACACCAAAGTTGCTGAAGCTGAGCTTGCGACCATGGAGAAGAAAGGTATGGCGACGGGCCTTACTGCTATTCATCCATTAAACGGCCGTGAAGTGCCAGTGTACGTCGCTAACTTCGTATTGATGGACTACGGTACAGGCGCTGTTATGGCAGTACCGGCACACGACCAACGTGACTTCGAGTTCGCCACTAAGTACGGCCTAGACATCATTCCGGTAATCAAGCCAATTGATGGCAGCGAGCTAGACATCTCAGAAGCGGCCTACACAGAGAAAGGCGTGCTGTTCGATTCAGGTGAGTTCGATGGCCTAGAATTCCAAGCAGCGTTCGATGCCATCGCAGCGAAGCTAGAAGCAGAAGGCAAAGGCACTAAGACGGTTAACTTCCGTCTACGTGACTGGGGTGTATCTCGTCAACGTTACTGGGGTGCACCAATCCCAATGGTCACCACTGAAGATGGCCAAGTTCACCCAGTACCCGCAGACCAACTACCCGTGATTCTTCCTGAAGACGTGGTAATGGACGGCGTAACGAGCCCAATCAAAGCCGACAAAGAGTGGGCGAAGACAACCTTCAACGGTGAGCCAGCTCTGCGTGAGACAGATACGTTCGATACCTTTATGGAATCTTCTTGGTACTACGCACGTTACTGTTCACCACAAGCTGACGACATCCTAGATCCAGAAAAAGCCAACTACTGGCTGCCTGTAGACCAATACATCGGTGGTATCGAGCACGCGTGTATGCACCTACTGTACTCTCGCTTCTTCCACAAACTGCTGCGTGATGCGGGCTACGTGACGTCTGACGAGCCGTTCAAGCAACTACTGTGTCAAGGCATGGTACTGGCAGATGCTTTCTACTACACCAACGATAAAGGTGGCAAAGAGTGGGTATCACCAACAGAAGTGAAAGTTGAACGCGATGGCAAAGGTCGCATCACTTCGGCTGTCGACAACGAAGGTCGTAGCGTAGAACACTCAGGCATGATCAAAATGTCTAAGTCGAAAAACAACGGTATCGACCCACAAGAGATGGTCGACAAATACGGCGCAGACACAGTACGTCTATTCATGATGTTTGCTTCTCCAGCAGACATGACACTTGAGTGGCAAGAGTCTGGCGTAGAAGGGGCTAACCGCTTCCTGAAACGTGTTTGGAAACTCGTAAACGAGCACACATCAAAAGGCGCAGCAGAAGCAGTAGATGCAGCCGCACTGTCTGGTGATCAAAAAGCACTGCGTCGTGACGTTCACAAAACCATCGCCAAAGTAACCGATGACGTTGCGCGTCGTCAGACGTTCAACACCGCGATCGCGGCGGTCATGGAGTTGATGAACAAGCTGGCGAAAGCGCCACAAGAATCTGCACAAGATCGTGCGATCCTTGACGAAGCGCTAAAAGCGGTCGTTGCGATGCTGTACCCCATCACTCCGCATATCTGTTTCGAAATGTGGACGGCACTTGGCCAGCAAGACATCGACAACGCATCTTGGCCAACTTACGATGAGCAGGCTCTGGTTGAAGACGAAAAACTGATTGTTGTTCAGGTCAACGGCAAAGTCCGCGGTAAAATCACCGTTGCTGCAGACGCCACGAAAGAGCAAGTTGAACAAATCGGTCTTAACGAAGAAAACGTCTCTAAACACCTAGACGGCGTGACTATCCGTAAAGTGATTTACGTACCAGGCAAACTATTGAGCATCGTGGCGAACTGATCACGATATCAAGAGTGAAAAACCACCAAATGAGGCGAACCAACTCGCCTCATTTGGGTCCAAGTAGGGGTAAGCATTTTACCCTACTTATCTAAAATCATGGCTTGTCCGTGGTTTTAGATAAGTCTAATCATCGGGCCATTACTAACCGACTTTTGTAAATAAAGAAGAGCATCTCCATGCGTTTTACGTCTGTGTTTAAAATCTCGTTCATTCTCGCCTTCTCCACCATGCTATCGGCATGTGGTTTCCATCTCCGAGGTGAATACTCTGTTCCAGAAGAGCTGAGTACGCTCTCTTTTACCAGTTATGATGAATACAGCCCGTTAGCACGCGCAGTCCGCTCACAACTGCTTTTAAATAAAGTCAATCTCGTCGCTCCAGCCGAAACGGTTCCAAACCTATATTTGATTGGCGAGAGCATTGAAGAGCGTACGTTATCGCTCTATCAAAACAGCCGCGCAGCGGAAAAAGAGCTGACTTATGTGGTGAACTACCGCGTTACCGTGCCAGACTTGGGCAGCAAAGACTTTAAAACTCGCGTCAATCGCAACTACCTTGATAACCCACTTACCGCACTGGCTAAGTCGGTGGAACGTGAAGTGATCGAAGATGAAATGCGCAAACAAGCGGCCAGTCAAATGATGCGCCAGATGGGGCGTCTGCGCGCAGAATACGAGAATGAAGACCAACCATCGGCTAATCAGTAATTATGCGAATTTTTGCCGATAACCTTGCTCAGCAACTGACGAAAGACCTAAAACCCGTTTACTTAATCTTTGGCAACGAGCCCTTGTTAATACAAGAAAGCCGAACCGCGATCCAAAAAGCGGCCTTTCAACAAGGTTTCGAAGAGCGTCATCGCTTTGCCGTTGATACAAGCTTGAACTGGAATGAGGTTTACGACTGTTGCCAAGCTCTGAGTCTGTTTTCCAGCCGACAACTGATTGAACTTGAACTGCCAGAAAGCGGCGTCAATGCATCTATCGCCAATGAGCTGCTTTCTGTCGCTCAGATGCTGCATACCGATATTATGTTAGTTATCATTGGTAGCAAACTCACCAAAGCGCAAGAAAACGCAAAATGGTTCAAAACATTGAGCCAGCAAGGTCACTGGATCAGTTGTCTAACACCCGACAATCAACGCCTGCCACAGTTTGTATTAAATCGCTGCCGTCTACTGAATTTAAAACCAGACCAACAAGCGGTACAAATGCTCGCGCAATGGCATGAAGGAAATCTTTTTGCCCTTTCTCAAAGCCTGGAGAAATTGGCACTGCTCTATCCAGACGGCGAACTCAATTTGATTCGTTTGGAGGAATCCCTCAGTCGACATAATCACTTTACTGTTTTTCACTGGATTGACGCACTATTAGAAGGGAAAGCCAACCGCTGCCAAAAAATCTTGCGCCAACTTGAAGCAGAAGAGATTGAAGCAATTATTTTGTTGCGCTCATTGCAAAAAGAGCTGCTATTGCTATTACAAATGCAGCAACAACTGCAGCAAAGCTCTATGATGCAAGTGTTCGAAAAGCACCGAATTTGGCAAAACAAGAAACCGCTCTACACTGCGGCTTTAACTCGACTCAAGAGCACTAAGCTAAGACAACTACTCACATTGCTTGCGAAGGCAGAGATTCTGGCCAAAACGCAGTATGAGCAACCAGTATGGCCAATTCTGCAGCAACTAAGCATCGAGATGTCTCTCCCTGACGTAGAGTTAGCTTTTAAAAGTTAAAAGCGTGCTATATTGCGCGCGCATGTAAAACAGAGAACAACACCGAGGAAATATTCGTGCTTCGCGAAGAACTAAAAGACTTTTTGGCTGATAAAGCCGACGATATGAAAGCAGAAAATATTGTCATTCTTAACGTAGAAGGCAAATCCAGTGTCACTGATTACATGATTATCTGCACTGGCACATCGAAACGTCATGTTGCATCAATTGCTGATCACGTTGCTGATGAAGTAAAAAAAATAGGCCTTCAGCCACTGGGCATGGAAGGTGAAAACGAAGGTGAGTGGGTCGTACTGGATATGGGTGATGCGATGCTACATGTAATGCAAGACGAACACCGCCAGCTATACCAACTCGAAAAACTTTGGGGTTAATGGTTTGAAAATTCAGTTGATCGCCGTTGGCACAAAAATGCCAAAGTGGGTTGAAGAAGGTTTTCAAGAATATCGCCGTCGTTTCCCACACGATATGCCACTAGAGCTCATCGAAATCACGGCCGGTAAACGAGGCAAAAACGCAGATATCGCACGCATTTTGCAAAAAGAAGGCGAAGCGATGTTAGCCGCCATTCCCAAAGGCAATCGCATTGTCACACTCGATATCCCAGGAAAGAAATGGGATACCCCAGAGTTGGCGCAACAGCTTGAAGCGTGGAAACTGGATGGTCGAGATGTCTCGATCTTGATTGGTGGCCCAGAAGGATTAGCACCCGCATGCAAAGCCGCTGCGGAACAAAGTTGGTCTCTTTCAGCGCTCACCTTACCTCACCCGTTAGTGCGCATTGTGATGGCCGAGAGTTTATATCGTGCGTGGAGTATCACCACAAATCACCCTTATCACCGAGAATAAGTTCAGCCCAATGAGTGAGACGCTGCGTTAATGATGAGAAAACGCCGAACCACGATACGAGATTACCAAGCCGAAGCACGGTTGTTTGCCAATCGTGCTCTTGTGGCTTTTTTCGGTATCGTCGCCTTAATGGGCGTTCTGGTGACCAACTTATACAACATTCAGGTCAACCAGTATCAAGATTACAAAACCCGCTCGAATGACAACCGCATTAAAGTGGTGCCCATCGCACCAAATCGTGGCTTGATTTATGATCGCAACGGCGTGTTATTAGCGGAAAACAGACCGGTTTTTGACTTGGAAATCACACCGGAAAAAGTCAAAAACATGGATGCGACAATTGCTCAGTTGCAAACCCTGTTTGAAATCACGCCAGAACAAATCGAACGTTTCCATCGCGAGCGAAAACGCACGCGTCGCTTCAAATCGGTCCCGATTCTCAGTCAACTCACAGAAAAACAAGTCGCGGTATTCTCCGTGAACCAATACCGTTTTCCTGGCGTCGAAGTGTCTGGCACATTGAAACGCTACTACCCTTATGGCGAAATTCTCACTCATGTGATTGGCTACGTATCACGCATCAACGACCGAGACATGCAACGGCTGAGTGATGAAGGTAAAGAAGCCAACTATCAAGCAACACGCGACATCGGCAAGCTTGGCATTGAGAAGTTTTACGAAGACATGCTCCACGGAACGGCAGGCTACCAAGAAGTCGAGGTCAACAGCCGTGGGCGAGTCATCCGCACCCTCAAATTTGTTCCGCCAGTGCCTGGCAAAGATATTGTGTTGAACATTGATATCAAACTGCAAACCTATGTTCATCAACTGCTCGACGGTAGACGAGGCAGTGCGATCGTACTGGATCCGAAAGACAATGGCATTTTGGCCATGGTATCCAGCCCAAGTTATGACCCCAATGCGTTCGTCCACGGTATTTCAGGCAAAGGTTACAGCGATCTTCTTAACGACAAAAACCGCCCGTTGGTAAACCGTTCGACGCTGGGAATTTACCCCCCCGCTTCGACCGTCAAACCCTTTATCGCCGTCTCTGCATTGCAAGAAGGTGTGGTAACACCAAACACAACCAGAAACGATCCTGGTTATTGGCGCATCCCCAACTCCGATACACGTCCCTTCCGTGACTGGCTGCGTTGGGGACATGGTCGAGTGAACTTGGTGCAATCCATTGAAGAATCGGTTGATACCTTTTTCTACCAAATCGCTTACGACTTAGGCATTGATCGTCTTTCCAATTGGATGAGTATGTTTGGTTTTGGTGACTACACTGGCATCGATATCTTTGAAGAAAGCAAGGCCAATATGCCAACACGCGATTGGAAAATGTCTCGTCATAAAACACCTTGGTACAAAGGCGACACCATTCCCGTTGGTATTGGCCAAGGTTACTGGACAGCAACACCAATGCAACTTGCGAAAGCCACTTCTGTATTAGTTAACGAAGGAAACGTGACCGCACCGCACTTATTGCGTGCGACGATTGAAAACGGTGAAGCGTTTGACAGCCGAAAGCTCTCTGATTACGTCACTTATCCCCCCATTCAAAACGTACCAGACAAATACTGGAACCTCGCCAAAGAAGGGATGCGCTTGGTTAACCATGGCAAGAAAGGCACCGCGCGACGCTCATTTACCGGTATGCCTTACATGACCGCAGGTAAATCAGGCACAGCGCAGGTTTTTGGCTTAGCAGAAGACCAAGAATACAACGCCGATGAGCTGGCCGAGCACTTACGCGACCACGCTCTCTTTACTGGCTTCGCGCCATTTGACGATCCTAAAATCATCGTCACTATAGTGTTAGAAAACGCGGGCGGCGGCTCCTCCAATGGTGCTCCTGTCGCAAGACGTATTTTTGATAAAGTGTTACTCGATAAAGACAGTGACGAGGCCAAACACTGATGAAACTCGATCCAGCAACCGGAAAGAATCGCGCTCTGTTTGAGCGATTTCATATCGACCTGCCACTTCTTCTAGGCATTTTGGCCCTGATGGGGTTTGGCTTAGTTGTGATGTACAGTGCCAGCGGGCAAAGCTTGGCGATGATGGATCGCCAAGCAATGCGCATGGCACTCTCTATCGTGGTGATGCTCGTGTTAGCGCAAATTTCACCACGCACCTACGAATCGTTAGCCCCTTTAATGTTTGTTGGCGGCGTAATCCTTCTTCTTGGCGTACTCTTTTTCGGTGAAGCGTCAAAAGGAGCTCAACGCTGGTTGAATCTTGGTTTCGTCCGCTTTCAGCCCTCAGAGCTGCTTAAACTGGCGGTACCATTAATGGTGGCGCGCTTCATTGGTAAACGGCCGCTGCCTCCCACCTTCCAAACCTTGTGTATCGCATTGGTGATGGTGTTCATTCCGACCATTTTGATCGCCAAACAACCTGACCTCGGCACTTCGATTCTGATTGCGGCCTCGGGTATTTTCGTTATCTTCTTAGCGGGGATCAGCTGGCGCATTATTGGTGCGGCAGCGGTGGCGTTAGCCGCATTTATCCCAATTTTGTGGTTCTTCTTGATGCGCGAGTATCAGAAAGTGCGTGTCAGAACCCTTTTTAATCCTGAGTCAGATCCTCTTGGTGCGGGCTATCATATTATTCAGAGTAAAATCGCCATCGGTTCTGGCGGCATATCTGGTAAGGGCTGGCTGCAAGGGACACAGTCTCAACTCGAATTTCTTCCTGAGCGACATACCGACTTCATCTTTGCGGTGATCGCCGAAGAATGGGGCATGATTGGCTTCTTACTGCTGCTTTCGCTGTACCTATTCATCATCGGTCGTGGGCTTTACTTAGCGTCTCAAGCACAAACGGCGTTTGGCCGTATGATGGCAGGCAGTGTTGTGTTGAGCTTTTTCGTTTACATCTTTGTTAACATCGGCATGGTCAGCGGTATCTTGCCCGTTGTGGGGGTACCACTGCCACTCATCAGTTATGGCGGTACTTCCATGGTGACCTTGATGGCGGGCTTCGGTATTCTGATGTCTATCCATACTCACCGTAAAGCATTCTCAAAGGCAAATTAATGAATAAATCGATTGTTATCTTCAGTTTACTTTGCGGCGTGTCGCTTTTAGCGGGCTGTAGCTCTAAACCTGAGGGGCGCTATAGCCTAGAGTCAGATGTTGCTCCTGACCAACCGATTTCCGTCGAGCATATCGAAGATGCCCACCCACGTTATGAGCCATACAGCTTAGGTGGAAACAAAGATTACACTTTGCGCGGTCAAGACTACAAAATTGTGCGCGATGTAAAAGGGTTTAAAGAGTCTGGCATTGCCTCTTGGTACGGTAAAAAATTCCAAGGCCATCTCACCTCAAATGGTGAAATCTACGATATGTACTCGATGACCGCAGCACATAAAACCTTGCCATTGCCAAGTTACGTGAAGGTGACCAACAAAGACAATGGCAAAAGCACCATTGTGCGGGTGAACGATCGTGGTCCTTTCCACGAAGGACGTATCATTGACCTGAGCTACGCCGCCGCTTACAAGTTGGATGTACTAAAAACGGGCACCGCCAACGTGGAAATTGAAGTATTGAACTTTGAACCGCCAACCGATGCCAAAGCGCTGGAAAATCATCCCAAATATCTCATTCAAGTATTAAGTTCAAAATCTGCCGAACGAGCGAGAACTTTAGGACAAGATCTTGGTCAAAGCCTGAATGTAGACTCTTTCTTAGAAAGCACCGACGATACACATCGTCTCATGTTGGGGCCATTTACTGACTTTACGCTGACGCAACAGATCTTGGATCAGGTTAAGTTGGCGGGTCATGAAAGCGCCTTCATCAGAAAGCGCGCCATAACTCGTTGACAACTGACACGACACTTTCTAGTGTTAGACGCTCTGACTTACAGTGCGAATCTGTTAAGATATGGACAATTAACCAAAAAAATTGAATTACCATGAACAAAACAACAAAAATTGTGAAATCCACTCTCGTTTCTTCCCTTGCACTTTCTGCAACGCTGGCTTACTCAGTTTCTGCTGCTCCAGTTGTGGTGCCTGACGCGCCACAAATCGCAGCTAAAGGTTTTGTTCTAATGGACTACCATTCAGGCAAAGTATTGGCAGAGAAAGAGATGAACACTAAGCTCTCTCCAGCCAGCTTGACCAAAATGATGACCAGCTACGTGATTGGCCAAGAGTTAGAGCGCGGTAACATCGGCCTAGAAGATGACGTTGTTATTAGTAAGAATGCGTGGGCAAAAAATTTCCCAGACTCTTCAAAGATGTTTATCGAAGTGGGCACCACGGTAAAAGTGAAAGATCTTAACCGCGGTATTATCGTTCAGTCAGGTAACGACGCTTGTGTGGCCATGGCTGAACACATTGCGGGGTCAGAAGATGCGTTTGTTGATCTCATGAACGCATGGGCAAGTTCTATTGGCATGACCAACACGCATTTTGCCAACGTACATGGTTTGGATAACGCCAACCTATACTCAACGCCGTACGACATGGCGCTCCTTGGTCAAGCATTGATCCGTGATGTGCCGGATGAATACCGTATCTACTCAGAGCAAAAATTTACTTACAACGGCATTACTCAGTACAACCGTAACGGTCTACTGTGGGATAAAAGCATGAATGTGGATGGCATCAAAACGGGCCACACAAGCAATGCAGGTTACAGCCTAGTGAGCTCTGCTACTGAAGGTAAAATGCGTCTTATCGCTGTCGTCATGGGCACCAAAGACATGAACGCACGTAAGTCAGAAAGCAAGAAACTTCTGAGTTACGGCTTCCGCTTCTTCGAAACCGTTGCGCCGCACAAAGCCGGTGAAACTTTCGTCGAAGAAAAAATCTGGATGGGTAACAAAGACACCCTAGCACTGGGTGTTAACGAAGACACTTACGTCACACTACCTCGTGGTCAAGCGAAAAACCTCACCGCCAGCTTTGTACTTGAAAAAGAGCTTCAAGCACCAATTAAGAAAGGCGATGTGGTAGGCAAACTTTACTACCAAGTCGATGGTGAAGATGTAGCGCAATACCCATTACTGGCTCTTGAATCTGTTGATGAAGGCAGCCTATTCAGCCGTCTTTGGGATTACCTCGTACTGCTATTTAAGAGCCTGTTCTAATTTCAAAACAGACTGTTAGCCCAAAGCCGCCGATTCGGCGGCTTTGTTGTACTTGAGTTCGCATAAAACAGACGTTACTATTGCGCCCCGCATAACCGAATATCTAACTGGAGTTATCCTCAATGCTCAACATCAACTCTGATGCCAAACTGAAAGATCTTCTTGAGTTCCCTTGTTCATTTACATACAAGGTGATGGGTTACGCAAAACCTGAACTACCAGAGAAAGTGCTGGCAGTCATTCAGCGCCATGCTCCTGGAGACTACAGCCCAGCGGTCAAACCAAGTGCCAAAGGTAACTATCACTCGGTTTCTATCAACATCACTGCCACCTCTATCGAGCAGGTTGAAACGCTGTACAAAGAGCTCGGCGAAATTGACATTGTACGCATGGTTCTATGATTTTTTGATAAATTAAATTTTTTTTGAAAGCAGCTTATGGCTGCTTTCTTTATATTTATCAGATAGATAAAAACCTAAGCACGACCCAACGCGTTAAATAGTTGTGAAACAAATATAGTTCCCAACCGTGAACAGGTTTATAATGCAAAAACTTTACTAAGCGATAACAGGAAATATCATGCAAAACCAATTAGTTGTAAAACGACTTGGCCGTCGAGATTACCTGCCAGTATGGCAAGCAATGCATGAATTTACTGATACACGCAACGAGGAAACACCGGATGAAGTGTGGTTGGTTGAACACAACCCCGTTTTTACCCAAGGCCAAGCGGGTAAAGCAGAACACCTACTCAATACCGGTGATATTCCTGTTGTGCAAAGCGATCGTGGAGGGCAAGTGACTTATCATGGACCCGGTCAACTGGTAGCTTACTTCCTCATCAACCTACGTCGCAAAAAATTGGGTGTGCGAGATCTCGTCACGACGATAGAGAACCTCGTAATCAATACGCTTAAAGCATACAATATCGACTCCGCAGCCAGACCGGATGCACCCGGCGTTTACGTCGAGGGTAGCAAGATATGTTCGTTAGGTCTGCGCATCCGTAAAGGATGTTCTTTCCACGGGCTCGCACTCAACGTAAATATGGACCTTTCCCCTTTCTTGAGAATTAACCCATGTGGTTATCAAGGCATGGAGATGGTTCAGGTGAGTGAGCTTGGTGGCCCCACGGACATCGCTCTCGTAGAGCAACAATTAGTCAAAGAACTGGTAAATTTGCTTGGTTATGAGCAAGTTGAATTCAGCACAGAAGCAGAAGTAAGAGAAGCATGAGTAAACCAATCCAGATGGAAAAAGGCGTTAAATACCGTGACGCCGACAAAATGGCTCTGATTCCCGTCAAGAACATGCCGACAGAGCAAAAAGAGGTCCTACGCAAGCCTGATTGGATGAAGATCAAGTTGCCTGCAGATAGCCAACGCATTCAAGATATTAAATCCGCTATGCGTAAAAATAATCTGCACTCGGTTTGCGAAGAGGCTTCTTGTCCAAACTTGGCGGAGTGCTTTAACCACGGTACGGCAACCTTTATGATTCTAGGTGCTATCTGTACTCGCCGTTGCCCATTCTGTGATGTTGCCCATGGCCGACCACTTCCACCGGAAGCGGAAGAACCGACTAAGCTAGCAAAAACCATTGCCGACATGAAGCTCAAGTACGTGGTGATTACTTCTGTGGACCGTGACGATCTGCGTGATGGAGGGGCAAAACATTTTGCCGATTGTAACCGCGAAATTCGCGCTCAAAGCCCACATATTCGTATCGAAACATTGGTTCCTGACTTCCGTGGTCGTATGGATGTGGCGCTAGAAGCACTAAAAGATAACCCGCCAGACGTGTTCAACCACAACTTGGAAACGGCACCACGCCTGTACCGTAAGGTACGTCCAGGGGCAAACTACCAATGGTCATTGGATCTTCTGAAGAAATTCAAAGAGCAACATCCTGACGTCCCAACCAAATCGGGTCTTATGATGGGCTTAGGTGAAACCAAAGAAGAGATCGTTGAAGTGCTCAAAGATCTTCGTGCGCATGGTGTAACCATGCTGACACTCGGCCAATACCTTGCGCCAAGTCGCCACCATCTTCCAGTAGAGCGTTACGTTCCACCAGCAGAATTTGATGAGCTTAAAGAGATTGCGCTGGAACTTGGTTTCACTCATGCCGCATGTGGCCCATTTGTACGTTCGTCTTATCATGCCGATATGCAGGCGCAAGGCTTAGAAGTCAAATAAGCCAAAATCACAGTTCGCCTCGAAAAACAAAAGCTGGTGTTGATAACCAGCTTTTTATTTGTCTTAAATCTTTGTCGACCCTGCCTTCAGGACATGAATTGCTTGTCATCCATAGGTCAATTCTATAGGCTTGATGCAAACGTATATCCATCGCATTGCGTATGGCATTCTTAATTTTCAAAAAGTAGGATTGATTAGATGAACAAATTAGGTTTTATCGCCCTATTCGCATCGGCTCTTTTGGCAGGTTGTGCCCAACAAAACACTGCACAAGATAACTACCGCGAAGCATCCTTTGAACTCTGCAATACCGAAGTAAAACTTTACTCAGTTAGTAAAGACGGGCGTGTCCGCATCGTATGCGCTGATGGTGCGAAGTTTGCGCTAAACAGTGAAGAGACATTGAATGTGATGCGTGATATCAATATCGATTACTGTGATGGCGAAGGCTTAGGCAAGTTTAGCGAAACCAGCAGCTATTACTCATTTCAATGTAAATCAGGTTCGCTATTAAGCATTTCTAAAGACAAGTAATAGCTACCGCCACTCAAACACTCTTGGTTGAATGGTGACTTTTCTTATTCCATTTGCTGTTTCGACTAAGAAATATAAGAAATGAAAAGGCTTCCATCCGGAAGCCTTTTTGATGATCAAATAGCAAAAATCTTATGCGTAAACAGGTAGACGCTTACAAATTTCTAGGACTTTCTGTTTCGTCGCTTCGATAACCGCTTCATTGCCGATGTTGTCTAGTACGTCACACATCCAGTTTGCTAGCTCTTTCGCGTCCGCTTCAGTAAAGCCACGGCGAGTGATCGCAGGCGTACCAACACGAATACCCGAAGTGACAAATGGGCTACGAGGGTCGTTTGGTACTGAGTTCTTGTTTACCGTGATGTTTGCTGCGCCTAGTGCCGCATCCGCATCTTTACCCGTAATGTCTTTGTCGATAAGGTCAACAAGGAACAGGTGGTTTTCTGTACCGTTAGATACGATTTTGTAACCGCGCTCTTGGAACTGAGCCACCATCGCTTTTGCATTTTTCACTACGCGCGCTTGGTAAGCTTTAAACTCAGGTTCCATCGCTTCTTTGAACGCTACTGCTTTACCCGCGATAACGTGCATCAGAGGACCACCTTGACCGCCAGGGAAAACGGCTGAGTTCAGTTTCTTGTACATGTCTTCGCCAGCGTTTGACAGGATAAGACCACCACGTGGACCTGCTAGCGTTTTGTGCGTCGTTGTCGTTACTACGTGTGCGTGTGGCACAGGTGTTGGGTATTCACCTGCTGCGATAAGACCCGCAACGTGCGCCATATCGACAAATAGGTAAGCGTCAACTTTATCCGCGATTTCACGCATGCGCTTCCAATCAACGATTTGAGAGTAAGCTGAGAAACCACCGATGATCATCTTAGGCTTGTGCTCTAGCGCAAGTGCTTCCATCTCGTCGTAGTTAATTTGGCCAGCTTCATCGATACCGTAAGGGATAACGTTGTAGTGCTTACCAGAGAAGTTTACAGGAGAACCGTGAGTCAGGTGACCACCGTGCGCTAGGCTCATACCTAGAACTGTATCGCCTGGGTTAAGCAGTGCCATGTAAACCGCGCTGTTAGCTTGAGAGCCAGAGTGTGGCTGAACGTTCGCGTACTCACAACCAAACAGTTTACATGCACGATCAATCGCGAGCGATTCCGCTTTATCAACGTACTCACAACCACCGTAGTAACGCTTGCCTGGGTAGCCTTCAGCATACTTATTGGTTAGCTGAGAGCCTTGAGCTTCCATTACACGTGGACTTGTGTAGTTTTCTGAAGCGATCAGCTCGATGTGTTCTTCCTGGCGAAGAGTTTCTTCCTGGATAGCTGCGAATAGCTCCGCATCGTAATCAGCGATATTCATATCACGCTTAAGCATCTGTATCTCCTGACTCAGATTTGACTGAAAGTTGCAAAAAAACTGGTTAATGACCCAACGCAAACGTTTTCGTCACCATAATGGCGCGCATTCTACATAATTTGATCCAGGTCATAAAGAGAAAATTCACTTTTCTCTATGCAGTTTCTTCATGATGACATGTGAAAGATTTCATCTTGGCTTTATCCTTAAGCGAAAATGCAATCTAAAGTGTCAATTTTGCGTTTCACACCTGTAAAACAACAATTACATAGGTTTACCCTAATTTTAACCCGCTAGCTACCAAAAAGATCAGCTTTTTACTACTATGCACGCCCTTAATCGCAAATGAAATTTAACCACTGATGGAAAAACACTCACGTAGAGAAGACTGGATCGCCATATTGACCGGCACCTTCCTCGTCGCCCAAGGCGTCTTTTTTCTGCAATCAGCCAATCTACTGACGGGCGGGACAACTGGGCTTGCTCTATTAGTGACTCAGTTTACTCCATTCACTTTTGGAATGTTGTATTTTTTGGCAAATTGCCCTTTCTATTTATTGGCTTGGAAACGCTATGGCCGTCGCTTTGCTTTTAATAGTGCCATTTCTGGTGGTTTAGTCTCGATTTTTGCCGATAACCTATATTTAGTAATCTCTGTTGAGCATATCAATGAAGTTTACTGCGCGATTGCGGGTGGGCTGTTAATGGGTCTCGGAATGCTTATCCTATTTCGTCATCGTTCCAGCTTGGGGGGCTTTAACGTGCTTTGCCTCTACATCCAAGATAAGTTTGGTGTTTCAGTGGGCAAATCGCAGATGGCAATTGATGCAACCATCCTATTTGCTTCCTTTTTCTTTGTCAGCCCGACCACGATCGCACTGTCGATTCTTGGCGCTTTTGCGTTGAATCTAGTACTCGCGATGAATCATAAGCCGCATCGATACTCGGTTCGTTATCAGTAATCTGTTTTACCCCTGCAACAAAAAAAAAAGGCTTTGGATCCTCCAAAGCCTTTGAACGTATTAGGGGCGTGCCGTTAGCGTTCTTTATAACGAACAACAAACTTAACGTTCAATCAAGAGAATACGAGTCTCGTAAGGTTTGAGCACTTGGTGATGCGAAGCCATGGCACTCGGTTGATTTTGGTAGTTAGACAGCAAACATTTCGCTTTACGCATGTCGAGATCCAATGGCAATACACACTCCACATCTTCCCCGTAGTAGTTATTGATGCACACCAGTTGCTGAGCCGAACTGGTCCGCGTATAGGCAAACACACTCTGATGCTCGGGTAATAAGTCTTGATAATCACCTTGGGTGATCACTGGCACTTCTTTACGAAGTTCAATCAATCGCTTATAGAAATAGAACACCGAATTGAGATCCGCCACCGCCGCTTCCGCGTTGATCTTCGGGTAGTTACTCGCCACCGCTAACCACGGTTCTCCTTGCGTAAATCCTGCGTGTTTTTCTTCTGACCACTGCATTGGGGTGCGTGAATTATCACGAGACTTTTGTGCCAAAATCGCCATCATTTCGTCATGGTCAATTCCTTGCTGCTCAACCATGATCTGATACATGTTGGTGCTTTCAACATCACGATACTGTTCAATCGCTGTATACCCTGGGTTGGTCATGCCAATTTCTTCGCCTTGATAAACATAAGGCGTGCCTTGCATCATATGAACCGAGGCAGCCAACATTTTTGCCGATTCAACACGATACGCTTGATCGTTGCCCAAACGGCTCACGATACGTGGCTGATCATGGTTACACCAAAAGAGCGCTCCCCACCCTTTCCCATTCAGGCCAGTTTGCCAATGATTAAAAATCTGTTTGAGCTGGAGAAAGTCAAATGGTGCCTTAGTCCATTTTTCACCATTTGGATAATCCACTTTCAGGTGATGGAAATTGAACACCATGGAAAGCTCTTTACCATCAAGTGAGGAGTACTGCTGACAATGCTCTAAGGTTGTCGATGACATCTCACCCACTGTCACACTGCCATACTTTTGGAAAACGGCTTGACTGATCTCTTGGAGATAGTCGTGCACACGCGGTCCATCAGTATAGAAACGACGCCCATCGCCTATCTCATCGTCGCAAAAATCTTGTTGCTTCGAAATCAGATTGATGACGTCCAGGCGAAATCCGTCGACGCCTTTTTCCGCCCAAAAACGAATAACATTTTTCACTTCCTCACGAACCGTGGGATTTTCCCAATTGAGATCGGCCTGCTCTTTGGCGAAAAGGTGCAGATAATATTGGCCCGTTTGTTCATCCAGCGCCCAAGCGCTGCCACCAAACTTAGACTGCCAATTATTGGGCACCTTTCCTTCGACCGGGTCTTTCCAGATGTAGTAATCCCGATATGGACTGTTTTTGTTACCCAGTGCCGATTGAAACCAAGCGTGTTCGGTCGAGGTGTGGTTCACCACAATGTCCATGATAAGACGGATTCCGAGCTGATGCGCTTTCTCGAGCAATTCATCAAAATCCGCCATCGTGCCAAACTGAGGGTTAATTCGGTAGTAATCCGAAATGTCGTATCCATTATCGACCATCGGCGATTGGTAAACCGGCGTCAGCCAGATTGCATCAATACCGAGATGCTTCAAATATTCCAACTTAGAGATGATGCCTTGAATATCACCCGTCCCCTTTGCCCCGCTGTCGCAAAAACTTTTTGGGTAGATTTGATAGATAGTGGCGGTTTTCCACCAATAAGCATCTGTGTTACGTGTTGTCATGGAAAAGACTCACTTACCGAAGAGAAACAAAGCGGAGTGACCATTCGCCACTCCAAATCGATGAAATTATGCGTTTACCGGTTCGAGTTCGCCTTTGGCTTCTGCTCGCTTATAAAACACTAAAGTGAGGGCTGCTGGCAGCACAATGGCGGTTAACATCGCCAGTGCGTAAATTCCCCAAAATTGTGGTTGAATTGAGAGAATGCCAGGTAGGCCGCCCACCCCGATGCCATTTGCCATCACACCAGCACCACCACAAATTGCGGCCGCGACAGCACTACCAATCATCGCGCTCAGCATAGGGAACTTGTACTTGAGGTTGATGCCGTACATGGCAGGCTCAGTCACACCTAAATAGGCTGAAATCGCAGCGGGCACAGAGATGTCACGCTCGCCATGTTTTTTACTGATAATGATGATGCCAACAACGGCAGACGCCTGTGCAATATTTGACAACGCAATCAGCGGCCAAATTGGCGTACCACCCATCTCTTGCATCAACTGCAAATCCACAGCGTTGGTTGTATGGTGAATACCGGTGATCACAAGTGGTGCGTACAAGAAGCCAAAGATCATTGACCCTAACACTGCAAAGTCGCCCGTCATGGCCGCTTTTGCCGCAAATGCCACGCCATCACCCAGCACACGGCCAAACGGGCCAATCAAAGAATGAGCAAGAATAACGGATAGGATGATCGAGACAAACGGCACCACTACGAGGTAGAGGTAAGAAGGGACGATACGTTTTAGGTTAGTTTCAATGAAAGCCAACGCGACACCGGCCAACATAGCTGGGATCACCTGCGCTTGATAGCCGACCTTTTCAATCACAAACAGGCCAAAGTCCCACACTTCTGGGGCTTGTTTACCTATTAAGTAGGCGTTCATGAGCTGCGGTGAAACCAGTGTGACACCGAGTGTAATGCCCAAAATCGGTGTCCCGCCGAGTTTCTTCACGGTAGACCAGCACACCCCTACCGGTAGGAAGAAGAAAATCGCTTCGCCAATCAACCATAAAAAGGAGTGAACCGTTGCCCAAAACTGGCTAATCTCCGTCAATGTCTGGCCATCAAACATCTTGATGTCACCAATCACATTACGGAAACCAAGGATTAAACCACCAGTGATGATCGCAGGGAGCAGAGGGACAAAAATTTCAGCAAGATGGGAGATTCCGCGCTCAATGATGTTCATGTTTTGACGAGCCGCCAATTTCGCATCGTCTTTGCTCGCTTCCGATTTACCTGAAATCTCGAGCAACACTTTATAGACAGCATCAACTTCCGTGCCAATCACCACTTGAAATTGACCCGCGTTGGTAAAGCATCCTTTGACCATCGACAATGTTTCGATTTGCTTAACATCGGCGGCCGACGTGTCGTTCAACACAAAGCGAAGGCGTGTCAAACAGTGGCTGACACTGGCGATGTTGTCGCTTCCTCCGACTAGCTCGATGAGACGTTCAACGTCCTTGCGCGCTATCTTACTCATAACTCTGTCCACCCTATTCTGATCTACTCAATTATAGTTTTTAGACAATGGGAACATTCCCATTTCTTGATTTAATATTGCCAGTTTTTATAAATAAACAAAATGGGAACAGTCCCATTAATTGAAAGTGATCACAGTCTAGATCGGAAAAACAAGAAAAATGAAAGGGTTAGTTTTGGATCGGTGCCTGAGTGATATGCGAGATAGCTTCCTCACCATTCATCTGAGAAATCAGCATCTTAGCGGCCTTTTCTCCCGCTTGCTTGTAACCGGGATCGACACTGAACACCTTTGGAAAAAGAAAAGAGAGCAACTCATTGCCACCCACACCGGTGACACAAACCTCTTCGCGCCCCAGTTCTTGAAGTCGCTTGATGACGCCCAAAGCCAAGGTATCGCTCGCACAGACAATCGCTTGAGTGTTTTCCGCTAACACCTCATCAACTAAGTGATAAGCACTCTCATGGTTGAGTTTGCCAGTTTGATAACGAGCTTCAACATCGTGTTTTTGGCACCACGACAAGTAGGCATTTAAACGCGACCAGCCCGTGGTTTTATCTTCTTTATTCACACCGATATAAGCGATATGGCTCAGCGATAAAGATTGCAAGTGTTCTAACGCCAGCTCAATCACACGCTGATTATCGTAGTTAATCGAAGACACCTCTTCCGCAGGCGTGGCAATCACCACGGCTCGATCTTGCCAACTGGCTAAGGTTTGTAGATCGATATCGGTAAAGCCAAACACAATGACGCCATCGACATTGCGACGACGCAGCACTTCTAAGTGCTCGTTGGTTTTCTCGCGATCGAACTGACTCTCCATGATCACCGCATCGTATCCCGCTTGATACAGCACATTAAGCATACTACCGACAGCACGATTTTCTGAGGGAGAGTCGAGACGCGAGATAATTACCCCAACCACCTTCTGGCTACCGCCACGCATCGATTGAGCGGATTTAGAAGGCACATAACCGGAATCTTGTATCACCTGTTCTACCTTCGCTCGGGTTTCAGGTTTTACCTTGGGATCATTGGTCAGCACGCGCGAGACGGTCGATTTACCGACCCCAGACAAACGGGCAATATCGAGAATAGTCAGCTTTTTGCTCATAATAGGCCAAGAAAGACGTTCAATAATAAAAAGGCCGCTTAGCGACCTTTTACTTGTTCTTTTACATAAAGTGGCACATCACGGATGCTATCGAGCACCACGGTTGCCAGTTGCTCACCCTGCTGTGTAACAGGTTTGCCAGTGCGTACCAAAATCTTCGTTGCAACCCCTGCCGCTTCGGCAGCCATCATATCTTCGGCTTTGTCACCCACCATCACTGAGCGAGCCATATCGATTTTGAGGAAATCACGCGCTGAGATAAACATCCCAGGTTTTGGTTTGCGACAATCACAATCTTGTTTGTAATCCCCCACACCGTGTTCTGCATGGTGCGGACAGTAATAAATGCCGTCAAACTCAACGCCGTTGTCCGCAAAATTCCAATCCATCCATTGGGTCAGAGAAAGGAAGCGATCTTCGCTAAATTTGCCGCGGGCAATCCCCGACTGATTGGTGACCAACACCAAAAGATACCCCATATCCTTGAGGGCCTTCGTCGCCTCAAACACCCCTTCAATGTATTCAAAGTCGTGCTCGTCATGAACGTAACCATGATCAACGTTAATCACGCCATCACGATCCAAAAAAACAGCTGGTTTTGCCAAAGTATCTGTCTCTGTCACAAAGGAATATAAGCCGAGATTATACCTTAAAAGCGCTACATTGCGAGTTTCCAAGCCGTGAGGTACATCGTCAAAACACCCTCTATATACGAATATCAACTAACTCATAGCAAATCCGTTAGCCTCAAACGAACGTTTAGACGTCTAGACGTAAAAATATCTATTGACTTAAAAACACGAAAGCCATAGCATCATCTGAAAAGTGAGCTAGAGCTCAAAATATTATTCTGTTGTCCCTGCACAGGTTGAGAAATGATTGAAATTAACCAAGTAAATAAAGTGTTCTATCAAGGCAGTAAGGAAATCCATGCCTTGAAAGACATTAACTTACACATCGCAGAAGGCACCATTTTTGGTGTGATCGGGTCATCGGGTGCAGGGAAAAGCACGCTGATCCGCTGCGTGAATATGTTAGAAGCACCAACCAGTGGTTCCATTGTGGTGGATGGCGTTGATTTAACAAAACTGAGTAAAAAGCAACTCAGCGAAACTCGCCGCAATATCGGCATGATTTTCCAGCACTTCAACTTGCTCTCTTCTCGCACTGTGTTTGACAACGTTGCACTACCATTAGAGTTGGCTGGAAAAGACAAAGAGCAAATCCAAAGCAAAGTGACGGAACTTCTGAAGCTGGTTGGTTTGGCCGACAAGCACGAAAGCTATCCAGCCAACTTAAGTGGTGGTCAAAAGCAACGTGTGGCGATTGCACGAGCATTGGCCAGCGATCCCAAAGTACTGCTGTGTGATGAAGCCACCAGCGCGCTGGATCCTGCGACCACTCAATCCATTTTGGAGTTGCTCAAAGAGATCAACCGCAAGCTGAAAATCACCATTTTGCTCATCACTCATGAAATGGATGTCGTGAAAAGCATCTGTCACGAAGTAGCAATCATTGGTGGCGGTGAATTGGTTGAGAAAGGCACCGTCGGTGAAATTTTTGCCCATCCTAAAACGGAATTGGCGCATGATTTTATCCGCTCAACACTGGATCTTTCTATTCCTGAAGATTACCAAGCGCGTTTGCAAGCAACGCGTGTTGAAGGCAGCTATCCTCTAGTGCGTTTGGAATTTACCGGCGCGACGGTTGATGCGCCTTTGGTGTCGCAGATTTCTCGTAAATACAACATCGACATCAGCATTCTCAGTTCCGATCTCGACTACGCCGGCGGAGTGAAGTTTGGCATGATGGTCGCTGAACTGTTTGGTAACGAAGAAGACGATAACGCAGCGATTGAATACCTGCGCGAGCACAACGTAAAAGTGGAGGTTCTGGGTTATGTCCTTTAATGACCTATCTCAATGGCTCAGTTTGAACACTGACCTGCTGCTGGGCGCGACTTGGCAAACGCTTTACATGGTTGCGGTTGCCGGCGTCGTTGGTTTTGCGATTGGTATTCCTTTGGGCGTGATTCTGCACACCACCAAAAAAGGTGGCTTGCTTGAAAACACCAAACTGAACAGCGTACTTGGCGCCATTGTCAATATTGGCCGCTCGGTGCCATTTTTGGTTTTGATGGTGGCGATCATTCCCGTCACCAAACTGTTAGTGGGTACTTTCATCGGCACTACAGCAGCGATTGTTCCACTCACCATTGGGGCGATTCCATTTGTTGCGCGCCTGATTGAAGGAGCGTTACTTGAAGTTCCAACTGGCCTGATTGAAGCGGCACAGTCGATGGGTGCAACACCACTACAAATCATCACTAAGGTACTGCTTCCTGAAGCATTGCCGACCATTGTTAACTCCGTCACTATTACGTTGGTAACCTTGGTGAGCTACTCTGCCATGGCGGGCACCGTTGGTGGCGGCGGTCTCGGTGACGTAGCGATTCGCTACGGTTTTCATCGCTACGATGTCACTATCATGGCGGTCACTGTCGTGATGTTGATTGTGTTGGTACAAATTATTCAGTCTATCGGTGACACCATCGTGCGCCGTGTAGACCACAGATAAGCATTGAAAGATTCAAATTATAAGGAGATTTACTATGAAATTTAGCCTCAAAGGTTTACTGACCATTATCGCTGCTGCCTCAACATTGGTATTGGCAGGTTGTGGCGAAAAAGTGGCAGACGCGAGCAAAGTAAAAGTTGGCGTTATGGCGGGTGCCGAAGCACAAGTTGCCGAAGTAGCAGCAAAAATTGCAAAAGAAAAATACGGCCTTGACGTGGAATTGGTCACCTTCACTGACTACGTGACACCAAACGCGGCATTGGATGACGGTTCTATCGATATCAACGCGTTCCAACACAAACCATACCTAGATCGTCAAGTTGCTGACCGTGGCTATAAACTGACCATCGCTGGTAACACTTTTGTTTACCCAATCGCGGGTTACTCAAAACAAGTGAAATCGGTTGAAGAGTTGGCTGACGGCGTACGTATTGCGGTACCAAACGATCCAACCAACCTTGGCCGTTCTCTGCTGCTTCTTGAGCAACAAGGTTTGATCAAACTACGTCCAGAAGTGGGCCTACTTGCGACCGTTCGTGACATCGTTGAGAATCCAAAGAACATCACTATCGTCGAGCTCGATGCTGCTCAGCTTCCACGCTCACTTGACGACGTGGCTCTGTCTATCATCAACACCACTTACGCGAGCTCTATCAACCTAACTCCGGAAAAAGACGGCGTATTTGTTGAAGACAAAGAGTCTCCATACGTGAACCTGATTGTGGCTCGCCAAGACAACGTTCAAAACGAAAACGTACAGAACTTTGTTAAAGCTTACCAAACTGAAGAAGTCTACACTGCTGCAAAAGAAATCTTCAAAGGCGGCGTTGTAAAAGGCTGGTAATTTCGATAGCAAAAGTCGAAGTTCATCAAAACAAAAAAGGGTTGGCGTGAGAGCGCCAACCCTTTTTGCATGTTGAGATGCCACTTGTTACTTCAAATGATCCCAAGAGATGTTTGAGACGATACGGCAGTCGTCGCATTTGAAATGGAAGATATCGTGCAGCGGCTCATCGAGTAGCCATTCACCACCACATTTCGGGCACTTGCGCGCTTGCTCTTCGGCTAGAGAATGGCCGCCAACACGGTATTGGTAATAGTAGGTCGGTACTTTCGTGATGTATTCAATACGACCACGAAGATCCCAACCTCGCTTGAACAAGACACTGTCTACGTCGCACATCTCATGCAGTGCGGCATGCTCGGCGCGACACGCCCCGGCCATCTGCAGTTCATCACACGCTTGCCATTCGGTTTGCCACTTAATCACCGCTTTGTGATCGCCATTTAACGTCGGGCCATTGCGATACAAAGGGATTGGCAGCAAAGTTTCACCACTTCTCAACGGCGAGCAGGTGTGCACATAAGTGGTGTATAACACTTGCCAACTTGGTGTCTCTTCTTCGGCCGCTTCTTCAGAGTTGATGTCTCGTCCCAGCAAGCGCATTTTGGGTGCCAGCAACGCCGCATCAGAAAGACGATTGAGACATACGCGCACATAATCCGAATGATGGCGTGGATGCAAACTCTCTTTTTCCGGGCAAACCGCACGAACAAAAAACTCCCCATCGCCCATCACAATCGGAAACTCACGCCCCAGCACTTGGCCGTTATAACGCAACGCATCCATTAAGCCATTAATCGCTTTATCGACCGCGCTGATGGTGGTGTTGTCGAAACACTCAAACTGCAATTCAACGACGTACATCGACTACACCATAGGTTGGAGTTTAGTGAGAAACTCGGTGACGTTTTCCGCCAAGACATCTCGCTGAGAAGTACCCAATCGCTCAAGCACAACATTCCCCGTGATATTGCAAATCGACAGAACATCTAACTCAGCATCGGTTGCGGCAATAAACACCGTTGGTTTGAGTTTTAGACGTCGTTGCGTCACTAAATGACCCAAAATGTTCTCCTGCAGGCGAGTAAAATCATCGTCATTCCACACTTGCAACAGCGTAAGCTCATTACCCTCCCACGTGGCTGTCATATCGGCACTCAATTGACTGCCATAAAAGGCTTTGATGTCGTCATGCAGTGTTAACTCAATCGCCTTCTCAACATTGGCGAAGTCCGCAGGCGCAGACAAGCTCACTGAGCGCCAGAGCACTTCATCTCCTTTTGACTCCACCACGCAAGGAGAAGGCAAATCCGCCAACTCTTCACTGCTAGGCAATGCGTTGTGCTGTGCTTGCCACGCTGCTTGAAAACGTTGACTAAAGTCAGCAAGTGCCAGTGAAACTGGAGATGACATGAATAACTCCTTCTATACCTTGTGAGCCAACAAGATGGCTTTTAAACGATGGATTCAGTAAAATTCCCGCCATTCTAATCGAAAATGACCGCAAAGTATGAGCAAATATTCTGACGCGAAAGAGCTTGCTGGCCTAACGCTGGGTAAGAAAACCGACTACGCCAACCAATACGATCCTAGCTTGCTACAGCCTGTACCACGTAGCCTCAACCGTGACGATCTTCAGTTGGGTGACGAGCTGCCATTTATCGGCCACGACATCTGGACGTTATATGAGCTCTCTTGGCTCAACAGCAAAGGGCTGCCTCAGGTTGCGGTCGGTGAAGTCTACATCCCTGCCACCAGCGCCAACCTGATTGAATCGAAGTCATTCAAACTCTACCTCAACAGCTACAACCAAACCCGTTTTGATAGCTGGGAAGAGGTTCGTCAACGTTTGATTACCGATCTTTCTCATTGCGCAGGCGAAGCGGTGGAAGTGGAGGTGAATTCGGTCACTCACTACACCCAGCAACCTATCGTGACGATGAAAGGGGAATGCATCGACGAACAAGACATCGACATATCCAGTTACGATTTTGATGACCGCTTGCTCGAAGGCGCTGCGGGCGAAGAGTGGGTGACAGAAACGCTGCACAGCCATCTGCTCAAATCGAACTGTTTGATCACCAATCAACCGGACTGGGGCAGCGTCGAAATTCGCTACCAAGGCCACAAGATTGATCGCGAAAAACTGTTGCGCTACCTTGTGTCATTCCGCGAACACAATGAGTTCCATGAACAGTGCGTAGAGCGCATCTTCACCGATCTCATGAAATATTGTCAGCCAGAAAAACTGACGGTGTTTGCTCGTTATACTCGTCGCGGTGGATTAGACATCAATCCATACCGTTCAACCGAGCAAGCGAAGCCAGATCATAATCATCGAATGGCTCGTCAGTAACACGTCTGTCAAAAAGGAATTCACTATGCGTTGGCAACGGTTTTTCGCTGTTTTATTTTTGCTGGTATGTTGGCAAGTGTCTGCCAGCCCACTCTCTTCCGTTTTGCTCACAGAAGCAGAACAACTGATCGAGATTGAGCCAGAGCAAGCGAAAAGAATTGTCCAAAACTACCTAACCCAACGCGAGTTGACCGACAATCAAGAAAAAAGTCCGTCGGCGATTTCTCGTGAAGACGCCGACCGCACTTTGCGCACCCCAAGTGGCAGCGTTGAAGCCTACAAAATCTTAGCTCAAGCAGAATTTGCTTTAGGCAATCAACGCTCCGCTTTAATGCAATTGGAAACCGCATCTCAGCTCAGCCAGACTTTTCACCTCCCCTATTTAGAGATGGAAATCAAGCTGATGCAAACTAAGTTGCAATGGCAATACAGCAAAGATTACGCAAAAGCCGAAGCCGAACTGGCTCAGATTAGTGAGCAACTCAAACAATCGAGTAATTCGCTGCACATGAGCGATAGCGTACAATATCGTCTACTGATGCAACAGGCCTTACTTGCATCACAACAAAATCAGCTCACGGAAGCTGAGCAGTATTACGCACAAGCTAAGGAGCTGATCAAAAACACCCGCTCTGAAAACACCATTATTGACTATCACATTGCCGTAGGGGAATTTTACCTTAACCACCAAAAGTACAATTTGGCGCTGTCTGAATTGCTGTTTGGTTATTGGCAAGCAGTGGAAGGCAACAAGAGCGCTCGGTTGGCCAAAGTGAACCGCCTTTTGGCGCAACTGTTTGAAGAACGACGTGTACTTGATAAAGCCCTTGAATACTTATCGCAAGCTGCGGATTTTTACGACAGCTACCCCAACTCCCCTATCCTTGCGCAAGTAATGGAGCAAATGGGCGATATCTACTTCCGCCAAGGTAAGTACAACTTAGCGTTAGTGCACTATTTCAATGTACTTGATCATGACAGCTCGGCACGCAACATCAAACAGGTGATAGGCATTCGTCTCAACCTCGCGGCCACCTATCTTCAGCTCTATAACTACCCACTGGCAGAGCAATACTTGGAACGCGCCCAAGATGTATTGGAATTTGCTGACATCCCTAAACTCAAAGCAGAAGCGGCACTGATGAAAGCAGGGTTGGCTTTTTATCAAAACGACAGTCAAGCGGTGATCGACAATGCCAACAAAGCACTTGAGATCGTCACTGGACTTGCCGAAGAGCACTTAAATATTAAGCAACACGCTTATCAACTCCTTTCGCTTGGGTATGAACAGTCGGCACAATACGCGTTATCGTTACAAAATCTGCGCCGCTACAATAATTTGGTCAGTATTGAGCAAAAAGAACTGAATCAAATCAGTGAAGATGCTTTCCGCCAACAAAAAGAATTTGCCGAACAAACCATTCACTACATTGGCCAAGCACAACAACTGGAAAAAATTACCCTAGAGCATTCTAAGTTCCAAAAAATCGCCTTTGCACTGTTTGTGCTTTCCTTGGCGCTCTTTTTGTTGCTGATGAGACGCGGAGTTCTGCTGCAAAGGCAGTCAGCTCAGTTGGAGCGGCTCACCAGCGATCTCTATACGCATTCGCGCTCGAAACTACGCAACCTACGTATGCTCAACGTCAAGCTTTCCAACTCACTGCGCAAAGCGAATGAAACTTTTGAACAGTGGCAGTTAGGGGAGTTAATTAATGAACCACTTAATGATCGTTTGCGTTTTGTCATGCTCGATCTCCCCTTTTTACGCAGCATGTACGTGCAACATGGTTACAAAGCGGGTTTGGAACTAGAACGTGCCTTTGGAGCCTTTATGAGTGAGAAAGTCCAAAAGCCCGCGCGTCTCTACCATTTTTCGGATGCCAATTTGCTCTACATCGAGCCCAATGCCGATCGTAATTACTCCGCTGAAGAAGTCTTTAGCAAAATGCAAGCTTGGGTTGACGAGTTTGCTGCAGAACATGCGATCAACCGGACCGTTCGAATGGGTATGGCCGATTACCCATTTTTGCCTCGAGCTTACACCGCGATTAATGACCAAGAACTACTGGACTTGTTGCTATTGGCGACTCACTTAGCACGCGAAGTCAGCCTAACCGACAAGTGCAGCCATTATGTCTACTTGAAGGCCATAGATAATGCACCGGCTGCCAGCCTTGCAACCGGTAACATAAGGGTCGCATGCCAACAAGCGATACATCAGGGGCTAATTAAAATACACTCTTCGCATCATAATGAGGACAACCTCAAAAAATTATTAAAAAGTGAATAATTCTCAAGCATTCAAACCCGAAGAGAGGTGACGCTATAATGTTTTTTGTTATTATCAGCTAATTCGTTAGTCGTACATGGACAGTGTTGTAGTTCTTAATGGGCATTCTGGAATCCGATATTCAATCGCAGCTGCATCAGTTAAGTTGTCAGTTAGACCAACTTCGATTGACACATCGCGACTCGTCACTCAAATTCAAGCGTGAGCAGCAAGTTCTCAAACGCATCGTTACGTCTTTGAGCGCCGCTTGTCAGGGTGGAGATCCGACATTGACGCAAAGCCTCAAGGCGATTCAACAAGAACTTGAACAACCGAAAGACGTAAGTAATCTCATCCCGCGCCTCGCCGTGTTGGAGAGACGGCTAAGGCAGCAAACAGTGACTATGGATAAAAAGAACGGATTTCTTGATCAACAGGTCAAACACAGTGGCGAAACGCTACAGCGATTAGCAGGCTTACCTCCGCAACTCAAACGAGAGTTGCGTTGTTTAATGACCTCTAGTGAAGTTAACCAATCGGATAATGTCGATAAAGCTGTTCGTTTATTGAACATCTACGAGCGTTCTCTCAAGATCATCACCTCCAATTCTCGTTTGAACTTCAGTGACCTGAAAGATTCCACTGACCGATCGCTACTAGACACTCTGTCTATAGAATTACAGCATGTGATTACTGAACTGGATTTTGAAGGAGAGTCAGGTGACTTACTGCTCGATATCCGTACCAAGTTGCTGCTAGGTGTTTCCACCGAATCTCTACTCGAACTGACACTCCAAGTACTCAAACTGGTCATTGACGGAACCAAGTTCGAACGTAAATCTTCAGAGCAATTTCTCGACCAGCTTAATCGTTCTCTAGCCACGAACCTGAAAACTTCACATATCAATGTCGATCAAAGCCAAACTTACTTTGAACACCGACAAGAATTGAACAAAGAGTTTGGGGAACTCATCTCAAAGAGCCAAACGACTTTGACCAACGCTAATGAGCTAGAACAACTGAAAAGCGCCATCTCCCCGCTCTTAGCGCAAATGGCATCGCTGTCTCAACGTCTTGTTTTGGCAGAAGAGAAAGAGCAGACACTGCAAGAAAGGTTGCAGTACAACAAAAACCAGTTGGAAGCGGTGTTTGAAATTACCCAAGACTATCGTAAACGCTTGGAAGATCAGGCACAGCGCATGCTGCTAGACCCACTGACAAAAGTGTACAACCGCACCGCCTTTAATGATCGTCTGGAGCTTGAATATCGTCGCTGGATCCGCGCACAACACAATCTTCGTGTCGTGTTGCTCGACATTGATGGTTTTAAAGCGATCAACGACAGCTATGGCTACACTGCCGGTGACAAAGCACTAAAGATCATCGCACGAACCATTCGCAAAGCAGCAGCCGATACCGATACCGTGGCGCGCTTTAGCGGTGAAGAGTTTATCTTGCTCATTCCAGAGCAAAGTGAAGAGTACACGCTAGAGCTGATTAAGCACATTCAAGCAGAAGTCAGCAAGCTGCCATTTAAATTCCGCGAGCAGCAAATCACCATAACGTTAAGCGCGGCTTCAGCGGCGTTTAAAGAGTCCGACAACCCTGAATACGTGATTGATCGTTTGGGCATGATGCTCGCAGAGTGCAAACGACGCGGGAAAAGACAGCTAGAGTGGCGCTAATTTCAGGTCACTTAACGAACGATTGAGTAAAAAAACATCACTCCATATAGCATTTTCAATTAGTTATCACATTTCTTTTGGTTCATACTTTGCTAAGCTAACAACACTTATAACGTGTTTAGCCTAGATTCACGCTAGGCAACAAACAGAATCTGCTTCTCCTAATCTGGTTCTATAACAATAATCATTTTTCCCAGCAGATTTCTGACCTTTAATAACAATGCTAAGCAAGGAGGCCATATGATTACTCATATCAGCCCAGCAGGAAGTATGGATCTGCTCTCTCAACTTGAAGTTGAGCGTCTGAAAAAAACCGCCTCTAGTGAGCTTTACCAACTCTACCGCAACTGTACGTTAGCGGTGTTAAACTCAGGTAGCCACACGGATAACTCCAAAGAGCTGCTCGACAAATATCAATCTTTTGATGTCAACGTAGTGCGCCGTGAGCGTGGCATTAAGTTAGAGCTCACCAATCCACCTGAGCACGCTTTTGTCGATGGCGAGATCATCAAAGGTATCCAAGAACATTTGTTTTCTGTGCTGCGTGATATTGTTTACGTCAACATGCATCTTGCGGATAACCAACGCCTTAACCTCACGAATGCCACCCACATTACTAACCTTGTTTTTGGTATTTTGCGTAATGCTGGCGCTTTGATTCCCGGTATTGAGCCAAATCTGGTGGTGTGTTGGGGCGGTCACTCCATCAACCCTGTTGAGTACCAATACACACGCGAAGTGGGGAACGAGCTCGGTCTGCGTGAATTGAACATTTGTACTGGCTGTGGGCCGGGCGCAATGGAAGGGCCAATGAAAGGCGCCGCAATTGGTCATGCCAAACAGCGCTACAGTACGCAACGTTACTTGGGCTTAACCGAGCCTTCAATTATAGCCGCTGAGCCGCCAAACCCGATCGTCAATGAATTGGTGATCATGCCTGATATCGAGAAACGCTTAGAAGCATTTGTCCGCATGGGGCATGGCATCATCATTTTCCCAGGTGGTGCAGGTACTGCTGAAGAGCTGCTTTACATACTGGGCATTATGATGCATCCAGAAAACGCCGATCAGCCGATGCCCATCGTCTTGACCGGCCCTAAAGAGAGCGAGGCTTACTTCCGCTCACTGGACGCGTTTATTGGTGCCACTTTGGGGGAAGAAGGTCAGAAGCACTACCAAATCATCATTGATGACCCAGCTCAGGTTGCCCGTGTGATGAAACAAGCGATGCCACTAGTACGTCAGCACCGTAAAGACAAAGGCGATGCTTACAGCTACAACTGGTCTTTAAAGATTGAGCCAGAGTTCCAGTTGCCGTTTGAACCCACACACGACTCAATGGCAAGTTTGGATCTGCATCTCAATCAGAAACCTCAAGTACTGGCCGCTAACTTACGCCGTGCCTTCTCAGGTATTGTGGCGGGTAACGTAAAAGCCGAAGGCATTCGCGAGATCGAACGCAAAGGGCCATTCATTATTGATGGGGACCCTGCACTGATGAAGAAAATGGACAAACTGCTGCGCGATTTCGTCGCCCAGCACCGTATGAAACTGCCCGGTGGCAGTGCATATGAACCTTGCTATAAGATCGCATCAGCGGAAAATGGCGGTCGATAGTCCATACGATTTACGTTACACTCAGGGGCCTTAGGCCCCTTTTCAATACTGTAATTTTCTATGGCTATTCATCTTGTTATCATCGATGCACTCAATCTGATCCGCCGTGTCCACTCGGCTCAACCGGATCCGACGGACATAGCCAACACCATCCAAAACACCTGTCGTACCTTACAGCGAATCATTAGTGAGAGTCATCCTACGCATATCGTCGCGGTGTTTGATCACCTTGGTAGCGACCGAGGATGGCGCGCTGAAATCCTTCCAGAATACAAACAAGGGCGAAAGCCGATGCCAGAACCTTTGCTCAATGGTTTGGAGAAGATCCAAGAGGCATGGTGGCAGTTGGGTATTGATTCGCTGCTTTCTGAAGGTGATGAAGCCGATGACTTAGTGGCCACCCTAGCGTGCAAAGTCGCGCAACACGGTGAGAAGGTCACCATCATTTCAACCGATAAAGGCTACTGCCAACTCCTTTCTCCCACTCTGCAGATTCGCGATTACTTCCAACACCGTTGGTTAGATCAGCCGTTTATTGAACAAGAGTTTGGCGTAAAACCTCAACAGCTTTCTGACTATTGGGGCCTGACGGGCATCAGTTCCAGTCAAGTGACCGGCATTCCCGGCATTGGCCCAAAAGCAGCCAAAGAGATCCTCAGCCAATTTGACGATATCGAACAGGCTTTTCTCTCGCCGGATCTACCAAAGAAATATCGCACTAAGTTCGATCAACATATCGAGTTAGCTCGCCGTTGCAAACGAGTCTCGGCACTAAAAACCGATATTGAACTCGGTTTTAACCTGCAAGATCTGCGTTTTACCGCTAATGAGACCCATTAATTTCCATGAACAACGCCTTGCCAGTCAGAACACATTGACCGTGCAAATCCCACCAAGTGCATAACAAAACACCATCAATAAATGTTAAACGTTATTGTTGTGTAATGGGTTACATTCACAACAATAACAACAAATTAATCAATACCTTACTGAGTATTGATTAATTTATTATCAACATCACAGCATTGATGAGCATTTACTCTATTTTCACCACTCTCTAACAAGGAGTAATGAAAATGAAAAACCTCATCCTACTATCACTATTATTTGCTTTACCTGCAGCTGCTGAAATTTGTGGCCAACACCTCGACAAAGGCATGCCCTCCACACAACCGGATCAAGTGCTTTGCCGCGATGGCTACGCGGTAGGTTACAACTACAACACCAAAAACGCCGATTGGGTGGCCTACCATATTACGGCAGAGAGTGTGAATGCTTCCTATAAGCGCAGCAACAGCTTTAAAGAAGATGCCGAGCTGCCCGACTATGCTCGCTCCACCTTGGCGGATTACAGCAACTCAGGTTACGACAGAGGCCATCTTGCCCCGTCAGCGGCGATGGATTTCAGTCAGCAATCAATGCAACAAAGCTTCCTGATGAGCAACATGTCACCGCAGTTACCGGGCTTTAATCGCGTGGGTTGGCGTTTGCTGGAAGAGCATGTTCGTGATCTTGCCAATGAATATAACGAGCTTTACGTCGTCACTGGGCCCATTTACCAAGGTGGCGAAAACGCGATTGGTAACGGAGTGGTCATTCCTAGCGCCTTTTTCAAAGTCATTCTTGACCCTGCCTTTAATGACGCGATTGCGTTTATCGTTCCACACCGAGATGTCTCTGGCAGTGAGCTAGCGAATTTCATCACCACGATTGACGAGGTGGAAAGATTGACCCAACTTGACTTCTTCTCCACCGTCGATGACAGCACAGAAGCGAGCATGGAAGCACAAGTGTGGGAAATGTGGCCAACGTCGAACTAACACAAACAAAAACGCTCCTCATGTCGAGGAGCGTTTTTTAGCGAACCGTTTCTTCAACTCATCTTAGTGCGGAGAAATGTTCGATAGCACCTGAATGTGTACGGTGATCTCTTCGCGATCGTGATAAAGGTGTTTCGCTTGCAGCTTAAACTTCACCTTGTTCTCAATCAGGAAGGTCTTAAGATTTTCAATGTCTTGTAAAACCTCGTCATAACGACCTTTCATCGGCAACTTGAGGTTAAAGATGGTTTCTTTCGCCCACCCTTTAATGAGCCATTCGCCCATCAGATGCGCCACGCGAGCTGGCTTTTCCACCATGTCACACACTAACCAAGTCACGTTCTTACGGTCTGGCTCAAATTTAAAGCCATCCACCATGTGATGCTTGATCTGGCCTGTTTCCATCAAGCTGTCTGCCATCATGCCGTTGTCCACACAGTGAACGAACATAGAGCGCTGCACTAGCTGATAGGTCCATCCACCAGGACACGCGCCTAAATCCACCGCCCACATGCCCGAAGACAAACGCGTATCCCACTCTTCACGCGGAATAAACACATGAAAAGCCTCTTCCAACTTCAACGTTGAGCGGCTTGGCGCATCGGCCGGGAATTTTAAACGTGGAATGCCCATAAAGAAGCGCGAGTTATTGTGCGAATATGAGTAACCGGCAAAACAGTGCCCTGGCGCGACAAAACACAAGTGGAACACAGGCTTCTTGGCATGTTCTTTCGCCAGCAATAAACCTTTACCACGCAATGCTTGGCGCATTGGGACGGTAAACTTACGGCAGAACTTCAACAGCTCTTTTGCTTCGTTGGTGTCGGGTGTTTCAATACGTAGCTCACCACACATTGGAAAGGCATCCATCTCACCCAGCTCCGAAAGGATTGGGCTAATGCGATCTTCACTCGGCAGTTCGGTGAACTCTGCTGCAACCGCAAACATTTGACGCGCAAAAATCAGCGCGTTGAAGTCCAGTTCGCGTGCCAGTTTATCGGCATCCCCATCTTGGTAACATTCGAACAGAACATACCCTGCGTTTTTGAACACACGTGGAAAACCATAAACCTCTAACTGAGTCGCTTTGTCCTGAATTTCACCAGCACACTCTTTTTCAAAGCCCTGACGACAATAGAGCATTAATTGTTTCACTGAGATACCTCGTTCGTTTTTAAAGCTGCCAACATCAACATTATCCAACCAATAATAAACAGCAAGCCTCCCATAGGAGTTATGGGGCCAAACCATTTTATGCCAGTTAATGCGAGGGCGTATAAGCTGCCGCTAAAGCAAAAGATGCCGATGATAAAACAAATTGCCGCGCGGAAAAAATATTTTTGCGCTTTCTCTCCAGTCGGCAAAGACAGCAGAACGGCGCACAGGGCAATGGCGAGAGTATGCCAGAACTGGTACATCACGCCCGTTTCAAACACACCTAACAAATATGGCGACAATTGGCCTTTGAGTCCGTGAGCAGCAAACGCGCCAAGTGCGACCGCCGATGCGCCTGAGAAACCAACAAAAGTGAGTAGCCACTTACTTTTCATCGTCAACCCCTTTAATAAAAGCGCACAGCTGCTCAATCGCCAACTGCACATTGCCGGCTTCTGTATAGCCAGAACTTTTTCTCGGTTTAAAACTATGATCGCCGTCAGGCAAAAACGCCAAACGCACCATTGAGGAAAACTCAAATTGCTGACAGTCAGTTTGAGTGCCAAACGTGTCTCGCTCACCTTGCAAAATCAACGTCGGTTTACTCAATGTTTGTAAGTGCTCACCTTTGAACTTTTCAGGCTTACCGGGGGGATGAAAAGGAAAACCTAAACAGGCAATCCCTTTCACGAGGGGGTGCTCCGACAACAAAGTCGCCATGCGTCCGCCCATCGACTTCCCCCCAATGATCACGGGGTCATCGGTCACGGATGCTATCACTTCGGAGAAGGCTTCCAGCAATTTCGGCGCGCGATCCGGTGGGCGTTTTTTGCCATCTTCAGCTCGTTTGGCCATATAAGGGAAATTGAAACGCACCACGCGAATCCCTTCCTTTGCCAATCCTTGAGCCACTGCGGTCATAAAAGCATGCTCCATCGGAGCCCCAGCGCCGTGAGCAAAAATAAACAGCGGTCCGTTGTCTGGTCCATCAATAATGCATGGCAGATTCATCTAACACCTCTTCTTGTTCTTTGCGCGCCGTAACCAGCATCCAATCTCTGAAGCGTGCAATACGCCCCATATCGGCTTGTTGTTCATGGCAGACGACGTAAAACGAATTCTTCGACAACAATATTTCATCAAAGGGTGCTATCAGACGGCCCGCTTCCATTTCTGGTTTAGCCAACACATTGTTGCCCAAGGCCACCCCTTGCCCGTGGGCCGCCGCTTGCAGAACCATGGTCGAGTGGCTAAAAATCGGGCCTTGGTTGACATTGACCTCATCCAGACCGTTTTCCTTAGCAAATTGTTTCCAATCTTTTCTGGATGTGTCATGAAGTAACGTATGTCGTTTTAAATCCTGCAAAGATTCTAATGGTTTGTTACCTAAAAGTAATGAAGGTGAACAAAGTGGGATCAAATATTCTTGGTACAATTTATCGGCACGTAACCCCGGCCAATTGCCACGACCGTAATAAATCGCCACATCTACATCGTCCGTCAAAGAACCTTCGTCCATGTCCACCGCTTTGATTCGCACATCAATATCCGGCTCTTTAGCATTGAAATCCGCCAATCTTGGTACCAACCATTGAATCGCAAAACTCGGCGGCAAGCTGATGGTCAATGCCCCTTTTTCACTACGTTCCAATACCTTATCGGTCGCTTCGGCAAGTGCTGAGAAGATATCTTTGATGTCTAAAAAGTAACTTTGCCCCTCTTCAGTGAGGAGTAAAGAGCGGTTACGACGGCGGAACAATTTCAATGAAAGAAACTCTTCCAGCGCTTTGATCTGATGACTCACTGCCGCTTGAGTAACAAAGAGCTCTTCTGCGGCTCGGGTGAAGCTAAGGTGTCGGGCGGCGGCTTCGAATACACGAAGGGAATTCAATGGGGGCAATCTTCGGGACATACGGCTCTCTAACCATTAGTTTTTTTTATCTGAAACATTATAATTTGTCCGTTGTAGAACAGCCAGATAAATTCTATATTTCACCCCGCAACGCTAGCCTGAACGGCTTGATTTCTTTGTAAATCAATTGGCTTAGTTGTTGCGATGTTGTGTTTGCAAACTCGTATTTCGAGTTAGGTAGATTTCTACCGTAGTGTTTTGTCCAACTCCCTGTGACAAAACCTATACTTCCTGTATTTATTTTTGACCTGTCTGTCAAATTTGTTACACCGCCTATATAGGCGGTGTTTTTTTATCTTTGAACACTGCCTTTCTGACCGTTATCGCCTCCGATCGTCTCTTTTCCCTTGCACAATCTCATTCCTTTTTTGAGCGAAAATGAAACAAAAAACGCAACCCCATTGCTGAGATTGCGCTTGTCATTTTCCTCATGCGGCACTGTTATTCAGAGAGCAACACGAGTTTGTGATTACGGGCGGTAAACCTTAACGTTCTTAAACCCTTGCTCTTGTAGGTAGAGAGCTTGCAAACGGCTCATCACACCGCGAGCACAGTAAAGCAGATACGTTTTCGACTGGTCTAAGTCACCAAACTGAGTACTGAGCTTGTAAAACGGAATGTGTTTTACCTCAACACCATCGATCTCTAGCGGACTGTCGTCTTCTTCATCTGGGCTACGAATATCCAGCACCACAGCGTGCTCTTCAATCGCTTGAACTTGCTCCACTTCTGGCGCGGCTTGCGCCGACTCTTTCGCGATATCACGAATGTCCATTTGACGAGCATTGCGTACCACTTGTTCCAAGATGTCGAAATTGAAGTTGGCTTCTTCCGCTTCTAGCTTCTCTTTGACTGCTTTCACGGTTGGCTTCTTCGAAATCACGCCACAGTATTCTGGCATGGTTTTGGCGAAATCTTCGGTGCCGATGTCACGTGCAACTTTAATGATCTCGTCTTTATCCCAGTTGATTAGGGGACGGAGAATCAAACGATCGGTCACCACATCGATGTGGCGTAAGTTAGTCAAGGTTTGGCTTGATACTTGGCCGAGGGCTTCACCGGTTACCAAAGCTTGAATATCAAACTTCTCCGCAACCATGCCGGCAGCGCGCATAAACATGCGTTTTAGCACAACGCCCATTTGACCGTCTTCTACCTTCTCTAAGATCTCCGCAACCACAGGTTCAAAGTCAACAGAGATGAAGCGCACTTTGGCCGATGAGCCATATTTATTCCACAAGAAGTGAGCCACTTGTTTAACGCCAATTTCATGCGCAGGGCCACCCAGATTGAAGAAACAGTAATGCACTTTAGAGCCACGCTTGATGTGCAGATAGCTCGAAACACCCGAATCAAAACCACCAGAGATCAGGCTCAGCAGATCTTCTTGCGTGCCCAGTGGGAAACCGCCAAGACCTTTGTGATGGGCCAAAATCTGGTTCAGTTTGTCATCCACCACTTCAATTTTGATGGTAATGTCTGGGTTGTGCAGTTTGACCGAGGCGCTCTCGACCGATTGATTTAAGCCACCACCGACGTAACGCTCCAGCTCAATTGAGGTAAAGTCATGCTTACCACGGCGCTTAGCACGCACCACAAAGGTTTTGTTTTCGATGCGCTCGCGGCTGAGCTCCAACACTTGCTCATAGATGTCGTGCAGATCTTTAAAGCCAGATTGCTTCACTTCCAACACTTGCTGAATGCCTGGTGTCGTCGTCAAGATTTCGAGCACTTGTTGGTAATATTGATGGCTGTTCGCCGACACTTCGATGTGATCGCGACGGTTAAAGACAGCCACAGATTCAGTGCGATTCTGAATAATGATGCGGATGTTGCTCTCAAGAATCTTGGTAAAGCGCTTACGTACCGACTCACTCTTTACAAAAATTTCTGGATGGGGCTTTACAATAAATTTCATAGTTCAATTCGCAGTCTGTTGGCTATCAATTCACACCGGAGCTTGCACTAAGGTGTGGGACTTAGGGCGCAAGATTATACACGAATTATAACCATAAAAAAGACGAGCATTTCTGCTCGTCTTCTATGCGACTCACTCAGCCATTACTGGTTTTGAGGAATGGCTGGAATTTCATCACTATAGAGCGGTTCGCCTTGCATAATGCTGATTTCCACCCGACGGTTTCTCGCACGATTTTCATCAGTATCATTCTCTGCTAACGGATCCGTATCGGCCATGCCTCGCACCCGTAAGCGTTGATGAGAAAATCCGCGCACTTTCTCCATCTCTTGCGCCACCGAAACGGCACGCTGCGCAGAGAGATCCCAGTTAGAACGATAAAGCTCCGAATCAAGACGCTGATTGTCCGTATGACCAGAAATTCGCACAATACCGGGGACATCTTTTACCAACTCGGCAATTTGTCGCACTAGCGGGCGGAATTTAGGCTGCAAGAACGCAGAGCCTTCTGGGAAGGCGCCCTTCTCTCGCATGCGAATCACAATTTGCTGGCCTAGGTTTTCCACTTCAATCGCCCCTTGCTCTATTTCACGCTCAAGGGCCTTCTTGATGCTTTCCATCAGCGTTTCCATCTCTTTCGACATGGCTTCCGATTGCTGCTGTTGCTGTTGTTGTTCGGTATTTTGGTTGGTCTGGGTCGAGGTTTCAGGCGACTGCCCGCCCGTCATTTTGCCTTGGTCACGCTGGGTACCACCCGCGCGATCCGACTCTCCCTCATGAAACTCTAAGGTTTGCTGGGTGATATCAATGGTTTGCTGCATGATCACGTCAATCGGTGTCGGCTCTGGACGCCCCGGACGAAATTCTTGAGCGATGATGCTGGTGCCTTTGGGGATGTCTTTCACCTCAAGGCGGTTTTGCACACCAAAGGCAAATTTCATTGAGCCTGCGATCTGTTTGAACTTCAGTACATCCATTTCCGAAAACGAAAGCAGCAGTACGAAGAAACACATCAACAGTGACATCAAGTCAGCGAAGGTACCCATCCACAGAGGTAATCCGGGAGGGGGACAATCACATTTGCTATCGTCATCCATCACATACTCCCGTGATTAATCGTTGATATCGAGGGCACGCTTGCTCTCGTTGAGGTAGTTTTTCAAGTAGCTGTCGATAACACGTGGGTTCTGACCATCTTGGATCGCCAACACGCCGTCCATGATCAGACGACGATTGAGGGTCTCTTGGTCGCGACGAAGCGCCAATTTATCCGCTATCGGGAAGAACACCATGTTCGACAAAATCGCGCCGTAGAGCGTAGTCAAAAGCGCGACCGCCATCGCAGGGCCGATGGATTTCGGGTCATCCATGTTGGACAACATCGCCACCAGACCGACAAGGGTACCGATCATCCCCATCGCAGGCGCAACGTCACCAAAGGCGCGAAACACGCCCGTTCCTTGCGTGTGACGTTCATCGGTCAAAGCAATGTCTTTCTGTAGTGCTGCGCGCACCACATCGGCATCGTGGCCATCGACCAACAAATCAATGCCTTTTTGCATGAAGCTGTTGGAGATCTCCATCTCTTCCAAGGCCAAGAAACCGCCTTTACGTGCCGCGTCCGCCATTTCGACGATCTTTGCGATCAAATCTTCTGGTTCATCGGCTTTAAACATGAAGGCTTTGCCCGCGATTTTCGCTGCGCCAAAAAACTGCCCCATGGTAAATTTCATCAATACAACAAAGATAGAGCCACCGACCACGATAAGCACAGAGGTGACATCGACGAACATCATGATACTACCACCAAGAATCATCGCCATCACTACGAAAGCCAGGCCACCTATCAAACCTAAAAGGGTTGCTAAATCCACAAAGCACTCCTCATGCTATTTTCCGATTTACCACTATACAAAGAGATTAATTTCTTTATCGACAAAGAGTAGCGATCTTTTAGCAAAAACTTGGCCAACAAGTCACAAAATTGCCGCAAAGTGCCAAAAGTAAAGCGCCATTGCCCCGTCACACTGAATATCGCGGCAAAAAATGAAGTCACTTTTTAAGGGTATGAACACGTTATAGCAAGTTTACTGCCATTTTAGCGCTTGTGGGCAACCTTTTTATTACTAGGTCGTCTATCTCTTCTTGGTTAACCTCATTTTCAGACAAATTTGCCTGCTTAAATTTGACCAAGCCAGCGTGCTAAGGTAACTTGCGAGCATTCTTTTAGAGGCAGAATAGATATGGCAACCAAGAAACCAGAAAACATGTCCTTCGAAGCAACCATCGAAGAATTGGACAATTTGGTGGATCAACTGGAAAACGGTGATTTGGCTTTAGATGACGCACTGAAAAAATTTGAGCGTGGGATCGCACTAGCCAGAGCCAGCCAAGCTAAACTAACAGAAGCAGAACAAAGAGTTAGCATTCTTCTTAGTAACAGTGATGATGCACCTCTCAGCGATTTCTCCACAGTGGCAGAGTAAAGTGATAAATGGGTAACTCTATGATTGGCGTACTTACGTCTTTTCAGCAGCGCAATAATCAGCAACTCAATCTATGGTTAGACAGACTACCGCATCAAAGTCATTCCTTGGTTCAAGCGATGCGATACGGTTTGGTATTGGGTGGAAAACGTGCTCGTCCATTTCTTGTCTATGCAACCGGTGAGATGCTTGGTTGCCCCTTAGAGCAACTTGATACACCCGCTTCTGCCATTGAATGCATCCACGCTTATTCGTTGATTCATGATGATCTTCCTGCGATGGATGACGATGAACTGCGTCGTGGTCAGCCAACTTGCCATATCCAGTTTGATGAAGCCACTGCGATTCTCACTGGTGATGCCCTGCAAACCTTAGCATTTACGATACTTGCAGAAGGCCCCCTTTCTGCTGAAGGAGAAACACAACGCGTTGCCATGATCCAAGCATTGGCGCAAGCCTCTGGAGCACAAGGCATGTGTATTGGTCAGGCATTGGATTTGGCCGCGGAAAACCGCGCAGTCACGCTGGAAGAGTTAGAAGAGATTCACCGTAACAAAACCGGCGCTTTGATCCGTTGTGCGGTACGCTTAGGTGCCTTAGCAGCAGGCGAAAAAGGTTTGGCTATTTTGCCTCAGTTGGAGAAGTACTCCACTGCGATTGGGTTAGCATTTCAGGTGCAAGATGACATTTTGGATATCATTAGCGATACCGAAACGCTCGGGAAGCCACAAGGTTCTGACCAAGAACTCAACAAGAGTACTTACCCATCGCTGCTGGGTTTAGAAGGCGCAATGGAGAAAGCTCACACTCTGTTACATGAAGCACTTCAAGCTTTGGAAGCAATCCCATACAATACCCAACACTTAGAAGAGTTCGCCCGATACGTTGTCGAGCGCAAGAACTAACACAATAAGCGCGCATACCTATGACTCTTGATATTTCAAAGTACCCGACACTGGCACTAGCAGATACACCCGATGAGCTGCGTCTCCTACCAAAAGAGACGTTGCCAGCACTGTGCGATGAATTACGCACTTACTTACTGAACTCCGTCAGTCAATCAAGCGGTCACCTAGCCTCTGGTCTTGGCACCGTTGAGCTTACGGTTGCCCTTCACTACGTTTACAACACGCCTTTTGATCAACTAATTTGGGATGTCGGCCACCAAGCCTACCCACACAAAATCTTGACTGGCCGTCGTGAACAAATGCCGACTATCCGTCAAAAAGGCGGTTTACACCCTTTTCCATGGCGTGAAGAAAGTGAGTACGACACCCTGTCTGTTGGCCACTCTTCGACCTCGATCAGTGCAGCACTTGGTATGGCCATTTGCGCAGAAAAAGAAGGCCAAAACCGCAAAGTCGTCAGTGTGATTGGTGATGGCGCGATCACGGCAGGCATGGCGTTTGAAGCGATGAACCATGCTGGCGATGTACACAGCGATATGCTCGTGATCCTCAATGACAACGAAATGTCGATCTCTGAAAACGTGGGGGCGCTTAACAATCATCTCGCTCGTGTACTTTCTGGCAATCTTTATACTTCGATTCGCGAAGGTGGCAAGAAAGTCCTCTCAGGCGTACCGCCGATTAAAGAGCTGGTTCGTCGTACCGAAGAGCATCTTAAAGGCATGGTGGTCCCTGGCACCCTTTTCGAAGAACTGGGTTTTAACTATATTGGCCCAGTTGATGGCCATGATGTGGTGGAGCTGGTCAAAACCCTGAAGAACATGCGTGAGCTAAAAGGTCCGCAGTTCCTGCACATCATGACCAAAAAAGGCAAAGGTTATGAGCCTGCCGAAAAAGATCCGATCGGTTATCACGGCGTACCTAAGTTCGATCCAGCGCACAATAGCCTGCCGAAAAGCAGTGGTGGCAAGCCAAGTTTTTCCAATATTTTTGGCGATTTCCTTTGTGACATGGCGGCGCAAGATCCGAAACTGATGGCGATCACCCCAGCCATGCGTGAGGGTTCCGGCATGGTGCGTTTCTCTAAAGAATACCCAGCGCAATATTTCGATGTAGCGATTGCAGAGCAGCATGCAGTGACACTGGCGACCGGGATGGCCATTGGCGGATACAACCCGATTGTGGCGATTTACTCGACGTTCTTGCAACGCGGCTATGACCAACTGATCCACGATGTGGCGATCATGAACCTCCCAGTGATGTTCGCGATTGACCGTGCTGGTTTGGTGGGCGCAGATGGTCAAACTCACCAAGGTGCGTTCGATTTAAGCTACATGCGCTGTATTCCAAACATGGTGATCATGGCACCAAGCGATGAGAACGAATGCCGCCAAATGCTCTATACCGGCCACAAACATCAAGGACCGAGCGCGGTTCGTTATCCTCGTGGCAATGGCATGGGCACACCTATCGATTCTGAATTTACCGCGCTTGAGATTGGTAAAGGCCGCTTGGTTCGCCAAGGCGAAAAGGTGGCCATTCTGAGTTTCGGCACCTTCTTAGCCAATGCACTTGAAGCGGCAGAGGCATTGAATGCGACTGTTGCAGACATGCGTTTTGTTAAACCTCTTGATGAAGCACTTATTCGTCAATTGACCAACGAGCATGATGTGCTTATCACGATTGAAGAAAACGCCATTGCCGGTGGTGCTGGTGCGGGGGTGATCGAGTTTATGATGCAAGAAAAGATCATGAAACCAGTCTTGAACCTTGGTCTGCCGGATAAGTTCATCCATCAAGGTACTCAAGAAGAATTGCATGAAGAACTCGGCTTAGATGCCAAAGGCATTGAACAAGCAATTCGTCACTATTTATCGAAGTAACATTGATCAAAGTGACAGAACAAACAAAGGGCGCGAAAATCGCGCCCTTTGTGTATACATGATAGCTAAGTAAGATTAAGCGCGATTTTGCGCGTAAGCCGCTAGCTCATCCATCGACGTTTGTGCAACCACTTCACCATCAATGTAGTAAGTCACGAACTCACCTTCACGAATACCTGTCAGCGTCGCTTTTTCACCGTTGTTGTAAGTGATATCCATCTGTACCGTATTTTCATCGATTTGCTGCATCGTGCCTTGCTCAATCGTACGGTTATTTGTTAATGGAGCGATTGGCGCTGTTTTTAGCGATTCATCCAATTGGCTGTTGACATCGATGTAGGTGTCCATCTTTGTATCAAAGATATGTGGTTTGCCATTTAGAGGGTTTTTGCCCGTCCAAAATTCCAGTGAGTTAAACACAATGTAGTCTGCTGCAATCGCCACACCGTATACTGGCGCCAACAACATGTTCAGACCACCACGAGCGTAACGGTTGTCAACGGCTTTCAAGTTAAAGCCCATAACATAGCCCGTTACTGCATTGCTACCTACACAACCAGACAATGCCATTGCTGCGACTGATAACGCTACGACTTTAGTGATCGTCTTTTTCATATTTACCTCGAATGTAATTTGGAGAACAGGAATTGGGGGCGCATATTAGCGCAGATAAAAACCTTCTTCAAAGTAAGAACATTCCATCTTGCCAGCGCAGTCTCAAAAACAAGAATCATTACATAACAATGAGATATGACATTAATAAAAACATTTATTGATTAAATCTAAACCAGTACAAGTTAACCTTAACTCAACAAAAGTCAGGAGAAAGTAAATGAACGATTAGCGATTTTTATCGTAATATTAATAAGGTTGAATGGCTTGATATCCGTTGCATTGCTAGAGTGGGCGGAACAGCAAATACAGGAAGTAGTATGGTTCGCATTAAAAAAAACAAAGTGTTCGAGATCTTGGGACACAAAATTCAGCCAGCGCAACGACTAGAGATCGAGCTTGACGCCGCACAGCTTTATACTCACTCGCCTCTTTCCATTCCCATAGAAATTATTAATGGTCGCAATGCAGGGCCAGTTCTAATGGTCAATGCCGCAATACACGGTGATGAACTCAACGGGGTTGAAATTGTCAGGCAGCTAATTAACGGCCTCGATCCTAACCAAGTCAAAGGTACGGTCATTGCCGTTCCAATTGTCAATGTCTTCGGTTTCATCCACAAATCTCGCTACCTGCCTGATCGTCGTGACCTCAACCGTTGTTTTCCAGGCAGTGAAAAAGGGGCATTAGCCTCTCGCATGGCACACACCTTTTTCAATAATGTCGCATTGAAGGCAGATTATATCCTCGATCTTCATACTGGCGCGATTCATCGCACTAACTTACCGCAGATCCGAGCTAATCTGAGTAATCCAGAAACGCTGCGTATCGCCAAAGCCTTTGGTGCCCCCGTCATTATCGATTCAGCACTAAGGGATGGCTCTATCCGCTCCGAGGCAGAAAAATGCGATATACCCGTGCTCACTTATGAAGCGGGTGAAGCACTTCGTTTTGATCCTCTCTCGATCAGCGCTGGGGTATTGGGGATTAAACGCGTGATGCAATCCATCGGCATGCTGCGCGCCAGTCGAAAAAAATTGCCTCAGCCAGTCATTGCAAAATCGACCAGTTGGGTAAGAGCATCGGGAAATGGCATTCTCCGCACCGTTGTCAACCTTGGTGCCAAAGTGGAAAAAGGAGAAACCTTAGCCTATATCAGCTCACCTTTGGGGCATGATGAAGTAGAGCTCAAAGCTCCGAAAGGGGGGATTGTGATTGGTCAACAAACCTTGCCGTTAGTCAATGAAGGCGATGCCATTTTCAATGTCGCCTACTTCCGCCAAGACGATGAAGTTGTCGAACAAGTCGTAGAAAGCTACATCGAAGAACTGGTTGAAAGTGATATTGATTTGATCACCACAGGACAAATTCCACTGTAACCGAACATGGGCAGGCTGTGCTGAAATGAAAACTAAAAAGCCCCGACGACTCACTCATCGGGGCTTTTCTAAATGGAATTGAGTTGTAAATTACTCGTCTTCGTCCACTTCATCGTCTGCTTGTGCATCACGAGCGCGACGTTGTTCCGCTTTACGTAGTTTTGCGCTCAACGCTTCAGCATCGCGCTCTTTGCGTTGCTGAGCTTTACGCTCGTTGCGCTCGGCTTGGTTTTTAACAAAACCAGCGAGTTCAGCTTCTGCCCACGCTTGAGCAGCCGCTTCAGAGTCAAAACCCATTTGACGCTTTGAAACAACAGTTTTACGAGAGGTTACTTGACGAGTAATCTCAGCCGCCCAACCTTCACGTTTCTCAGTCACGCGGATGGCAAATTTTTGGTTTTTAGACATGTCAGATGTTCCTAAGGGATTGTAAAGGGATTCAAGCCATCCCTTGGCAAGCGGCGTATTAGACCACAATTATTTGCGATTGGCTATTGGCTCACTGAGAAAAAAACCGCCAGAGAAACTCTCTAGCGGTTTATTCAGTATCACATTATTTCAATCGGATTAGCCTAGATTTTTGCGTGCGTTTTGGAACATACGCATCCACGCGCCATTTTCACCCCAACCTTCTGGTGCCCATGAGTTTGCTACGGTGCGGAATACACGCTCTGGGTGCGGCATCATGATGGTTACGCGACCATCTTTTGTCGTCAAACCGGTAATCGCATTTGGTGAACCGTTCGGGTTGTTCGGGTATTGTTGTGTTGGATTTCCTAGGTTATCAACAAAGCGGACCGCAACGGTGCCCGATGCTTCAATCGCAGCGAGATGTTGAGCATCGCGTACTTCCACACGACCTTCGCCGTGCGAAACAGCGATAGGCATACGAGAGCCTGCCATGCCATCAAAGAAGACGGAATCCGATTTCTGTACTTCGACTAGGCTAAAGCGTGCTTCAAAACGCTCTGATTCGTTGCGAACGAAACGTGGCCACAAGTCGGCACCTGGGATCAATTCTTTCAAGTTTGAAAGCATCTGACAGCCGTTACATACACCCAGTGAGAAGGTGTTTTCACGATTAAAGAAGGCTTGGAACTGCTCACGTGCTTGCGCATTAAAGAGCACAGATTTCGCCCAACCTTCACCCGCGCCTAATACATCACCGTACGAGAACCCCCCACAAGCCACTAGACCATGGTACTCATCCAGCACCGCTTGACCCGTTAGAATGTCACTCATGTGAATGTCAGTCGCTTCAAAGCCAGCACGGTCAAACGCTGCTGCCATTTCAACGTGAGAGTTAACCCCCTGCTCACGCAGAATCGCCATCTTAGGTTTCGCGCCTTTTGCAATGTAAGGTGCTGCAATGTCTTCGTTAACATCATAGCTGAGCGATACATTCAGACCTGGATCAGCGTTGTCTTTCTTCGCTTCAAACTCTTGGTCTGCACACGCAGGGTTGTCACGCAGTGCCTGCATCTTATGCGTCGTTTCCGCCCAGATAACACGCAAATCTGTGCGTGAACGTTCCAGTATCACAGCATCACCAGAGCGAATCACAAAGTTGTCTGAAGCATCAATTGCACCAATTACGTGTGAACACGCTTCTAGACCATTTGCCGCCAACGTCGACAGCACGGAATCCAATTCGTCGTTCTTAACTTGAACAACCGCACCGAGCTCTTCGTTAAATAACGCCGCCAGAACATCATCACCCAGCGCAGCGATATTCGCGTTGACACCACAGTGACCAGCAAAGGCCATCTCTGCAAGTGTCACCAATAGGCCGCCATCACCTTTATCGTGGTACGCAAGCAATTTGTCTTGACGAACCAGAGCTTGCATCGCATCGAAGAAGCCTTTCAACTGTTCTGCGTTGTCGACGTCAGCCGGTTTATCACCCAATTGCTTGTAAACCTGAGCCAGCGCCGTAGCACCTAGGCGGTTCTTACCGTTGCCAAGGTCAACAAGAACCAGTGAAGTCTCGCCTTTGTCGGTACGCAGCTGAGGAGTAATGGTTTTACGTACATCTTCAACACGAGCAAACGCGGTGATGATCAGAGACAGTGGAGATGTCACTTCTTTCTCTTCACCGTTCTCATTCCACTTGGTCTTCATTGACATTGAGTCTTTACCAACAGGGATAGTAAGACCTAATGCTGGGCACAGTTCTTCACCCACCGCTTTCACCGCTTCGTAAAGACCCGCGTCTTCACCTGGGTGACCTGCTGGTGACATCCAGTTTGCCGACAGCTTAATGCGCTTGATATCGCCGATGTCAGTCGCTGCGATGTTAGTGAGAGACTCACCAACGGCTAGACGTGCTGACGCGCCAAAGTCAAGGAGCGCAACAGGCGTACGTTCACCCATAGACATCGCTTCACCGTGGTACGTATCGTAGCTGGCAGCGGTTACCGCACAGTTTGCAACTGGCACCTGCCACGGACCGACCATTTGGTCACGCGCCACTAGGCCTGTAACGGTACGGTCACCAATGGTGATCAAGAAGGTTTTTTCAGCCACGGTTGGAAGACGAAGTACGCGATCCACCGCTTCGTTAAGTTCGATACCATCACGCGTCATCGCTGGGCTGTCTACTTTGAGTGTGGTTGCTTCACGGTGCATCTTTGGTGGCTTGCCAAGCAGAATGTCCATTGGCATATCAATCGGCGTATTGTCGAAGTGCGCATCTTCCAGCGTTAGGTGACGCTCTTCCGTTGCCACACCGACCACTGCGTATGGCGCACGCTCACGTTTACAGATTGCATCAAATGCCGCCATGTTTTCTGGTGCGACCGCGAGCACATAACGCTCTTGAGATTCGTTACACCAGATTTCCAATGGGCTCATTCCCGGTTCATCGTTTGGTACATCACGCAGTTGGAACTTACCGCCACGCTCACCATCATTGACCAATTCTGGTAACGCATTTGAAATACCACCTGCGCCAACGTCGTGAATAAACGCGATTGGGTTGTTGTCGCCAAGCTGCCAACAGCGATCGATCACTTCCTGACAACGGCGTTCCATCTCTGGGTTTTCACGTTGTACCGAAGCGAAATCCAGATCTTCGGCCGACTGACCTGACGCCATAGACGACGCAGCGCCACCACCCAGACCAATGTTCATCGCAGGGCCGCCAAGAACAATCAAACTTGCACCGACAGGGATCTCTTTCTTCTGTACGTGCTCGTCACGAATGTTACCCATACCACCAGCAATCATGATTGGCTTGTGGTAGCCACGCACTTCTTCACCTGCGTGTGACGTCACTTTCTCTTCGTAAGTACGGAAGTAACCAAGGAGGTTTGGACGACCAAATTCATTGTTGAATGCCGCGCCACCAAGCGGGCCTTCAAGCATGATGTCAAGGGCGTTGACGATACGACCTGGCTTACCGAAGTCCGTTTCCCATGGCTGTTCAAAGCCAGGAATACGCAAATTCGAGGTGGTAAAGCCAACCAGACCCGCTTTTGGCTTACCGCCAATACCGGTTGCGCCTTCGTCACGAATTTCACCACCAGAACCGGTTGACGCACCTGGCCATGGTGAGATTGCGGTTGGGTGGTTGTGCGTCTCTACCTTCATCAAGATGTGCGCATCTTCGTGATGGTAGTTGTATTGACGCGTTTCAGGATCAGGGAAGAAACGACCCACTTTTGAACCCGTCATTACCGCGGCGTTATCTTTGTAGGCAGACAGCACGTGATCTGGCGTTGTTTCAAAGGTATTTTTGATCATCTTAAACAGCGATTTTGGCTGTTCCACACCGTCGATCGTCCAATCGGCGTTAAAGATCTTGTGACGACAGTGCTCAGAGTTGGCCTGAGCAAACATCATCAGTTCGATGTCATTTGGATTACGGCCAAGCTTCGTAAAGTTCTCCACCAAGTAATCAATTTCATCTTCTGCCAGTGCGAGGCCAAGTGAAACGTTTGCTTCCTCAAGCGCAAGACGACCTCCAAAAAGGATGTCAACTTGCGTCATCGGGGCTGGTTGCGCCACGCTAAACAGTGCAGAGGCAGCGTCCAAATCAGTAAACACCACTTCCATCATGCGATCATGAATAATGCTTTTTACGATGTTGATTTGCTCGCTAGAAAGCTCTGAAGACGACTCAACATAGTACGCTGTGCCGCGCTCTAAGCGCTTCACTGCGTTAAGGCCGCAGTTTTGTGCAATGTCTGTCGCTTTTGATGACCAAGGAGAGATGGTGCCAGGACGAGGCGTGACCAGCAATAAGAGACCTTGAGGCTCATGCTCTTCGATAGTTGGGCCGTAAGTTAGAAGTTTCTCAAGCTTTTCCAACGCTTCTGCGTCTAACTCAGAGGTCAGATCCGCAAAGTGCATGAACTCGGCATAAATGCCAGTGACAGGCAGATCTTGTTCACGACAAAGTTCCAAAAGTTTATTAACTCGAAACTCAGAAAGAGCTGGGGAGCCACGCAAAATTCTCATGTGCTTAGGTCTCTTATGCAATTGATTAAGGTGATATTGGAATAAATTCAGTGGGTTATACTGTTTTACTTCGAACTTATGCCGATTGCACCTCTCTGTTGCGGGCGCATTATATAGCAATTGTTTTTGTGATGTAACACCAAAAGCAACCGTTTGCGTCACTTTTTTTGTCAAATTTGAAATACAACCAAAATGTGGAAGCAATAAAAACATGTACAATTCTGCTGTTCGCTTTTTCTTTGCCTACCCTGCGCGCTTTGATATAAAGAGACCAACAGATTTTTGAGAGCAGACTGAATGCCAATACTTAATCTTCACCAACTACGTAACGCTCTGTTTATTCTTGCGACTTCTCTCTTTCTCGCAGGATGCCAAATTGAATCTAAACCCGCCAGCGAGTTGGATCAGATCAAACAACGAGGCGTTCTGCGTGTTGGCACTCTCAATAATCAACTCTCTTACTACATTGGCCCAGATGGTCAAGCCGGTTTGGATTATGAGCTGGCAAGACAATTTGCCGACGAGCTTGGCGTAAGGCTAGAGATCAAAACGGCATTTCGCCAATCAGAACTCTTTCCGATGCTAAAACGTGGTGATATTGACCTCGTCGCGACGGGATTAAGCCAAACCCCACGCGTGATTAAGCAATTTCGTCCAGGCCCCAGTTATTACTATGTAAGCCAAGTGGTGGTGTACAAGAATGGTGCTCTGAGGCCAAGAAACCTAAAGCAGCTGATTGAATATCAAAACGCTAAAACCACACCGGATGGCGAGGAGTCGAATGAGCTTGCCGCTGCGCAAACTCTACAGGTCGTTAAACAATCGCAAAATGTCACTTTGCTCAAGTCGTTGCAAAATGAGTACCCTGAGCTAAAGTACACCACTGTATCGGATGCCGACAACTACGATTTGTTGCGCCGAGTTTCAGCAGGCGAACTGCGCTTTGCGATTAGCGATTCCATTGAGCTCTCACTTGCGCAGCGTTTGTATCCCGATCTCGCGACTGCGTTTGAGGTCACCGAAGACCAACCTGCATCTTGGTTCGTTCGTCGCTCTCCTGACGAATCGCTTTATGCTTTGATGATTGAATTCTTCGGGGACATCAGCCAATCTGGTGAGCTTGCTCGATTAGAAGAGAAGTACATTGGTCACATTGGTACCTTCGATTATGTCGATACGCGCGCGTTTATTCGAGCGCTAGACAGTAAGTTGCCTCAATGGGCACCGCTGTTTGAACAATATTCTGCCGAGTTTGACTGGCGCTTGATTGCTGCGTTGGCTTATCAAGAATCGCATTGGAACCCGTTAGCGAAATCGCCAACGGGGGTTCGTGGCATGATGATGCTTACCCTGCCAACCGCACAAAGTGTCGGCGTCAAAAACCGTTTAGATCCAGAACAATCGATTCGAGGGGGTGTAGAGTATTTGCGCCGTATTGTCGCGCGAGTACCAGAATCCATCCCCCAACATGAGAAAATCTGGTTTGCCCTCGCATCGTATAACGTTGGCTTTGGCCATATGATGGACGCTCGCCGTTTGACAAAAAAACAAGGAGCCAATCCGGATTCTTGGGCTGATGTGAAAGAAAGGCTGCCTCTGCTAAGACAGAAAAAGTACTTCAGCCAAACTCGCTACGGTTATGCCCGTGGAGACGAGGCGAAAAATTACGTTGAGAATATTCGCCGCTACTACCAAAGCATCATTGGCCATGTAGGACAAAACTCTCTAATTGCCAGCGATCAAGAGGGCGAAATTCAAGTGATTCCGCCACTCGAAAATGAAGAGTTGGCCGCGGTTAATGATGTTAGTGAATCCGCAACCGGCTCGTTAGCACAAGATACGGTTGTCAGCCAAGCAGAAGGCAACGTACCGACCAACCAATAACCACCACATAGGAAGCGATTTTTGTAAAAGTCGATTGCTTTTTAGCAACGACTTTATCTAAAATCGCTCTCCTGAATTAGGCCAAACTGACCGTTTCGTCAATTATGCTGGCCCTCTTTATAACGCTTCTTTGTAACAAAATAAGCTAACTGAAGAACATTCAAATTGAACGCCCCAAACGCTTTTTATTTTTCTCAACATCAACAATACCTGGTGACGTTGAGCATCGTGGTGGGGATTTTTTTATCGTCAGTAGGAGGTCGTTGTGTTAAGACGTCGCGTCCAATCCAAGCGCCTAAATAAAACGGTAGCGGCTAACCGCCGTAAACGTAAGTTAACGAATACAAAACGAAAAATATGCGCTCGCAACCGTATTTACGTACATCTAGTAAATCACGCGTAACCTGTCAGCAAGCATCTGCTTTCAATGCAGATGTTTGTTTTACCTTCTCACGCTACTGATCTTCGCTTTCGTTTTCGCTCACGTGCAGCTCCCTCTTCAACGCCTTGATCTCTTTACGACGACGCTTAAAAAAGGCCTGTAACTGCTCACGGCATTCCGACTCTAACAATCCTTTTTCGATGGTTGCGTAATGATACGCCGCTTGACTAGAAAACAGATCGAGTACCGTCCCAGCCGCCCCTGCTTTCAAATCAGGAGCCCCAAAGACAATGCGTTTCACACGGCTATGCAGCAGTGCGCCAGCACACATTGGGCATGGCTCTAAGGTGACGTACAACGTGGTGTCGAGCAGACGATAGTTACCCAGACTCTGCCCAGCCTGACGTAAGGTCTGTATTTCTGCATGGGCCGTCGCATCATGTTGGCCAATCGATTGATTCCATCCTTCAGCAATCACTTCGCCATCTTTGACCAGTACCGCACCAACAGGCACTTCCCCTTCATTTTCAGCAATCGCGGCAAGCTCAATGGCTCTGCGCATAAAACGTTGATCATCGAGACTAAAATGACTATCAGACAAAGAAACTCCTAAATCGAACTGACAACAATTTTGAACAGATTATAGGGAAAACATTTCGCAGAGCCCATAAAAAAACGCAGGCGAACCTGCGTTTTTCATTTCATGCACAATGATTACATTGTGTAGGTGTATGGCGCTTGAACACCCAGCGGAATACCCACAGCCCAGTAAGCGAGCAAGAAGATAGTCCAACCAATCAGCATCGCAATAGAGAATGGCATCATCAGTGATGCAAGCGTACCGATACCGGTTGATTTCACGTAACGTTGACAGTAAACAACAACAAGTGGGAAGAACACCATCAACGGTGAAATGATGTTGGATACAGAGTCACCCACACGGTAAGCCGCTTGAGAAAGCTCAGGAGAAATACCCACAGCCATAAGCATTGGAACTAGGATAGGACCAATCAATGCCCACTTAGCCGATGCTGAACCGATAAGTAGGTTCACTGACGCCGTCAGCAGAATCATACCAACAATCGTCGCCTCACCTGGCAGGTTCATCGCTTTCAGACCTTCAGCGCCGTAAAGTGCCAACATGGTACCGATGTTTGACTGAGCAAATGCCGACAAGAACTGTGCACAGAAGAACGACATCACAATGTATGCGCCCATCGTCGACATTGTTGTTGCCATCGCTTTGATAATGTCGTTACTGGATTTGAACGTGCCAGACACACGACCGTAAACATAACCAGGGATGATAAACAGGATGAAGATCAATGGAACAATTGACTTCATGATCGGAGCTGAGAACGCCGTAATTTCACCATTTGGTGAACGCAGTGCTGAGTTCTCAGGCCAGATAGCCGCGATAAGCAGCGCAATACCTGCCATCATTGCCCAACCAGCGTAACGGAACGCTTTTGATTCTAATTCAGTGAATGAACCAAGATCTGGTGCTTTTTCTGCATCGTCATCAATTGGAGTATTCGCAAGACGAGGCTCGATGATTTTCTCTGTCACATACCAGCCAATCGCAATGATGATCACCGAAGAAAGACCAGTGAAGAAAATGTTCGCCAGCGGGTTAACCACGTATGCAGGATCTAGAACCTGAGCTGCCGTTTGTGTAAAGCCAGCCAATAGAGGGTCGATACCTGAAGGGATAAAGTTGGCCGAGAAACCACCCGATACACCCGCAAACGCAGCCGCGATACCCGCAAGAGGGTGACGACCTGCTGCATGGAAAATGATACCACCTAGAGGAATAACCAGTACGTAGCCTGCATCCGCTGCGGTGTGCGAAACGATCGCAACCAAAATCAGCATTGGAGTCAGAAGCTTAGCTGGCGTGAAATTCAGCATCTTCTTGAGGCCTGTGGTAATAAAGCCAGAAGAGTCTGCAACGCCGACACCAAGCATCGCCACTAACACGATCCCTAGAGGTGCAAAACCAGTAAATGTGGTCACCATGTTTGCAAGAAAACTGGCTAATGATTCACCGGTTAGAAGGTTTTTGATTGCAAGAGCGTCGCCAGTTCGAGGATTGATAAGATCAAACGAAACGTTTGACAAAAGTGCAGACGCAGCCCAAGTAATCACTAGTGCCCAGAAGAACAAAATCGCAGGATCTGGGATCTTGTTCCCTACCCTTTCGATGAAGTTCAAAAAACGATCCATGCCGCTCGGCTTCGGCGATGGCGCTTGATTTACCGCTTGGTTACTCATGGTAACTCCATAATCAATGATGTTGGTGCCAATGGCTTCTTAAAATTATTGTTTCAGCCAATTTTTCAACGTTTGATTCTATTAAATCCGTTTAAGAAAAGCACAAGGTTCTGAAAGTTTTTCCATATTTGGAGACATATTTTGCAAAAACACAATTAATGTGCAACAAATTAAACACAAACAAACGACAACTTGCGAAACAAAAAAGAAACCTTCCCGAAACACATCATCTTAACCGTAGCTAACCATCTGTACTCATCAGCACTACTAACCAACTAATCACATAGTAAATTCACTGTGTTTGGAAATCATGGTTTTGAGTTCTACCGAATGGTTATTGCCAAAGCGATCTTGCCAGGTAGTTTGAACATGGACTGTTTTCAGCTCACCAGATAACGCTGTGTTTGGAACGCTCCATGTAACGGTATATGGGGGGTGTGCGCTGGAGCCTGCGCCGATATCAGAATCAAAATTGGCCACGGCAATCGCAGAGGAAGCAGTCGCACCACGAGTGCGAAACCATTCCAATTTTTGCTCCGCCAAATTAAGTGCTTCAATACTATGAATGGCATAGTCGGCCTTTTGCTCGATGTAAACCTGTAGCTTAACTAACCCCAGCGCACCAAAGCCAATCAGTACAAATGAAATCAATACTTCCAACAAACTAAAACCACGTTGCTTACTTTGCATTCCAGCTCCCCTTTTGCCATCTAGGAGGAAGAGTACTATTCACAAACTCTTTCATGATATCTGAACTAAATTTAAGATTGATTGAGTTTTTAAATAATGCATTTTGATTTTTAGTATCTAAAATCATTCCCCCCGTAAAATTAAATGAACCTTCCATATACATGGTAGCTAATGTTGCATCGCCTTGGGAATATGTACCATTAATCGCTTCGAGACCCGCTTTGAAATCATTGGGGTCATGTTTTAGTGTGGCAATTAATGTCGCATCAAACTTTTTATTATCCCACTGCTCTTTTATTGGCGTATAAGTACTATTTACATGAACAAAAACACCATTAACATTCACAGCACTTCTCCCCCCCACAATTCCATCATGCACGACAAGAAGAACCTTCATATTGGGGTAAGTATCTTTATTCAGTAAGGCAGCAAGCTCCGTATTAAATTCACAAGGTCCATCTACCCAAATTGCGTTCTTACCATTGGTTTTCAAAACCAGTTTATTTATCTCTGTATAACAATCGCTACCTTTAGTGGTGGATACTTTTTTAAAATTATTTTTCGGATCATCTCTTACTTGCTTCCAATCCGAAACTTTTTTACCAAAAAAGTCTTTAAATGGAGACAAGTCCGTTTGTCGTTTTACGTCAAGTTCCAATCCATTTCTTTGAACCAATCCATCTTTAAAATAATATCCTATTTTATCACTGGATGACGTAATGAAACTCGATCCACATTTAACGCCAGATTTATATCCATTTCCTGGATGAACACCTGCAGAATAGTTCAAATCGCTATTAATAAAACCTGAACCAAAGTAAGCTTTATCTCTGATGACCATGGAAACACATTCATAATATTCTTGTTCATCATATTTTTTAAGTTCTCCTGGATCAGGTGAAATAGTTACAGCTGCATTAACAACTAAATTTGATGAACTACGTATCGATCCCGTACCACCTCCTGAGGCAGAACTAACTATATTTTTAGTTAAGCCTGCATAACCAATTTTGCTGGTAACCTTAGTTGGGTTGTTCACTGCGGTGACAGCTTCATAGGTAAAAGTCACTGAATGACTCCCTATGTTGCATTCGGGTATCGAGGATGCGGTAGGAATAACACCATCCTGCACTGTTTTTGTGTAAACACACTCCAATCCACCTTCTGCCAACCAGTGCTCTTGCCTTGACTTGACTTCATTTTGAGCAATTTTTATCTGATAAAGTAATCCTCTGGCAGAGGCTAAGGAAATAACCAAAGAAAACAACAATAAAAACGCAGTAAATAACAATGTCACATAGCCAGTTTTTAATTTCATTGCCAGTTCCTTTGTTTAATTATGACGGTTGATGTATCACTCAATGATCCATCATTAGTACTTAACCCAAGAACTATTGTGGTCATCCTACTTGATGATTGAGTACTTTTGACTTCCTCAGAGACCACTGAAAAATGATTAACTTTTAGTACGCCGTCATCAATTAATGGTTTGCAAGATCCAATTTCAGAAAAGCTTTTTATACCTGATGACGAAATAACGCCTTCTTCACAAATATATAGCTGATCTCGCTCCTGCTTATATTTGATATTGCGATATTTTTTGTTTTCATTCGCGTCACTTTTGAAATAGACAAAGCCTATTGCGTTAGCGCCACTGACCACTAATGTCCCCGTTGCACCTGAAAGCGTTAAGGAATGCCCAAAGCCACCATCATAGCCTGCAAGTTGAACATCCTCTTTCATAACCGATAACGTGCTATCCAAACTTTGCATCAAGTTAAGATGTAAACTATTCTCTCTCACTGATTTTTGTAAGTTTAAGAACAAAGAACCAATAGTCCCGATCAGTATTACCCCCAACATCGCACTGATCATCAACTCAATCAAAGAGCTTCCTCTTTGTTGCGTCCTACTAACACGTTGGATAGTCATATAGTTTAGCTCCCGACAGACTGCATACCCGAACTCGTCCTGGCGGATTGGAAATGACAACAGATAATTTTTTGGTTTCATCTGATGTAGGATAAAAGACTATGCTTCCGCCTTGAGGCCTACCTCTGACTGGATCAAATGAAATATACTTATGTTCATAGTTATGGACGATCGAAAGACCTGAGTAAGATGACCCCGATAAGTAGAGCAATACATTGCTGGCGCTGCTTGAAGATGCACTTAGTTTTAAGGACCATTGGCCTTTGTTAGCCACTTCAGCTTTTGCTTTAGTAAAATGAACATACAACTTGGTGTTTCTCAGCACCGCTTCTGACTTACTTTGATTAAAAAAGCCATTCAGTTCAGAGGCCAATCTTTGCATCTCGACCGTTTGAGAAACACGAGTAAAACTGGGTGCCGCCGAAGCTAAAACAACAGCCAAAACAGCGACTGTGATTAAAAGCTCCAAGAGTGTGAAGCCGCGAGTCATTTCCCAAATTCCTATGTAATGTACTGCTGAACGAGAATTCAGCTTGCACCTATGCTAGCACCATAGAAAAATAGGCGGATAATCAACAAGGAAGTGTTCGTGATGATTCGAAATTTTCCCTGCAAACGCTACAAACTATACTCATCAGGCATGACATTGATCGAATTAATGATCGCTGTTGTCATCATTGGGGTATTGGCAAGCATCAGCTATCCGAGCTACAAAAATTATGTAATCGAATCGCATAGAACCGTTGCTAAAGCGGATATGGCGAAAATTCAATTGGCGTTGGAGCACGGTTATAACGGAGCTTACCAATGGTCGCAGATTGTTTCTGGCGGCTCTTGCACGATTTGTGATTCTTCGTCAGACAGATATGAATTTGAGGTCGCCAGTTCTGCAACTATTTCATACACCATTACAGCGAAGGCGCAGACCGATAAAGGTCAAAACAACGACCCTTGTTTAGCCAATGAAACAGTAAAAAAAATGACGCTCGATTCCACCAACCAGGCGAAACCAACGGCTTGTTGGTAACAAAAAGCCCGTTTGGCATCACCAAACGGGCTTTGTCGTACTGAACTTTTTATCACATGACTAGCTGGTCAAATCGTCAAAGAACTTCTTCACACCATTAAAAAAGCCTTCTGATTTTGGTTTGTGCTTGGTGGCCGCTTCACCACAGCAAGACTCTTCAAACTCTTTCAGCAATTCTTTTTGACGTGAACTTAAGTTAACTGGCGTCTCAACCACGAGCTTCACAATCAAATCACCAATTGCGCCGCCGCGAACGCCTTTAACGCCTTTGCCACGCATACGGAACATGCGGCCAGTTTGGGTCTCAGATGGCACTTTTAAGTTCACACGGCCATCGAGCGTCGGTACTTCCACTTCGCCACCCAGTGCCGCCATAGCAAAACTTACTGGCACTTCACAGTAAAGGTTATTGCCTTCACGTTCAAAGATGTGGTGCTCTCTCACGTGCACTTGTACATACAAGTCTCCCGCTGGCGCGCCGCGTTCGCCCGCTTCCCCTTCACCAGAGAGGCGAATGCGATCGCCTGTGTCAACACCTGCTGGAATCTTAACATTGAGCGTTTTGGTTTTCTGCTTGCGGCCTTGACCATGACACACATTACATGGGTCTTTGATGATCTTGCCTTTGCCGTGACAGGTTGGACAGGTTTGCTGTACAGCGAAGAAACCTTGGCGCATCTGAACTTGACCATGGCCATGACAGGTACCACAGGTTTCAGCTGAAGTGCCTTTCTTCGCCCCAGAGCCTTCACAAGTGTCACAATGAACCAATGTCGGAACTTCAATTTCCTTCGAAACGCCACGAACGGCCTCTTCTAGCGACAGTTCCATGTTGTAGCGCAGATCGGCACCACGCTGCGGACGAGCGTGACCACCACCGCGGCGACCACCGCCAAAAATATCGCCAAAAACATCACCGAAGATGTCACCAAAATCAGCGCCACTGCCACCACCGAAACCACCGCCGAAGCCGCCACCGCCTTGTTCAAATGCAGCGTGACCATATTGATCGTAAGCCGCTTTTTTCTGCGGATCGGTCAGAATTTCGTACGCTTCTTTTACTTCTTTAAACTTATCCGCAGCAGACTCGTCACCCTGATTGCGATCTGGGTGAAATTTCATCGCCAAGCGCTTATATGCTTTTTTGATGTCTCGCTCTGAGGCATCGCGACTAACGCCTAATACTTCGTAAAAATCACGTTTTGACATGTTATTCGTCACCAATTAATTACTACAAACGGTTGATTCCGCTTGGTGTTTGTATCGATATAGATAAAGGTGCGACGTTATAAAACAATGCTGTCCTTTATCTATAAGCACACTGGTATTTACAAACTTACGGGCGTCAGAGTTTCCCCAAACGCCCGCAAACAGGAAGTTAAGTACCAGATGGCTCAACACCATCTGGTCAAACAAGATTATTTCTTGTCGTCTTTCACTTCTTCAAACTCTGCATCAACTACGTCGTCATCTTGAGACTGAGCACCAGCGTCTGCTGAGCCTTGTTGCGCTTGAGCTTTTTGCTGAGCGATTTCCATTAACTTCTGAGCTGCTGCCATTAGCGCTTGGATTTTCGCTTCGATCGCTTCTTTGTCTTCGCCTTTACGAGCTTCTTCAAGTTCGCTGATTGCGGTTTCGATCTTCGCCTTCTCATCGGCTGGTAGCGCTTCGCCCGCTTCTTCTACTTGCTTGCGTGTACCGTGGATGATTTGGTCAGCTTGGTTACGTGCAGTTGCTAACTCTTCGAACTTTTTGTCCGCTTCTTTGTTTGCTTCTGCTTCTTGTACCATTTTCTCGATCTCAGCGTCGCTTAGACCGCCAGAAGCTTGGATAGTGATCTTCTGCTCTTTACCCGTCTGCTTATCTTTCGCAGATACGTGTAGGATACCGTCCGCATCAAGGTCGAAAATGACTTCGATCTGTGGCATGCCACGTGGTGCAGGGTTAATACCTTCAAGGTTGAACTGACCTAGCGACTTGTTGTACATCGCTTGTTTACGCTCACCTTGTAGCACGTGAATCGTTACCGCACTCTGGTTGTCTTCCGCCGTTGAGAACACTTGGTTCGCTTTGGTTGGGATAGTGGTGTTCTTCTCAACCAATTTCGTCATTACACCACCCATAGTCTCGATACCTAGAGACAGCGGCGTTACGTCTAGTAGCAGAACGTCTTTCACATCACCCGCAAGTACACCACCTTGAACAGCTGCGCCTACCGCTACTGCTTCATCTGGGTTTACGTCACGACGAGGCTCTTTACCAAAGAACTCTGTTACTTTCGCTTGAACCATAGGCATACGAGTCTGACCACCTACTAGGATAACGTCAGTGATGTCACCTACAGAAAGATCTGCATCCGCAAGCGCAACTTTTAGTGGCTCAAGTGAACGTTGAACTAGGTCTTCAACCAGTGATTCTAGCTTCGCACGTGTCACTTTGATGTTCATGTGCTTAGGACCGGTTGCATCTGCCGTGATGTATGGCAGGTTTACGTCAGTCTGGTTAGTAGAAGACAGTTCGATCTTCGCTTTTTCTGCTGCTTCTTTAACGCGCTGCATCGCTAGAGGATCTTTCTTCAGATCCAGACCTTGGTCTTTCTTGAATTCTGCTACTAGGTAGTTGATTAGACGGTTGTCAAAATCTTCACCACCAAGGTGAGTATCACCGTTAGTTGCTAGTACTTCGAAGGTTTTCTCGCCTTCAACTTCATCGATTTCGATGATAGAGATATCGAATGTACCGCCACCTAGGTCGTATACTGCGATAGTGCGATCACCGCCTTGCTTGTCTAGGCCGTAAGCTAGCGCTGCCGCAGTTGGCTCGTTGATAATACGCTTAACTTCTAGGCCCGCGATACGGCCAGCATCTTTTGTTGCTTGGCGCTGAGCATCGTTAAAGTATGCAGGAACGGTAATTACTGCACCTGTTACTGCTTCACCTAGGAAGTCTTCTGCTGTTTTCTTCATTTTCTTAAGAACTTCAGCAGAAACCTGAGGTGCAGCCATTTTCTGGCCTTTCGCTTCAACCCAAGCATCACCGTTATCCGCCTTCACAATTTTGTATGGCATGATTTCGATGTCGCGTTGAACTTCTTCATCTTCAAAACGACGACCAATCAAACGCTTGATTGCAAATAGCGTGTTTTCTGGGTTTGTTACCGCTTGACGTTTTGCAGGTTGACCAACAAGAGTCTCACCATCGGTATAAGCGATAACTGAAGGAGTTGTGCGCTCACCCTCCGCATTTTCGATTACACGTGGTTTGTCGCCGTCTAGTACAGCAACACAAGAGTTAGTAGTACCTAAGTCAATACCAATGATTTTACCCATCTGGCTATCTCCAAATAAATTCTATTTTCTTTTGCTTTATCCCCTATATGGGGATCGACAATGGGGATTCAACCCTTACTCACAAAACCAAAATAAGTTGTGTGTTTCACTTATGCCTCATAAATAGGGGCGTCAAAAACCTTTTCAAGGGGCAACAAGAAAAAAAGTGATATTTTTTTATTGGATTCGAGTCATCAGATGGCGGAGTCAATATCCGCTCCGCACAATTGAAAGGATAATTTAAGACGAGAGAGGACGAGACTCTGCGCGTTGAAAATATAAACTCGCTAGCTTAACCATCACGCCAACGGCGCCGACACCTGCCATGGTCAGCACAATACTGGGCCCGACCGGATAATCTCCCCACAATGACATCAAAAAGCCGGCGCTCCCACCAACAATACCCAAGCTTATCGCTGCCCACCAATAGAGCGAAGTTCGGAAGAGCAAGGCAAACAAAGCGGGCAAAATGAGTGCCGCAAATTCAAGATACACCCCTAGGTTGATCACCAAAGGCGGAACCGCCAAAGCGAACAGCAGATAGAATTTTGCGCCCTCCAACCAATGACAACGCAGCCATTGCACCCAAATTAAACTGAGCGTCACCATCAAAACCAAACCAACATCAGTGATGCCTGTCCAAAGCAGACGCCCACCCAACAGTGAATCAATCAACTCTTTACCATGTGCTTGAACGCTCACCACATTGATGGAAACACTCGCAGCAATGACATACAGCATACCAATCATGGCTTCCAAATACGGCGTCGCTCGATGCTCTAAATAGCTGAGTAACCCAGCCACTGGTAAAGTCAATAAATACGAAGCCAGTACTTTACTCAGCAAACTGGCTTCAAACCCCGCATAGAGCTCTACGATGATCATCGCCAGTGCCGAGATTTGTGCCATGGCCAAATCAATAAAGACCACCCCACGGCGTAACACTTGCCTTCCTAAAATGATGTTACTCACCAAAGCCAGCAACCCAATGGCCGCTGGCATCATCAACCACATGTGCGCACTCATGGCACACTTCTCAACTGAAGCAGTTGCGCAATGCTGTCATCAATCAGCGCAATCAAATCACTGGCCTGCTCTCTTCCTCCAACACTTTGAGCCAACTGCACAATCGGCAACTGGCTTCGCTGGGCCAGCCAGTTGGCCGCATCCACAGGTTGATGGCTGGAGTAGACGATACCACTCACTTGGCTCAAATCGAGCTGATTCAACTTTTGCAGATGCGCCATCGTCGGTGGCAGTCCGGGCTTTGGTTCAAGATCCGCCACTTGTTCTATTCCCAACCAAGCATAAAGGTAGCGATAGGTCTGGTGGTAACCCACCACTTGCATACCTCGTAATGATCTTGCTTGCTCACGCCAAACGGATAAACGTTTTTGCCACGCATGACGAAACTTTACCCCCATCCCTTTATATAGGGACTGATTGTCTGGATCGATAAGCGTAAGCCTATCCGCTAACGCGCGAGACACCGCTGGCATATCGGCCAGTGCAAATTGGACGTGAGGATTACCGTGTGCGTGGACATCGCCCATAGAACGATCAAGCAGCTCATGTTTATCCAACATTTGCACATAGTCACTGACCCAAAACAACCCCGTTTGCCCGTTTTGTACTTTCGGGTTGCGGCTTTGTCTTTGCAGTTCAGGTAGCCAACCGATCTCCAGCTCAGCACCAGAGCAGACGACCAGATCTGCACGGCGCATTTGTGCAATCAGTGATGGCCTAGCTTGAACATAGTGCGGATCTTGCATCGCCGTGGTTGCAGAGTAAATCCGTGCATCAGGCGCGTGCTGGCGAACTAAATCGGCCCAATCCGGCTGGCAGACAAAGACATTCAGCCCAGCGATGCTCGGCATGCTCAAAAGTAACAGCGACAAACAAACACTAAAACGCATGAGCATGGTGCGCTCCAAATGACATCACGTATTGCAGGCTAAATAAGGTCTCATCACCATCAACGTTTTCTTCATAGGTCACCTGACCACGAATGCGACCAAAATGGGAAGCATGCCAATCCAGCGCGACATCCCACTCTTTCAGATCGCCACGAGAAAACTCGCCATGCAAGTGATCACCATGAGCATGCACATCTCCTTCCACAGTTCGCACTTCCCCATAACGTGTACTCATGGTCCAACTCGGACGGAATTGATAAGCAAGCTCCGCATACCAACCTTGTGCAGCTTGTTCCGCTCCAGGCACACTCGCCATTGACGGATCAAATCGATTGTCTAAATACCAAAATTCACTGCTGGCTCTCACATTGGTTTGACGATAGTTACCTTCCGGTGCCCATTTCCAAGTGAAATCCGTACCGTATAAATTACGCCCGGTTATCGCGGGCCCATGCGAATGGCCAGCGTGATCATGATGATGGTCATGCGCACTGTGATCCGATGACTCGGAATGAATAAACTGACGACCATTGGTATTGTAAAGTGCACTCACTCCCCAGCGCCAACTGTGCTCCACACCTAAATCTGCGCCAATTTGCACGTTCGCGGTATACACACCAACATTCACCGGATCGCTATACCCTGCATCCAAAGGTTTTCCACTTAATGCTTCGATGCTCGTCTGTAGATAAAAATCGGTCGGCGCTAGCCAACTCATTTGAACGCCATCATCAAAATAGTGACCCCCAAGAAATGCACGATAAACAGCAGGACGTTCGATAAACGCGTCTTCATGCATGTGTTTATTGTTTAGATAACCAATGTGAGAGAGCAATCTCCCTGCTTTCACTTTGGCCCCCAGCGGTAAACTGAGCGTTTCTATCCAGGCCTCTTCGAGTTCAAGCTCAGTTTCTCCCCCATGGCTCGCCAGTACCGTAACGAGCTGACCTTTGAAGTGATGATCAATGTTACTGCTTAGTACAAGCTCAGAATGACCAAGCGAAAATCCCTTGTCACGGCTTCCCCAATGGCGAGATTCATTTTGATAACTGCCATCCAGAACGACGCCAATATCAATATTTGCGTTTACCGCTGAACTACTGATGAGCATGGCACCACACAAAAACAACCTACTCTTCTTTACTGCTGGGACTCTCACGACATCCATCTCCGATTAATTAATGATAATACGTCTCAAAACTATTGAATGAAACAAATGTTATGTTATAACATTTCAAAAATCAATCAGACCTACCTCAATTAATCTCGTAGGTTTATTCCATCGCTCAAATGAAAGGACATCTTTAAATGCAACCCCTGTTGACCACCAAAGGCAAATACACCGCACTCTCTCTGGCTGTCATACTGACACTCAGTGGCTGTAGTGAAGGCGAGAACAAAGCAGACCATCACAATCATCAAGATTCAGAACATTCGCCATCCGCCATGAGCCGTTTGGTCGTCACAGAGCAAGGCAGCACGAACCTCTACGTTCTTGAAGGCAAAAATTGGGCACCCTTGGAACAGTTTAATTTACAAAATACGCCATCAGGCCTGAAAACCAGCCCAGATGGGCGTTACGCGTTGGCCTTGCAACGCAATCAAAACCTCGTGGAAATTCTCGATTCTGGTATTGAAGCAGAAGCGCATGGCGATCATTTCCATTTACACGTAGAGCGTCCGCAATTACTCACGACCCAGTATCAGGGCATCAAACCAACGCATTACGACCTTAGTGACGACGCTGCGGCGCTCTTTTTTGATGGCGACAGCAACAGCGGAGAAAACGCAGAGTTCCGAGTACTGAATGATGCCAGCATCGCTAATGGCACAGCCCTAGCTCATTACACCTTTAGTTATGCCGTGCACGGCACCGCGCAACTGCTTGGGGAACATGCTTTTACCGGCATTGTCGACAATGCGGCCAATCCCGCTTTGCCAAACAAAGTCGTGGCTCTTGAGCGGCACGGTGACCATTTTCACGAATTAAGCACCTCACCCGATGCGTGCCCAGCGCTTCACGGCAGTGCGCAATCCAAAACACAAGTGGCTTTTGCGTGTAGTGATGGCGTGATCGTTGTTGAGACACCAAGTACCACCCCGCAATTCACCAAACTCACCAATCCGGCAGGTTTAGACACAGGATCTCGATTTGGCACTGTGGTGGGTTTTGATGCTGCGGATAAACTGTTGTTTCTCACTCGTCAGGCTCAAGCCTTTTATCTCGCCCAAGGGGAGCTGAAAGAGGTCAATTGGAAATCTTCTCCGGAGGAAGGCGCACTAGCTCATTATGCCGCTAACGATGCCTTGATTGTGGTGAGCTCCAACGGCACATTGAAAGTGTTTAATGCCGCGGCGAATTTCATTCAAAGCCACAATATAACTTTATGGGAAACGCCACCAGCATTAGCGGAAGGACAAAAAATTCAGTTAACGGAAGACAAACGTACAGGTCATCTTATTGTGAGCGATCCTGCCAATAACCAACTGCTAGAAATCGACCTTGTCAAAGAAGAGGTCCGTCAACATCCGCTTGGTTTTGTTCCTCACTTACTCACTTGGGTAGGGACCGTAGAACAAGAACACCAGCATTGACGCTTGATGTACTCAATGAGCAAAAGAGGGGGCATCATTTCAAAGTACAAAAAAGCGAAGCCGCTAGGCTTCGCTTTTGTTTCGCAGAAAAAGTGTGCTTACGCATTCGCTGTGGTTGAAGGCGCTGTTTGCGCTTCGCCCGCTTCCACACCAATTTCCCCTTCAGATTTCGCAACGATGGTATTCACCGCGGTATCGCCTACTACGTTAGACGAAGTACAGAACATATCATTGATACGGTCTACCGCGGCAATAATAGCAAGGCCTTCAGGTGGCAAACCAAGTTGATGAAGCAATACACCCACCATCACTACGCCGCCGCCAGGTACACCACCGGCACCAATCGAAAGTAGAAGAATCGTCAAACCCAGTGTAAAGATGTCTGCCGTGTTAATTGGCTGGCCAAATGCGTTTGCCACAAACATGGTCGCCAACGCAATGTAAATAGACACGCCTGACATGTTCATGGTCGCGCCCAGTGGCACACCAAAACCAGCCACAGACTTAGATACATTAAGCTTCTCAGTCAGGGTTCTCATGGTCACGGGGATGGTTGCATTCGAGCTCGCGGTCGATAACGAGAACAAGATCTGCTCACGAGTTGCACGCAAAAATGCCTTGGGTGTGATCCCAGTAGTAATGCCCACCACCATTGGGTAGAAGAAGAAGATCCAAAACACCAGCATGGCCACAACTAACGCGACATAGCCCGCAACCGACATCAGCGTGTTGGCATCCAAAGTCGCTCCAAGTTGAATCATCAGAGCAAACACACCGTAAGGCGCAAGGCTCATCACAAGGCCAACCAGTTTCATCATGATCTCATTGGCCATTTTGAAAGTACGGATAGCAGGACCACCACGAGAATCCAGCGCTTGGATTGCCAAACCGGTCAAAATCGCCATAAAGATGATTTGCAGCATGTCACCATTGGCGAAAGCTTGCACTGGGTTGCTTGGCACAATGTTCACTACCAACGAAAAGATATCCGGTGTTTCCGTTGTGGTTAGTTTTACCGTTTCTGAAATGGTACCCGCAAGATGTGCATCCGCCCCTGGTTGGAAGATAAGACCAACCGTCAGCGCTGCCGCAATCGCAATAATGGTATTGATAATGTAAAGCGCAAAAGTTTTACCACCAAGGCGACCAAACGCAGTAATGTCTTTTAGGTCAACAATGCCACACACAATCGAAACATAAACAAGTGGCACAACCAGCAGCTTGATTAGCGATACAAACATACCACCAGCGCCCTCTGCGGCACCCAGCAAATAAGTATCAAAGATAGCAACGCCACTAAAGAGATACTGAATAGCAGTACCGATAAGTAGACCAGCAAACAAGCCTACAAAAATCTTACTTGAAAGTGATTTATCCATCCTTCACTCCAGAATGTTGTGTTTGTAATTTATGGTTTTGTAGTTAAAACCGCCTATATTTCAGACGGAGTTCGCACATAATACACACCTGAGTTACAAAATGAAGCTTTTGTTTACAATAATGATACAAATTTCCAATCAGAAATTAATTTTCAGTTAAAGGAAAAGCAAAGAATAATCGACTAAATCAAAGGGTTGGTTTGCTAGGTGCGGGGGCTTAGGAGACATAAAAAGAGCGGCAAAAGCCGCTCTGTGTGTTTGAATCGGTCTATCAGTTCGCTTATTTCGCAACCATAACCATCGCAGGACGAATCACTCGACCATTCAATTCGTAGCCTTTTTGCATCACGAACATCACGGTGTTTGACTCGTGATCTGGGCTTTCCTGAATCGACATCGCCTGATGCCATTCTGGGTTAAATGGCTGACCTTCAGGATTGATTTCTTTCAAACCAAACTTACTGACCACATCAACGAACGTTTTATGAGTCAATTCAACGCCTTCAAGCAGCGGTTTTACCGCTTCGCTTTCAGCGTCAGCCGCTTGAATCGCACGCTCTAGATTATCAATCACTGGCAGCAGTTCTTCAGCAAAGCGATTCAACGCATATTTACGCGCTTTATCAATTTCTTGCTCAGTACGGCGACGCATGTTTTCCACTTCTGCTTTCGCACGTAGCACTGAATCTTGCTGCTCTTTCACACGCGCTTCGCTGGCCAATAAAGCGGCTTCCAGTTCAGCGATTTTCGCCGCTGATTCATCGGCCTCTTCGTTCCATTCGATATCAGCATCAGTGCCAACAGCTTCTACTTCTACTTCCGCAGCGTCTTGCTGTGTAAGCACTTCTTCGTTGATCTTGTTCTCTTCGTTGCTCATGATATCTCCAGAATTCAACTATTTGTCCTTAAAGCCCTTCACGTTTTATGGGCTTTATCTTCACAAAAATTCGCAAAGTTAGATAACTTGCCATTATTATGGGGATGATGAATCCCGATTCAAGCCTCTTTAGTGCGGAAAAGCTATGAAAAAACCATTTAACGTGATCGCTATTATCGGTAAGCCAAGAGATCAACAAGCAATTCAGACGCATCGCGACCTATATCATTGGTTGAGTTCACTCGGCTATCAGGTATTTATTGACGATCGACTTTCCGCCATTCTCAATGATGTTCCCGAAGAACACTTTTCTGGTTTGGTCGAGTTAGGTGAAAAAGCCGATTTGGCCATTGTGGTTGGTGGTGATGGCAATATGCTCGGTGCAGCCCGTATTCTCTCTCGCTTTAACACCCGTGTTATCGGGGTAAACAGAGGCAATCTTGGATTCTTGACCGACTTAAACCCTGAAGATTTCCAGCACTCTCTGAAAGCAGTTTTGGACGGAGCCTACATCGAGGAAGAACGATTTTTGCTTGAAGCAGAAATCCACCGGCATGGGCAAGTAAAAAGCCACAACGCCGCACTCAATGAAGCCGTGCTCCATCCGGGGCAAGTCGCGCATATGATTGAGTTTGAGGTTTACATCGATGAGAGCTTTGCGTTTTCCCTACGTGCAGACGGTTTAATTATCTCTACACCAACAGGTTCAACCGCTTACTCGCTCTCAGGCGGAGGCCCCATTTTATCACCGAGCCTGAACGCCATTTCTTTGGTGCCAATGTTCCCTCATACACTTTCAAGTCGACCATTAGTCGTGGATGGCAATCGCAGGATTAAACTACTGGTATCGCCAGACAACCGAGGAACGCAAGAAGTCAGCTGTGATGGCCAAGTCTCTCTTCCCGTATCTCCCGGCGATGAGATTCACATCTACCAGAGCCCAAATCGACTTCGTCTGATCCATCCAAAAGACTACAGCTACTATCACGTATTACGTAACAAGCTTGGTTGGTCGAGCAAGTTGTTCTAAATCTCCTTCCTTAAAAGGGTTAAGGCGTACCTTAACCCTCTGTACGATCATCAAAAAACACTCTTCCGACAAAGGAAATTCAACTTATCACCTTAGCCATCACCTTAGCTTTACCTTTACGTTTTCTTCTTTGGCAACAGCACTCTATTGATGAATAAAACCGCCTTCACATTTTTTCTCTTGGAGATCTTTACTGTATAAAGAAACAGTATATACTGCATTTATATACAGTATTGTTCAGCTATACAGGTAAACCAAAATGCTGGCTCATTTAAGTGTTAATAATTTTGCTATTGTTAAGTCTTTACAACTCGAGCTGTCAAAAGGCATGACAACCATTACCGGTGAAACCGGAGCAGGTAAATCCATTGCCATTGACGCACTGGGGCTATGCCTTGGTGGACGCGCAGAAGCCAGCATGGTGAGGCAAGGCGAGGACAAAACCGAAGTCAGTGCCGCCTTTCTACTCGACAACAATCTTCACGCCACACGCTGGCTAGAAGACAACGAACTTTTAGACGGCAGTGAATGTATTTTACGCCGCATTATTACCAGTGAAGGGCGCTCTAGAGCCTTCATCAACGGCAGTCCGGTTCCCCTTTCTCAGCTAAAAGCATTAGGACAACTGCTGATCAACATTCACGGCCAGCACGCCCATCATCAATTGATGAAGAGCGAACATCAAATGGCCATGGTGGATCAATACGCTGGCCACCTCAACTTGCTGAAAAACACACGTGTCGCTTACCAAAATTGGCGCCAAGCAGATAATCATCTAAAACAGTTGCAAGAGAACAGCCTTCAAAACCAAGCTCAAAAACAGTTATTGGAATACCAAATAAAAGAACTCAATGAACTTGCGATTGGTGAAGAAGAATTTACTGAGCTCGAACAAGAACATAAGTTGCTATCCAATAGCGGAGAGCTCGCCAGTACTTGCCAGCATGCAATAGAACTGATCTACGAAGGCGAAGAAGTCAACGCACTCGGTATTTTACAAAGCGCCAGCAATGCTTTGATTGAATTGGCGGAGCTAGACCCGAAACTCAGTGCACTTCCTGATATGGTCGCCGAAGCGATCATTCAGCTTGAAGAAGCCAACAGTGAGCTCAGAAATTACCTCGATCGTATCGATGTCGATCCAGCTCGTATGGCCTATGTAGAGCAGCGTTTTTCCAAGGTAATGTCCGTGGCTCGTAAACACCACGTTCAACCTGAAGAGCTTTATCAACATCATCAAGATCTGCTGCAACAAATAGAAGCGTTAGATTGCTCCGATGAAAAAATGGATGAGTTAGCCGCCAATGTGCAGGTTAAATACCAAGACTATCTTGAACAAGCGGAGAAACTGCATAAATCCCGCTGTCGCTATGCCAAAGAACTCAACAAGCTGATTACCCAAAGTATGCATGAACTGAGCATGGAAAAGGCGGTCTTTAACATTGAAGTCAACAATGAAGGCACACATCCCTCGCCATTAGGCTTAGACACCGTGTGCTTCTTGGTTTCAACCAACCCAGGTCAACCACTGCAACCTATTGCTAAAGTCGCTTCTGGTGGTGAGTTGTCGCGCATTTCTCTTGCCATTCAAGTCATCACGGCGCAAAAAGTCGACACACCTAGCCTCATTTTTGATGAAGTAGACGTGGGTATCAGTGGGCCAACAGCGGCGGTCGTTGGAAAAATGCTGCGTAAACTGGGAGAATCAACTCAGGTGCTATGTGTGACTCACTTACCGCAAGTTGCAGGGTGTGGTCATCAGCAAATGTTCGTGGCTAAGAACACCAAAAATGGCACCACAGAAACACAAATGCGCTTGTTAGACCAAAATCAGCGCGTGTCGGAGTTAGCACGCCTACTTGGTGGAAGCCAAATTACTGAATCCACACTCGCCAATGCAAAAGAGTTGCTGATCGCAGCGTAGTTTAAGCCTTCTTCAACAATCAGCCAGGTTCCTTGAGCCTGGCTTTTTTCTTCATAAATGCAACTCATCTCAAAATTCGTTGTCTGATTCCTCAATACTCTCCACAGAGCTTTTTACATCTGAGCCGAGCTTGTTTATTATCGGTCGCAGTATTTTTGAGGTTACTAAGAATTTAGCTATGCAATTAAAGAAGTGGTTGGTTGCCTTACCATTGGCAATGACAATGCTGACAGGCTGCTCGGTGTTAGAAAAACTGGTCTATCGTATTGATATCAACCAAGGTAACTACGTTGAACAACAAGCAGTTGATAAATTGAAATTTGGCATGACCAAAGCCCAGGTCCGTTTTGTCATGGGTTCACCGATGCTGATCGAAAATGGCTATCCAAATACTTGGTACTATATCTACCATCACACCGAAGGTCATAAGGCATCAATTCAGAAAAACCTCATTGTTAACTTTAATGATGACGGTACCTTAGTTGAGGTTGCGGGAGATTTTCCAGCCAGCGATAGCTTCTTTGAAGGTATTCGCTAACCTCCCAGCTTTTACGCGGACATCAAAAGGCTCAGCCCAAATAACAACAAACCCCGATGAATTCGGGGTTTGTTTTATCCAGTATTGAAGCTGAAGTTAGTCCGCTTTGCGCAGTGGGCTTGGCTTGCCTCCTGTGACAGGATCCGCCGCACCACTCTCTTTTGCTTGCTCTGCACGTTTACGACGAATCTCTTTTGGATCGGCCAGTAAAGGACGATAAATTTCAATACGATCTTTATCGCGCACCGTTGCATCTAATTTCACCAAGCGACTAAACACGCCAACCTTATTTTTGCCAAGGTCAATCTCAGGGTAGATCTCTAACACGCCAGATTGACGAATGATCTCTTCCACTGTCGCTTGTTGGTTCACCACTACGGTTAATACACGTTGCTCCTGAGGTAAAGCATAAACCACCTCAACGTGGATCATCTCAGATTCAATACTCATAAATACACCTGCTTCGCACGCTGAGTAAATGCATTGACCATATTATTGGTCAGCTCATTAAAGATTTTGCCAAAGGCGAGCTCAATCATCTTGCTTGAAAACTCAAACTCCAGCTTTAACTCAACTTTGCACGCTTGCTCATCTAGGGCAGTAAAAAACCACCCTCCTTTGAGGGTTTTAAACGGGCCATCGACCAACGTCATCATGATTGCTTCACCTGGAACAAGATGATTGGCAGTGGTGAACGTTTTGCTGATACCAGCCTTTGCCACATCTACCGATGCGACCATATTGGAATCCGACGCCTCGATCACTCGGCTCCCAGAACAACCTGGCAAAAATTCAGGGTACTTTGCCACATCATTCACTAGGGCATACATCTGTTCTGCACTAAACGATACCAGTGCAGACCGGGTGACTTGCTTCATAGACTCTCCTCTCAATGGCTTTCATTTCAAAGCGCTGAACAATTTTACTTTTATTCTGAGCCAGCGCAAATAAAAGCATTTCCTATAAAAGTTGCACACCGTATAATGAGCTCACTATGGCAAAGAAAAATTCAAAACCAAAAGCGGGTAGTAACACTATCGCGCTGAACAAAAAAGCTCGCCACGAATATTTCATAGAAGATGAGATTGAAGCAGGCATGGAGCTACAAGGGTGGGAAGTGAAAGCTCTTCGCCAAGGCAAAGCCAATATTGCTGAAAGTTACGTATTTATGCGTGACGGAGAAGCCTTTGTTAGTGGCATGACTATCACTCCTTTGAATCAAGCATCAACGCACGTTGTAGCTAACCCTACCCGTGTGCGTAAACTGCTGATGAGCCGCCGTGAACTTGATAATTTGCTTGGGCGTATCAACCGCGAAGGCATGACGTTAGCAGCACTTTCACTCTATTGGGCTCGCTCATGGGTGAAGATTAAAATTGGTGTGGCAAAAGGTAAGAAGCTACACGACAAACGTGACGACATTAAAGATCGCGATTGGCAGCGCCAAAAAGCTCGCGTGATGAAAAGCTCGCTGCGTTAAACTTAACCACTTAGACGCATACTACTGGACAGGCTAGGCTTTTCTGGTAGTATGCCCAAATTACCTTGGGGCTGATTTAGGATTCGACGGGAATTTTGCAGTCTGAGGTGCATGCCGAGGTGCGGTAGGCCTCGTTAACAAACCGCAAAAAAATAGTCGCAAACGACGAAAACTACGCACTAGCAGCTTAATAAACTGCTCAGAGCCCTCTCGCCCTAGCTTCCGCTTGTAAGACGGGGAATCACGAGGGGTCAAACCAAATCAAGCTGGCGTGGATTCCCCCACCTGAGGGATGAAGCGTGAGATATAATTCAGGTTAGCTATTCATTCGCGTGTCGGTTCGCAGGTGGTGGTGAAATTAAAGATCGACTAAGCATGTAGTACCAATGATGAATGGTTTTCGGACGGGGGTTCAACTCCCCCCAGCTCCACCAAACGTTTGGAAAGGGCGATAACTCTTTGAGTTATCGCCCTTTTTGTATTCTGTCCCTCAATAACTGGATATGTGTACTAAAACAAGGTACTAAACGATGCACTATCTGAGCCTTTCAACATCTGGTAACTGGTACTTTCACGACCAAAATATCGTCACCTCTTTGTTCACCATACTGAAGTCAAACAGTCGCTACGTACCTAATCAAACATACCCTACGTAAGAGAAAGGAGACCGGCCTTGGAATCATTGGCGATTTCAAGACCTACGTCAAAAATTAATAAATAGTTCCATCCATTCTGTTCATCAACAATTTGGGCTTACAGATTACGAGTAATTATTTACTCACAAAGAGTCTCGCCACATACTTATGAGTAAATCGTTACTCATAAGTTGAAAGATAGGAACTTTAAGAGTAAAGTTTTACTCATTGATAAGTAGAGGTGTTGTTGATGGAAGAACTAACCGTACAAGCTTTTATCAGAAGTGAATGGATAGATATTGGTATCATCTCATTCCCTAAAAGTAGCCAACATAATTTCCGAGTGACTGAACTCAACTACCTCAGCGACTATGCGCTAGAACATCACGATAAAGATGACTTTCACGCTGTTTCACTAAACCACCCTGTCTCATTCTTTTTTGATGACATGGGTAAACCTGGATGGTTAAAGTTTCTAGACGATATTATGCCTAGTGGCGCTAGTAGACGATACTGGGTCAAACACCTAGATATTGAAGACCTTAGTTCTGATGAACAAGACTATGTTTTGCTCAAGTTTGGCACAATGTCGCCTATTGGTAACTTAAGAATAAAAGACTCTCTTCCTGAGCGCTACGAAGTAGCAGACAACCTCTACTTCTCTGTTGATGATGTTAAAAATCGAGCAGGTGATTTCCTCGACTATGCACAGCAAAGAGGGGCAGCCGCAGGTGGTGCAACAGGGGCTGGAGGTGAGGCGCCAAAGCTGATCCTCCGATGTGGTTTCGATCATGGATCTGGCAGCGAAAAAATATGGATTGATCCATACCAAGATGACAATAGTAACCACGACTTGCATTACTTAGTAAAGTACCCTAGAGGATCAAGAAGCACCATCGACTGTAATATTCTAAGAGCTGAGTTCTACTTCTACCACGAGCTAACTGAAATGGGAGTTGAAACGATCTCCACCGACGGTATGCGCTTGGAGGAAGGATTAAACTACCCTTCCTTGTGGCTTCCTCGATTTGATGTTCAAATTAATGAGCAACAAATAGAGAGATTCGGCATGGAATCTGTGTATTCCATTTTGAACAAAGGCGCTGGGGTCACTCTTGATCACGAAACAACAATCCGAACTCTCATAGAAAAAATTACTGAAAGCAATATGGTTAAACACCAAGGGTATAGGTTTGATACCCAAGCTTTCGTCATTGAATGGGTGAAGAGAGATCTACTCAACATCTTGTTTGGTAATAGTGATAACCATGGCAGAAACACTTCATTCTTAAAAGGTGATGGAGTCATAAAGCTTGCTCCCGTTTACGACTTCGCACCAATGAAAGCTGATCCTGAAGGCATTCCAAGAACAACAAAATGGAAAGCCCCACTAGAGGTTGGCGGAACTTACGACTTCGTAGGAATAGCGGACACCTTATCTGATCTCGTGCCAAAAGAAGTGTTATTACAAGAGCTAGAGGTTACTGCAAGTAAATGCATTGATTTAAAGCAGAGACTAGCATTACGAGGAGTACCAGAACAAATCTTAGAGATGCCAGCCGTTGGACTTAATCATATATCAGAAAAGCTCACTAAATGGGGGCTACTATGAATAAGCCAAGCAATAAAGAATCCGTACAAGATACAGTTGCTCGTCTAAGAGCAAACCGAAATCAACATCAGCCCAAGACTGGGACGGATGCAACTCATTCGACCAAAGAACGATCGCAACTTAATACTCCGACTAGATCGAAAACCTCAAAAAACGCCAAAGCAGTAAGTGCAACAGAACGCAAAACAGAGGCAAACAAAATCATCAAACACTTATTGCTTGGAGAGCTAACACAAGGCCAAGCGTTGAAAAGTTTACGCATTGATATACTGGGATTCAAACAGGATGTGTTCGCAAGACTTGTCGATGTCTCAAGAAAAACACTCTCAGATATAGAGAATGATCGGGGCAGCTACAATACAGAGATTCTCAACAAGGTATTCAAACCATTTGGCTTAAAAGTCGGAATGCTACCGTCTTCTCCCGATGTGTTAAAATCGCTACTAATAGATGGTGAGGCTGGGTAAAATACTCAGTATCAGCGCTATTGCTTTAGATTAAATTGCTATAACAAGCTAGCATTTTTAAATGATTTAGTAATACATGGACGCGGGTTCAGTTCCTTTTGAAGCAGGAAATTGATGTAACATTTGATGCAACACCAAATTGGTAACATCGTTATAAGTTACTGAATTTATGAAAAGTGAGAAACCATTTCAACTCCCCCCAGCCCACCAAATCATAGTTTAAAGACGTCTCAGGACGTCTTTTTTCTTATCTGAAATACATTAAAATCAATCACTTAGCATTCATAGCCATTCCATAGCAGCTTTGACTTTTAGGAACCGATGTAGGAACCTTAGTTTTGTGTTCCTAATTTATGGTTCCTAAACAGGCTTTGTTGTACTGTTTCCAGTTAGTTGTTTTGTAACGAGGTTTAGGCATGACGCTACGATGATTAATAGATGTGGCCGATCAGATCGTAGCTTCTTGATTTAGTTCCATCGATTTAAGCAACAAAGCCGTGCCAAACTGATGGCTCACCCCGTAACCTGTATATCAATCGAATCTCATCTACAGCACCACAACTGCTTACAATAAACTGCGGTGAACATAACTCTGAGACTTGAGTCATTCTGCCACATTCGTATACTTTGCTCTCTGGACGTAGGAACTCTTCAATATGAAATCAAACAAAAGTTTACTCAGCAACGTACTGCTCAATATCGTTATCCCCGTTGTTATTCTCAGTAAGATGAGCGGCGAAGATAGCCTAGGACCAACTTGGGCTCTCATCATAGCGCTAGCTTTTCCGCTTCTGTTTGGAATTCATAGCTTCACTCAAGAACGTAAAGTGAACTTTTATTCCGCCTTAGGCTTAATTAGCGTATTGCTGACTGGCGGTATAGGGTTATTGCAGTTAGATCCCGCTTACGTCGCTATTAAAGAAGCCGCAATTCCTGGGCTCATTTTTGTCGTGATCATTATTAGCAATCTTATTGGTTATCCTTTGGTGCGTAAGATGCTGTTAAATGAAGATATTGTCGATTTAGAAAAGTTGCAGAGCGCGCTCACTACCGATGAGAAGAAACATCAGTTTGAACAAAAAGTAAACACAAGTTCTTACTTAGTTGCCTTATCATTTCTTATCTCATCGGTATTGAATTACGTACTGGCGAAATGGATTGTCACGAGTCCTGCAGGAACTGCGGCTTTCAATGAAGAGATAGGGAAAATGACCGCATTGAGCTTTCCCGTCATCTCGATTCCTGTCACGATCATCATGATGGGGGCGCTGTTCTATCTATTTAGAAGCTTATCTCAGATAACTGGTTATAAAATTGAAGAGTTTATGCGTCACTGAGTTTTAGTAACAGCATTCCCTTTCCGAGCGAACGAATCTAAGCACCTCTTTATGCGGTGCTTTTTGTTGGCATAAGCATCCAGAGACTCATGTCAGTTAAATGTCTTTTCACTACGATACTCGCATCTTCACAACAGTTGAGTATAATGTCGCCTCCGTTTTTCTCCGCAGTCAGAAATGGCTTGCTTTTCGGAGAACGCAGATAATCGGCCTTATCAGCCAACCCTGAGGAAGTAACATTGAACACGCTTTATCTTTCTGCCCTAGAGCAAAAAGACATCGATCAAGCCAAAGAGATTCTCGCCAGCGGTGAGCTCGTGGCGATCCCAACTGAAACGGTTTACGGCTTAGCCGCAGATGCCACCAATCCAGACGCTGTAAAAAAGATCTTTGCTGCGAAAGGAAGACCTGCCGATCACCCTTTGATTGTGCATATTGGCCGTGTGGAGCAATTGACCGATTGGGCGATCGACATTCCTCAAGAAGCGTATACTTTGGCGCAAGCCTACTGGCCAGGCCCAGTTACCTTGCTGTTGAAAAAATCGCCTCATGTTACTCCCGTGGTTACTGGTGGCTTAGAGACCATCGGCATTCGAATGCCTGCGCATGACGTATTTGCAACCCTATTGCAATCTTCCGGTATGGCGGTTGCAGCGCCTTCAGCGAACCCTTACAAAAAACTGAGCCCCACTTCAGCCAAACACGTCATGAATTCACTCGGTGGCAAAATTTCGGCCGTATTAGATGGAGGCGACTGCGCTCACGGGCTTGAGTCGACGATTGTCGATCTAACCGAAAAACCTTTCCGTATTTTACGTACCGGCCCAGTGACCGCCGCCCAACTCTCTGCCACGTTGGGCGAGGAAGTGAGTTCTCCGGTTAGCCATAATGTTGCGGTACCCGGTAATGTCACCAGCCACTACCAACCCAATACCCGCGTTCGTTTGGTTCAAGCTAGCGATTTGGCACTGATTGGGGATAAGAAGATCGCCTACCTTCACTACACACCGTTCACTGCGCAAGAGAATGTCGAAGCCAGACAGATGCCTTCTTCCGTCGCCGAATACTCGCATGACTTATATCGCACACTCGATGAAGCGGACAAATGGGGCTGTGAGGAAATTTGGGTAGAAAGACCACCGGTGACCGAAAGCTGGTTTGCCGTTCATGACCGGCTCAATCGAGCACAATCAAAACTTTGATTTAAAAGAGAATAACCAGAAAACCCAGCTGCTATCGCTGGGTTTTCTTTATGTATTTTTCCCACTTTTTCCGTCGCTGGTTCTGCTTTTTGAGCATTAGGATCATCATGTTCCAAATGCTTTAGGTACATGATGATCTAAATGCTTCTTAAGCTGTACACATCACCATTGCTGAGTCACCGCTCGACAACTGAACGGTTTTGTAAAATCCACGCAAGAACCCATCAGCACACTTGATTCGCGCCATAGACAGGCGTATTAACATCTCTTTATCGCATACCCCTTCTGGACAGTGACCGTGCAACATCTCAACCAACTGCTGATTTCTATGCAACCTTTGTTGGAACAATATGGCTACCTAGCGTTGATCGTCAGCATAGTGCTTGAGGGCGTTGGCGTACCGATGCCAGGGCAATCGCTAATGATCGCGGCATCCATCCTCTCTTCTGATGGTGTGATGAATTTTTATTGGGTGATGCTCGTCTCTTGGTTGAGCTGTTTTATCGGCAACAGCTGTGGTTACTTGTTGGGTTACCACTTTGAGTCTTGGTTGGATAAAAAAGGCTACATTTCAGGTGCTAAGTTTCACAAGCTGCAACAGGCCATTCAAAAATATGGCCCAGCTTGCCTAGTCATCAGCCGCTTTGTCGAAGGGATGAAACAATTTATGCCACTGGCGTGTGGGATTGCCAAAATGCCCCTCAAAGAATTTCTCTTAGGCAACCTTCTCGCCACCAGCATTTGGGTTGCGGTATTTGGCTTACTGACTCACTTTGCCTTCGAACATTTGCATCAAATCGCCACCGTCTATGATCAGCATCGTTGCCTTATTTGGTCTTTTGGCGCACTTATCTTTGCAGCTATGCTCTACGCAGTGATGAAACATAAGTGGCAACGTAAAATGTAGCAGTTAGGGTTATCGCGTCATTTTCTTTACAAACACCACCACAAACAAAGCCATTGTAAAGCTGCCAAGAAAGGCCTCTAGTGCCGCAACAAAACGCGCCACTCCAACCGGTGAGATATCTCCGTAACCAAGCGTGGTAAAGGTGACGACACTAAAATAGACCGCGTTGAGAAACTCGAGTAGATAGAATTTCCAGCCTGTAACGTCGGCATAAATGGGGTTGGCTGAAGTGGTGTCTAAGAAAAAGTAGGCACCAGCGCTGGTGAAAATCAAAAAGAGTGAAAAAAGCACCACTCTCAATGGGTCTTCACCATAACCACAAAAGAGATCGACGACCTTAGACAAAATACGCTGCAAGCTAAACTTTGCCATTTGATAGCGTCGAAAACGCATTTCTTTTTTAAAAAACAGTCCAGCGGTTTCAAACAACCCTTGTTTTTCACACTGCTTGCGCACCCCTCGGCAGACTTCTTCAGCCTCTTGCCATAATGAACGCGCTTTTTTTCTGTCGCCTTTTTTCATCGCAGCTCGCGCTTCTTGCTCTTGTTTGAGATCCTCCCCCCACTCAATATTTTCGAGACGGGCACGCGCCAAATCCGCTCCGAGTAAATTGCACCCTTCAAGTTTTGCGCAGTGCAAATTGGCACACACCAATTTGCTCTTCATCAGTGAAGAACCGCGTAAATCTAAGCCAAAAAAATGCGCATCAGTCAGGTCCGCGCGATAGAAATCGGCACCTCGACACTGAAACCCAACCTTGCTACCACGGTTAACCAAGTTGAGATCAACCAAGTTTGTTTTTGCCAACTGAAATCCGTCTAAAGGTTTACCTTCTGCTGCCCATTGCTCAACCTGCGACTTTACGTCGTCATTACTTTTATCGACTTTGGGATCGTGCCAGTAACAGAGACCAGACTCCCCACACGGTTGATCGCAGCACCAGCCATCAGGATTTTGATAGCTGCATCGGCCTTTTTCTGACTTCATTTGCTGCCCCTCTGTCATACCGATTTGGATTTATTTGTTATGACCACGGTATAAAACTAAGTGTAGGAGCTAGTTATTGAGTTGCCACTCAATTTGAAATTTGTTGCTTAAGCCAAGTGGTAAACGCTGCGGTACTGTCGTTTTTGCTGTTGTGGATCAAATAGTAACCAGCCTCTGCTCGGATGGGCTGAAAAGGAGAGACTAAGCGGCCGGTTTGTAACTCATCATCAATCAGCGCCATGCGTGCCATGGCAATCCCCACGCCTGCCTCAGCAGCCGACATCGCCATATCGGTCCGGTTAAAGAAGTGTCCTCTTTCGGTTGGCAAATCGAGTCGTCTCTGCGCGACCCAACTAAGCCATTCATAATCCCTTGGCGCGTTTTCCCACGGCATAGCGTCGTGCAAAAGCACCACTTGACTCCACTCATCTAGCGCATACACGGCATTGTGCAACCACGGGTGTGTTTGCAAGTATCTGGGATTCATCACAGGCAGCAAATATTCATCCAATAGCAACTCGGTATTGGCTTGACGAAATGGGTGTGGGCGGTAATCAATCGCGAGGTCAAAATCTCGCGTATCACTGTTCACCAAAGCCCCTTCGGCAAAAATTTGGATTTGAATATCGGGATACTGCTGGTGAAAGCTTTCCAACTTGGGTACTAGCCATTTGAAGGCAAAAGAAGGGGTCAGTTTAAGACGCACTTCCTGTGGGCGACTCTGCTCCTGCTTTAAACGTTGGATTTCCGCTGCCATTTCTCCAAAGTGCAACGCGGCACATTGATGAAGTTGACGACCTTTCTCCGTAAAGCGAATACCGCGAGAGTGCCGTTCAAACAAACTAAAACCAAGTTGCTGTTCTAGCTGTAATAGCTGCTGGCTCACCGCACCAGTGGTTAAACAAAGTTGCCTTGCTGCCTCGGTTAAACTGGGGTACTTACCTACTTCCACAAAAGTATGCAGTGCCGATACATAAGTGCTTTTGATCATTTTTGCCCACTTGCGTTTAGTTTTTCTATAAGCAGCAATTAATTTATATCGATTGTTACCAAGTTGTAAACCTAAGAAACTCACGCTGTTTCTAATCAGGAGAAAATCGATGAAAGCAGTGGTATTGGGCAGTGGTGTGGTTGGCTTGATGAGCGCGTGGTATCTACAAAAATCGGGCTATCAGGTGACCGTTGTCGACCGCCAAGCGCGCAGCGCGGAAGAAACCAGTTTTGCCAATGCAGGACAGATCTCTTACGGCTACTCTTCGCCTTGGGCTGCACCGGGCATTCCCCAAAAAGCGCTTCGCTGGCTGATGGAAGAGCACGCACCACTGAAAATCAAACCCTCTCTTGATCCTCAACTGCTGAAATGGGCGACACAAATGTTGGCCAATTGCCAACTCAGTCGTTATCAAGTGAACAAAGCAAGGATGTTGGCAATTGCCAATCACAGCCGTGAATGCCTTAGCCAACTTCGCCTAGAGCACGATATTGAATACCAAGGCCGCCAACAAGGTACGTTACAGGTTTTTCGTACTCAAAAGCAATTGATCGCCATTGAAAAAGACATCGCACTGCTTGAGCAAAGCGGTACGCGCTATCAACGTATGAGTGTCGATGAGTGCATTAAGCAAGAGCCGGGGTTGGCAGCCGTGAGCCATAAGCTGACGGGCGGTCTTTACCTGCCTGACGATGAAACGGGCGATTGCTATTTGTTTTGCCAACAGATGACGGAACTGGCACAACAGCAAGGCGTGACTTTTTTGTTCAATACGAACGTGAAGAAAGTCAATACTCAAGGTAACCAAGTAGTGAGTGTGTCTACTGATGCTGGCGAATTGCAAGCGGATGTATACGTGGTGGCCATGGGCAGTTATTCCACCGCAATACTGGCACAACTAGGGATCACGATACCTGTTTATCCGGTCAAAGGTTATTCACTGACCGTTCCGATCACCGATGAAAGCCAAGCTCCGGTTTCTACGGTCATGGATGAAACCTATAAAGTGGCGCTGACACGATTTGATGACCGTATCCGCGTGGCAGGCACGGCAGAGCTCGCGGGGTTCGATCCTGCAATTCCTGAGAAACGCAAAGCAACCATTTCTATGGTCGTGAACGATCTTTTCCCTCATAGCGGTGATTTTGCTAAGGCGGAATTCTGGACAGGTTTTCGCCCTATGACACCAGACGGCACACCACTCATCGGCAAAACCCCGCTCAAGAATCTTTACACCAATACCGGACATGGCACCTTAGGTTGGACCATGGCGTGTGGCTCAGGTCACTTGCTAAGCCAAATCATCACCGGCGAGCAAACGGAGAGTCAGGCAGGGTTGGATCTCTTCCGCTACGCCAGCTAACCCAACCCGCAATAAAGTGGCCAGATAAGCCATTAGAGGATTTATCTAAAATTTCCCAACATCGCAGAACCCATCTTATACAAAAGATGAATGGTTCTGCGATGCATTATTCTGCAATAAAAGTAAATAGCCACCGATATCCCGCATCTTGTTCTATACAGCGTTTTTCCCACTTTCCATTTAACAATTTATTAGCATTTTGTGTTCACAGTCACGAAGGTGATATGTTTTGGATATTTTAATTAACAATTGCATTACAAAAAGATTAATATACCGAACAGAAAACAAACAACACAAACATCTAACAGGGAAAAATACTCATGCAGTCTTTAGTTGATTTTCTGAATGGAATTATCTGGAGCCCGGTGCTGATTTATCTGTGCTTGGGCGCTGGTCTGTTCTACTCCATCGTGACTCGCTTCGTTCAAGTGCGTCACTTCTTCGAAATGTGGCGCCTACTCCTTTCTGGCAAAAGCTCTTCAAAAGGGATCTCCTCTTTCCAAGCATTAGCCGTTTCACTTTCTGGTCGCGTCGGTACAGGTAACATCGCAGGTGTCGCAGCAGCGATCGGTTTTGGTGGTCCGGGTGCGGTATTCTGGATGTGGGTCGTAGCCTTCTTTGGTGCTGCAACCGCCTATGCAGAATCCACACTGGCGCAAATCTACAAAGAAGAAGACAACGGTGAATTCCGTGGTGGCCCAGCTTATTACATTGAAAAGGCCATGGGTCAGAAGTGGTACGCATGGATCTTTGCTATCTCTACTATCTTTGCGTGTGGCTTCCTACTACCAGGCGTGCAGTCGAACAGCATTGGTAATGCGGTTGAAGCGGCATTTGGTCCTGGAGAGATGATTGAGACCGCCATCGGCACCTTCAGTTTTGCGAAAATTTTCACTGGTACAGTCATCTCTGTCATCCTAGCGTTCATCATTTTTGGTGGCGTAAAACGTATCGCAAACTTCACCCAAGTGGTGGTGCCATTCATGGCTCTTGCTTATGTGATCACGGCGTTCGTGATCATCCTGCTCAACATTGGTGAAGTACCACGTATCATCGCAATGATCGTAGGTGATGCCTTCACTCCGATGGCAGGGATTGGTGCAGCTATAGGCTGGGGTGTTAAGCGCGGTGTTTACTCCAACGAAGCAGGTCAGGGTACTGGTCCTCACGCAGCGGCGGCAGCCAGTGTTGAGCACCCTGCTCAGCAAGGTTTGGTGCAGTCGTTCTCAATCTACATCGATACACTGCTCGTCTGTTCAGCGACCGCCTTCATGATTCTGATCACTGGTGCGTATAACGTTCATGGGGCAGAAGGTTTCCTCGTACAGAACATATCGGCTGAAATCGCAGCCAATGGCCCTGTGTTTACACAAATGGCGATTGAAAGTGCATTGCCAGGCGTAGGTAAACCATTCATTGCGGTTGCACTGTTCTTCTTCGCCTTTACCACCATTCTTGCTTACTACTACATTGCAGAAACGAACATCGCTTACATTCGCCGCAGCGTGAAAGTGGAAGGCCTAATGTTCCTGCTCAAAGTGGCACTGATCGCGGTCGTGTTCTATGGCACAGTGAAAACGGCAAACTTGGCATGGGCTATGGGTGACGTTGGCGTTGGCTTAATGGCATGGCTCAATATCGTCGGCATCTTGATCATTTTCTTCATGTCAAAACCGGCAATCAAAGCGCTGCAAGATTATGAAGAGCAGCAGAAACAAGGCGTGACAGAATATACCTTCAACCCTGTAAAACTGGGTATCTCAGGTGCAACTTACTGGGAAGAGAAATACAAACGTAAAACTGGTCAAGATCCACAAACGGAAGAAAAACAAACCACCGTCGTGGAGCAGCCTTCACTCTAACTTCTCAGGAAGTAAACACAACATCGTACAATAAGAAAAAGGCAGTGTTGCCCTCACGGGCAAATAAGAAAAGGGGTTAGCCATTGGCTAACCCCTTTCATTTCTGTTCCCAAAACGATGTGGCTTATGCAGCAAGCTCTTGCGCGTTCACTGCTGGTGCTTTCTTTTCACCAATAGGCAAAATAGTGCGGCCATATTCGTTGTTTAGCACTTGGGCCATAGCGAAGTAGATTGCGCTCGCACCACAGAAGATGCCTTCAAAGCCCGCGATCGTGCCGATAAGTTCGCTGCCCGTAAAATCACGTGCTGCTAGCAGTGCAAACAGAATGGTCAATGAACCAAATACCACTTGTTTTGCTATTGGGTAGCAAAGCGAGCCAATGAACATGAAACCAGTGAAAATACCCCACAGAGCAAGGTACCAACCCATGAAATTCGCAGGGCTTGCTGGTAGGCCCATGTATGGCATCACGATCAACGCAACCAGCGTCAACCAGAATAGGCCGTAAGACGTAAACGCTGTGGTACCAAAGGTATCACCACGCTTAAAGCACATGATGCCTACGATCACTTGGCTTAGACCACCGTAAAAGATGCCCATTGCCAAGATCATAGAGTCAATCGGGAAGAAACCTGCATTGTGAATGTTGAGCAGGATAGTAGTCATACCGAAACCCATTAGACCAAGTGGCGCTGGGTTAGCCAGTTTAGTAGACATAAACGCGTACCTTTTCAAAAATGTTTATAAAAATTACGCGCGGATTTTAATGAAGCGTTGGATAAAAGATAGCTAGCTAAAGTGCAAACTAAGATTTCATATTAAACTGGCTGAATAAACAAACTCTGGCATAGCCAGAGTTTGCTTGAGGTTGGAAAGGTTACTGACAAGAAATCTCATCCCAGAACCAGTTTGATTGCGTTGGCGTCTCCCAAACTCCTGGGCCATTTTTAGCGATAAAGCACTTACCGTTGTAAGTCACTTTTTCACCATTAGCAACCTGCGTTACACCCGGTTCCCACTGAATAAAGGTACCTGGGACAGGGGTTGGATCGGGCGTCGGTTCAGGAGTTGGATCCGGTGTTGGCTCTGGGTCCGGAGTCGGTTCTGGGGTTGGCACAGGATCCGGTGTTGGCTCTGTTGGTGTTCCCGCCACCAATTCCCAAGGCCCACCTAGGCTTGGATCGTTGCCTTGTGTCCACCACTTCGCCTTGTATGTCGCACCTTTGTAGATAACTTGGTCGCCAGCAACGTAAACTTTACTTGCGCTCCATTCATTGCCACCCGGTTGGGTTCCTGGGTCAACAGGGTCTAGTTTGTCAACCACACGCACTTCTGGCCAACTTGCGTGCGAGCCATAGAAGTTAGTCACACATTTTTCGTAGTCACCTGGTACTAACGCCGAATAGGCCGTTTGGAAGCCCACCAATTCACACTCAAAGGAATAGCCTCCTGGACGATCGGCGTAATATTTCCAGTTGCCGTCCCAGTTGGTGTAGAGCACGTCGGTTGCACCATTGAGGTTCAAACTGCCATAAGGGGTTTGCTGCCAACAGGTGTTCTTTTCATCCGCTTCCACAGGGATTTGATAGTGCGATGCTAACCCTTCCCAGTAACGAATACGGTTAACTGGCTGGCCTTTGTCTTTATTCTGCTCACCACACTCAATGCCACCATTGATGACGTTAATCGTGGTACCAAAGCCGTAGCCAATGCCCGCGTCCACTTCACGTTGGGATGGTACCCAAGTACGGTCGATCACATGCAGCATGGCTGGTTTCGGCGCTTGAGGCGTTAAGAAAAACCAAATGGCTGAAGCGAGGTTTAACCAAGAGTCCGCCACCAAAGCTGGGTTCTTAAGCAGCACAGTAGCATCACCATCGTACATCACTTCCGAAAACGCACCGTAGTTGAAGTGGTAAGAAAGCTGTTTTGCCCCACGGCCAAAATAGCCCTGCCCCGCTTCACACGGCCAACGTTTGTTTTGCCAATCGTTCTGACCACAACCCGTGGTGTAACCTGCTTGACCTTCCGACCACCCCATTTCACGCACATGAACCAACGCTTGTTGCCACTCTTCCAGGCCTAGTGGGTTGTCAGAGACGTTATCAATTGCAATGTGGCCACCGGTTTCTTGCGAGAAATGAGCAAAGGCCGTCACGATGGATTTTTTACAGATCGCATCCGAATCCCGCCCATCAGTGTATTCACCACAGAAAGCGGGGAACTTACCTATCGCCTTTAAAAAACGCGTATAAGTGTATTCGGGCGCAGCCATATGAGTGAGAAAATCCCATTCACTTTGTGGGAAAACACGTTCAGTACGCTTTACGTTATCAGGGTTACTCGCCGCACCGGGAGCAATGGCTTCGACGATGGTATTCGAGCGTGTTTCTAACGCCTTCGACCAAATTGCGTACATGGGATCTGCCGTTTGCGCCTGCTCAGCGGTTTGCAGATCCGCGCGTGAAACAACATATCCATTTGGGTTTTGAGGGTCTGGTTGGATATTCATTGCCGCTTGCGCTCCAGCGGCCAACGTACATCCGATCAGAACCGACAGATGGGAAATCTTCATTTATCCTTTTCCTTTTTCTCTACACAAATTGTTACCTTTTTGGCAGAGTAGTCCTTAATTGATAGGAAAGTCAGAGAGATTTCCAATTGCGAAACAAAACTGCGAGTCATTTCCGTCACATGCAAACAGCATAACATTCCAAGACAAAATGAATGTTCACCTTGTTCCAAAACCAACACCCCCAGTAAACAGCAGTGAATGGCTGCCGTTTTATTTGGTGGTTTAGTGAAGGTAATAAAAAACCCCGAGTAAAACTCGGGGTTCTGTCTGGGGTTCATGCGTTGCTATGGACGCAAGATTATTCCCATTCGATGGTTGCTGGTGGCTTACCAGAGATATCGTAAACCACGCGTGAGATACCGTTTACTTCGTTGATAATACGGTTAGAAACCTTACCTAGGAAATCGTACGGTAGGTGTGCCCAATGCGCCGTCATGAAGTCGATGGTCTCTACAGCACGTAGTGATACCACCCAGTCATACTTACGACCGTCGCCCATTACGCCTACGGAACGTACTGGTAGGAATACCGTAAACGCTTGAGATACCTTGTTGTAAAGATCCGCTGCGTGGAGCTCTTCAATAAAGATAGCGTCCGCACGACGTAGCAAATCACAGTACTCTTTCTTGATTTCACCAAGAACACGAACACCTAGACCCGGACCAGGGAATGGGTGGCGGTAGAGCATTTCGTAAGGTAGGCCAAGTTCTAGACCAATCTTACGCACTTCATCTTTGAACAGCTCACGTAGTGGCTCAACAAGACCCATAGCCATGTCGTCTGGCAGACCGCCCACGTTATGGTGAGATTTGATTACGTGCGCTTTACCTGTCTTAGAGGCAGCTGACTCGATTACGTCTGGGTAGATGGTACCTTGAGCGAGCCATTTCGCATTTTTCAGCTTCTTCGATTCTTCATCAAATACATCGACGAATACGTGACCGATGGTCTTACGCTTCTCTTCAGGATCAGATTTGCCTTCAAGTGCTTTTAGGAAACGCTCTTCAGCATCAACTTTGATGATGTTTAGGCCAAACTTGTCGCCAAACATGTCCATCACTTGCTGACCTTCGTTTAAACGAAGTAGACCGTTATCAACGAAGACACACGTTAGCTTGTCACCGATTGCACGGTGAACCAGCATTGCTACGACTGATGAATCCACACCACCAGATAAACCGAGGATCACTTCATCGTCACCCACTTGCTCTTTAATACGAGCAACGGCATCTTCGATGATGGATTCTGAAGTCCATAGACGCTCACAACCACAAACACCAAGAACAAAGTTCTCTAGCATTTGTAGGCCATTTTTAGTGTGCGTTACTTCTGGGTGGAACTGAACGCCGTAGTATTTTTTCTCTTCGTTCGCCATTGCTGCGTAAGGACAAGTGTCTGTTTCACCTACTTTGGTGAAACCTGCTGGAATCTCAACCACTTTGTCACCGTGGCTCATCCACACATCTTGAGTGGCTTCAAGATCTTTGAAAATAGCTGACTCACCAGACACTTTAACTGCTGCATAGCCAAATTCGCGCTCGTCAGAAGTCGATACTTTGCCACCTAGCTGTTCAGCCATGGTTTGCATGCCGTAACACACCCCCAGTACTGGCACGCCTGAATCGAATACATATTGAGGTGCGCGAGGAGAGTTATCTTCTGTCACGCTCTCTGGGCCACCAGAAAGAATAATACCGTCTGGGTTGAATTCACGAATATCCGCTTCTTCAACATCCCAGCTCCAAAGCTCACAGTAAACGCCGATTTCACGTACGCGGCGCGCAACAAGTTGAGTGTACTGCGAACCGAAATCTAGGATCAGAATACGTTGGTCATGAATATTTTTAGTCATTGAGGTTAATCTCGATATCAAATTTGGTGGATGGGGAGCAAATCTCGCTCCCCATAAGCTTTAAATTTCAACTCAGGGTCAATTAACCCAAGCGATAGTTAGGTGCTTCTTTGGTGATTTGTACATCGTGCACGTGAGACTCTTGCATACCCGCGCCCGTGATGCGTACGAATTCCGCTTTGGTGCGCATTTCTTCAATCGTTGCACTGCCTGTTAGGCCCATACTTGAACGTAGACCACCCATTTGCTGGTGAACGATCTCTTTTAGGCGGCCTTTGTACGCGATACGGCCTTCGATACCTTCTGGTACCAGCTTGTCTGCTGCGTTGTCTGACTGGAAGTAACGATCTGAAGAACCTTGAGACATTGCGCCCAAAGAACCCATACCACGGTAAGCTTTGTAAGAACGGCCGTTGTAAAGAATCACTTCACCCGGTGCTTCTTCAGTACCCGCAAACATAGAACCAACCATCACACAAGATGCGCCCGCCGCAATCGCTTTACAGATATCACCAGAGAAACGGATACCACCATCAGCAATCACTGGCACGCCATATTGGTTCGCCACTTCCGCTGCGTCTGCAATCGCGGTAATTTGTGGAACGCCTACGCCAGTTACGATACGAGTCGTACAGATAGAGCCTGGGCCAATCCCCACTTTTACTGCGCTAACGCCCGCTTCAATCAGGGCTTTGGCACCCGCTGCTGTTGCAACGTTGCCGCCAATGATATCAAGATTCGGGAATGCCGCTCGTGTATCACGAATACGTTGTAAAACACCTTCTGAGTGACCATGTGAAGAGTCAATCAACAGTACATCAACACCGGCTTCAACCAGTGCAGCAACGCGTTCTTCGTTACCCGCACCCGCACCAACCGCTGCGCCTACGCGTAGACGACCTTGCGCATCTTTACATGCGTTTGGTTTACGTTCTGCTTTGTGGAAGTCTTTTGCCGTGATCATACCGGTCAATTGGAAATCATCATTCACAACCAGTACTTTCTCAACGCGGGCTTCATGCATTTTTTCTTGCACTTCAGCGCGAGTTGCACCTTCTTTTACGGCAGCCAAGTTTTCTTTTGGCGTCATGACAGAAGAGACTTTCTTAGAAAGGTCTGTCACAAAACGTACGTCACGACCAGTGATGATACCCACTAGCTCATTGCTTTCAGTAACCACAGGGAAACCAGCAAAACCGTGCTTGTCGGTCAGCGCAACCACATCCGCGATGGTCGCATCAGGGCTTACAGTGACAGGATCCGTTACCACACCCGCTTCAAACTTCTTCACTTTACGAACTTCAGCAGCTTGCTGTTCGATAGACATATTCTTGTGAATAAAGCCAATGCCACCTTCCTGCGCAAGTGCAATAGCGAGACGAGCTTCCGTCACGGTATCCATCGAGGCAGAGATCATAGGAATGTTCAGTGTGATGTTTTTCGTCAACTGAGTGCGAAGATCAGCTGTGTTTGGGAGAACGGTGGAGTGAGCTGGCACGAGTAGTACGTCATCGAATGTCAGCGCTTCTTTGGCAATTCTTAGCATTTGCAATATCTCACAATATGTAGAGGTAAAAAGAACAATCCAATCTCATCGTTTCGCATAATGAGGGCAGCAGACGTTGAGTAACGTGCCACATTTGGATTAGATATTGCGGACGGATTATACGGCCAACGCAATCGCTTGGCCACAAATTTTTTAATTTTTTTCTTGCATTTACCCTCTTGATATGTATTATATTGCGGCTAACCTCCATACCCACGTCTACGGGATTAGTTTTGTCTTCTCTGACCAATCCAAACATCTTCACCGTCTCACGTTTAAATTCTGAAGTTCGTTTATTGCTTGAAAACCAATTAGGCATTGTTTGGTTAGTGGGAGAGATTTCTAACTTCTCTGCGCCGGTTTCTGGTCACTGGTATTTCACCCTCAAAGACTCAATGGCTCAAGTTAAATGTGCCATGTTTAAAGGGAATAACCGCCTCGTTTCTTTTAAGCCAACCAATGGTAATCAAGTGTTAGTCAAAGCACGTCTTTCGTTGTACGAGCCACGTGGTGATTATCAGTTGATCATCGAAAGCATGCAGCCAGAGGGCGATGGTCGTCTGCAACAGCAATTTGATGCATTAAAAATGAAACTGGCCAGCGAAGGGCTTTTCGCTCAATCCACGAAATTGACGATCCCAGAACACCCTAAATGCGTCGGTATTATTACCTCTAAAACTGGCGCCGCGCTTTACGACATTCTCGATGTACTGAAACGCCGAGATCCTTCTCTTCCTGTGGTCATTTATCCGACTCTGGTACAAGGAGAAGAGGCCGCCATTCAAATTGCTCAAGCAATTGGACGTGCAAACAGCCGTAACGAATGTGACGTATTGATTGTCGGCCGTGGAGGCGGTTCACTGGAAGATCTTTGGTGCTTTAACAACGAGATTGTTGCTCGAACCATTGCCGCCAGCCAAATCCCGATCATCTCTGCGGTTGGTCACGAGATTGATGTGACAATTGCGGACTTTGTTGCAGATTTGCGTGCGCCAACACCATCCGCAGCTGCAGAACTGGTTAGTCGTGATAACAGCCACAAAGATCAAGCCTTAATCAGCCGCGAGCAAAAACTGCATTCTGCCTGGCGTCATTACCTCACCGAGCAAAATCGCACCATCGTCTCGCTGAGCCATCGACTAGAGAAACAGCATCCTCGCTATCGCTTGATGCGTCAGACTCAACAAGCTGATGAGTTGCAGATCCGCTTACAACGAGCGATGGAAAAGTATCTGGCACAACGAGAACAAAAGGTCTCTCGTGTTCAGCACAAACTGCAATTACTCTCGCCTGTTCGTCAAATCAGTGAACAAAAAAATGCACTTGCACGAGTGGAACAGAAGATGATGGATGCTATGGACCGCAAGCTGCTAAGGTTGCGCCACCAGATCGCGATCGCCGCGGAGAAGCTCGACACTGTAAGCCCTTTGGCAACACTGAAACGAGGCTACTCTATTACTCAAAGTGAATCAGGCGAAGTGATTACGCGTCAATCACAAATCAAAACGGGCGACACTTTGGTCACCCGCCTATCCGATGGTGAAGTACGCTCTACTGTGAACTAAGCCATGGCTTAATCTGTGGTTTTCTCTTTGAACTGAAAGCGGATTCTTGATTTCGATTTAAGCTCGTTGCAGTGATTACAGAAGTAATTGGCCGCACCGCACGCTTGCAGCTTCTCTAGCTCAGCTTCGCATTCTGGACAATAACCAATCTTACTAAAGTCTTTATGACAAGGCTCACAGTGATAGTGATCATTCCACTCTAATGCTTGTGCACAAACAGGACACTTATTCTCATTCATTACCTAATACTCTTGTCTGTTGTTCTGTTACTCAGTTCAGCCTTGCGCTAATTTTCTGGTGGACACGCTTTATCTGATACATACGAATATCAGCACTGCGAATTAACTTATCCAATTTCGCTAAACGTTCACCTTGAGCATAGTCAGCGCCAATACTAACGGAAACAGAATAATCTTCTAGCAGCAAAAACATTTTGATCTCGCCTTGCAATTGCTGATAAAACCGGTCGAAATCTTCTTGCTCTTCAAACTGGCACACCGCGACAAACTCATCGCCACCATATCGAGCAATCACCGCCTGTTTCGGAAAGTGTTGCATCAGCCATTGCGCCAAACTCACCAAAACCTTGTCACCCACATCGTGACCAAATCGATCATTAATGTATTTAAACTCATCAACATCGACGAAAAAACACCCTACCCCACGTGCGCTTTGCCGAGCACCAACGAGTAAAGGCTCTGACTCCGAATAGAGAATTCTTCGGTTGTAGCATTGAGTAAGCGGATCTCGATTCACATGGTAATGCAGTTGATCCTCAAGATGGTACTTTTCTAACGCAACTGAGTAGAGAGCAGCTAGCAGATGCAAAATCTCAAGTTCTTCTTTAGCGGGACTTGATGGCATTTCACTGTAAATAGCAAAAGTCCCTAGCACTTTCTTTTGTCGCGATAGGATTGGCACAGACCAACATGCAGCAAGGTTGGCCGCTTCCGCTAACGCGAGATAAGGCTGCCAATTCGGGTGTTGGTAGATATCACTGACGACGACAGATTTGCCACTATAGGCAGCAGCGCCGCAAGAACCTACATTTTTACCGATAACAACCCCTTCAATCGTTTGATTGTAGAAATCTGGAAGATTCGGGGCGTATTCTACGTGAAGGGTGTTTTTGTCAGGATCTAACTTGAGAATCGAGGCCTTTCGAGATCCAAAAAGAACCTCTGAAAGTTCGACGATCTCGCCGTTTAACTGATCTTTGTCCAATCCCAAGGCCAGTTTGCCTAATAGCTGGTTGATCGACTTATGAGCTTCCAATAGTCTGACGGTATCCATAGCAGCGCTCTAGTGTACTAACTTTACTCAATATTATTATGATTTATCCTAGCATTGTTGATTCACTCAGCAATGCTACGGTATGGTTATCGACAGTTTAACAGAACGATAACATCATTAATACGACCTCAGGCACGCTTATCGGATCCTATCTTGATCGTCTGGTTATTACATTTTGATCAGCGATCTACTCAAAAAAGAATATTTATATAACCACACCCCGAAAGCATAAGTTACATATGCTGCATATCAATTTCAAACAGACAAAAATACCAATCTGATAGCTAATAAACGACAAAAACAGAATTTAACGCAAAGATCATTTTCCATTCAGGTTTGCTTTTTTCTGACAGCGACTAATCGCCTCTTGTTTTTGCAATCTAAGAGATCTCAACGACTCAATGGTCATCAGTTTGATGAGCTTGAGATTTCCTGTTGCTGGATACAGATATAAAAAAGCCCAAGTCGATGCTTGGGCATTAGGTGTAAAAAACAGCTTATTTCTTGCGGTTTTTCACCGCGCTCATCATACGCTTACGCGCACGCTCTTGAGACAAAGTCATTTTGCTTGAGCGATTTTCAAATGGGTTATCACTGTTTTGGAACTGGATGCGAATCGGTGTACCCATGATATCTAGTGACTTACGGAAGTAATTCATTAGATAACGCTTGTAAGAATCCGGCAGATCACGAACTTGGTTACCGTGAATCACAATGATGGGTGGGTTGTATCCACCAGCGTGCGCGTATTTCAGCTTCACACGACGGCCACGAACCATTGGCGGTTGATGATCTTCTGTTGCCATCTTCATGATACGTGTCAGTACCGATGTCCCTACACGAGTGGTTGCAGAGCGGTAAGCTTCTTGCACTGATTCAAACAAATGACCAACACCCGTACCATGCAACGCAGAGATGAAGTGAATGCGAGCAAAATCGACGAAACCAAGACGGCGATCGAGCTCTTTCTTCACATTCTCTTTCACTTCGTTATCCAAGCCATCCCACTTGTTCACAGCAAGAACAATGGAGCGACCAGCATTCAGAGCAAATCCAAGCAAGCTTAAATCTTGGTCTGAAATGTTCTCACGCGCATCGATAATCAATAGCACAACGTTGGCGTCTTCAACCGCTTTCAGGGTTTTAACAACAGAGAATTTTTCAACCGTTTCATGTACTTTACCGCGACGACGAACACCTGCTGTGTCGATCAACACGTATTCGCGACCATCACGTTCCATTGGAATGTAAATAGAGTCACGCGTGGTTCCCGGCATGTCATACACAACAACGCGTTCTTCACCTAGAATACGGTTTGTCAGTGTCGATTTACCTACGTTTGGACGACCGATAATCGCCAACTTGATCGGCTGGTCTTGAAGACGTTTTAATGATGCTTCCGCATCTTCTTCAGAAAAATCTTGCTGTTCTGCGTCTTCATCTTCAAATTCGGTCAGATCTTCTAGTTCACCTTCCGCATGAGAGCTCAGCAGATCGTCGAAAAAAGGATTCAGCGCACGTTCAATTAGCGCTGTCACACCGCGACCGTGAGCAGCGGCAATTTGGTACATTTCACCCACACCAAGTTGCCAAAAGTCCGCGCTGGCGGCATCCGCATCGATACCGTCCACTTTGTTCACCACCAACATAGTGGCTTTTTCAATTTTACGTAAGTGGGCAGCTATCGCCTCATCGGATGGCGTCAATCCTGCACGGCCATCCACCATGAACAGCACAACGTCAGCTTCGCGGATCGCAGCAAGTGACTGTTCTGCCATTTTGGTCTCAACGCCTTCTTCAGAACCATCGATACCACCGGTATCAATCACAATAAAGTCGTGCTCACCCACTTTGGCTTGGCCATACTTACGGTCTCGCGTGAGGCCAGGAAAGTCTGCAACCAACGCATCACGTGAGCGAGTTAGTCGGTTAAATAACGTAGATTTTCCTACGTTAGGACGTCCAACCAAAGCAACAACAGGTATCATAACAACCTCTACATTCATCTTCGTTCTGTAGTTATAGGTAACCACTTGCTCGACCACTAGGAACCAGCTTTTTACCTATAACCACAATCTATTTATTAGTCATCAACATCGCTAAATAAAAATCTAGCAACAAAACGGCTCCTAACTGTCACCAGCCAGGAGCCGAATGTGAATTATATCACGATTATTCGTTAATCGTCAGTTTCTTTACATTGCCGTCACGCGTGGTAATGACATAGCCATCTGGCAATACCGTAGGTCCAACCGAAAAACCGCTGTCATTGATCATCTGCTGAGCCACGAACTCACCAGAAGTGCGATCAAGCCAATGTAAATAGCCTTGGCTGTCACCGACTACAACATAGTTATTCACGATAACTGGTGCGGTCAACAAACGATGCTCTAGCTGTTCATTTTGCCACAACTCGGTGCCACTGCGTGCATCGACCGCCACGAGGTGATCTTTGTCAGTCACAACAAACAAACGGCTGCCATCGGTCGCCATATCGATTGCCGATGAGTAATTGCGCTTCCAAACAGCATTGCCTGAACGTAAATCAAGTGCGATTAACTGTCCGTTGTAGCCCACGACATACAGCGTGCCACCCAAAACGATTGGTGACGAATCCACATCCACTAAACGATCGATTTCAGTCGCGCCTTTTGGTGTACCAACAGGCTGTTGCCAGATCAACTGACCACGCTCAACAATAGCCGCCGCTAAACGGCCATTCGCCGTTCCCCAAAACACACCACCTGATACCGCCGTCGGTGTACTATCGCCGCGCAGAGTCAAGTTAGGTACTTCAGTGCTGATGGTCCACTTTTGTTCGCCATTATCTTGATCGAAGGCCATCAATACGCCATTGCTGGTATTCACAATCACTAGACCATTTTCAGCAACGGGCTTTGCTAAGATCTCGCCGACCACAGAGATGCGCCAAGAGACCTCACCAGTCGCTTCGTCCAAAGCGATCAGCTCACCATTTTCACTGCCAATGTAGACGCGGCCGTAAGCGGCGGTTAAGCCACCAGACAATCTCGCTGTGTCGCCTTGCTTGACGTTTTGGCTCCACAGTTGCTTACCTGATGTTGGATCCAGAGCTCTCACTACACCATCACGACTGGCGATAAATAGCTTGTCGTAAGCATATTCAGGAGAGAGTTTAGAGAAATAATGGCCTACACCATTACCGACACTGGTACTCCAAGCTGATTGCGGAGTGAACTGGCTATTCACCTGTGGCAATGGCGCCATTACAATGGTGTCTTCTTCACTGGCACAACCCGCCAACACACCCACTGTAATCATGCCTAATAAGGCTTTCCTGACCATTTTCTTCATGCCATGAAGTCCTTATTTTGCCAGATCATCCAATTTCATTTGCAGAGTTTGACCTGCATCAGCGGCTTGTTGCGCTTCAGAGTAAGCGGCATAAGCGGCTTCTTTGTCACCCTGACGCAAAGCAATATCACCACGCAATTCTGCTACTCGGCCAGCCCAGCTAGCGTCTGTCACTTTTGCTAGCTCAGCTTTCGCTGCATCAAAATTGCCTAACTCTGCTTCTACTCGCGCAATACGGTAAGTCGTTAACGGAATAAGAGCCGCATCTTTGCTGTTGCTCTGAGCCCATTTTAGCTGGGTTAGCGCAGCATTAAGATCACCAGCGGTTACTTGTGCTTTAGCCAGTTGTAACGCCGCCAGTACCGAATACTCTTTGACGTCATTAGAGGCAATGAAAGCTTCAACATCCGCAGCCGCTTCAGCGCCTTTCGCCTGTAATGCATTAATTGCGGAAGTATAATTTTGTGAAGCAGCTTCACGCGCTTGCGTTACGCTATCTTGGTAGTAACGCCAGCCAAATAGACCACCGAGACCAACAACGGCACCGATGATCACGGCTTTGCCGTTCTCTTTCCACCAATCTTTTATCGCTTCAACTTGTTCTTCTTCAGTATTGTAAACTTCCACTTCCTGTCCTCTTTAAAACTGATTCAATGGCAGCGAAACCGCTGCTATTGTTGTGACTGCTGCCAGAGCTTAAATCAGCTCAGCAATTTTGCTGGCAATCTCTTGCTGTGAATACGTAACTTGCTCACCACCAGCGAGATCTTTCAATACAACGGTGTTGTCTGCAACTTCATTCTCACCCAGTACTAGGGCTACAACCGCGCCCACTTTGTCAGCACGTTTAAATTGTTTCTTAAAGTTACCACCACCAAAGTGGTTCATCACGCGAACCCCAGGAATGGCTTCACGAACTTGTTCCGCCAACTTCATGCCAGCCATCATAGTGCCTTCACCCGCAGTGACGACGTAAACGTCCACACTACGACGAACATCCGTCAGCTCTAACGTTTCCAACATTAGCACTAAACGCTCTAAGCCCATCGCAAAACCCACCGCAGGTGTCGCTTTGCCACCAAGTTGCTCTACTAGGCCATCGTAACGGCCACCACCACAAACGGTACCTTGAGAGCCTAGACTTTCCGTGATCCATTCAAAAACCGTGCGGTTGTAGTAATCCAGACCACGAACCAAGCGTTCGTTGACTGTGTATTCGATACCCGCCGCGTCAAGAAGTTCACACAAACCCGCAAAATGTTGCGTTGACTCTGGATCTAAGTAGTCAGACAAACGTGGCGCATCACCCAAAATCGCTTGTACATCTGGATTCTTGGTATCCAATACACGTAGTGGGTTAGTATGCATACGACGTTTGCAATCTTCATCCAGCACATCGATATGTTGCTCAAGAAATGCGATCAGTGCAGTGCGATAGTTTGCGCGCGCTTCCAACGAACCAATCGAGTTCAGCTCTAGACGCACATGTTTATCAATGCCAAGTTCACGCCAAAGACGCGCAGTCATCATGATCAGCTCTGCATCGACGTCAGGGCCATTGAGACCAAAAACTTCTACACCACACTGGTGGAATTGACGGTAACGACCTTTTTGTGGACGCTCGTGGCGGAACATAGGACCCATGTACCAAACGCGCTGTTCTTGGTTGTACAGCAAACCGTTTTCAATCCCGGCACGCACACAACCCGCGGTGCCTTCTGGACGTAATGTTAAGCTGTCACCATTGCGGTCTTCAAAGGTGTACATCTCTTTTTCAACCACATCAGTCACTTCGCCAATAGCACGGCTAAATAGATGCGTCATCTCAACGATTGGCATGCGCATTTCATTGTAACCGTATGCGCTAATTACGTTCTTCACTGCGCCTTCTAGCTTCTGCCACAGTGGTGATTGAGTTGGGAGACAATCATTCATGCCTCGAATTGCTTGGATTGTTTTTGCCACAATAATTACCGTAATTTGAATGACTTCGTTGAGATTTAGTTTTGCACTTTAATGTCGATGCGGTTGCTTTCATCCATGCGTGCCGCTTTGGCACGGATCTTCGCTTCTAGTTGATTCACCAGATCTTCATTGTCGAAGCGCTCTTTTTGACGTTTACCATCTTCGTAAAAAGCGCTCTTCTTGTTGCTGCCAGCCAGACCGAGATGCGATACCTCAGCTTCACCCGGACCATTCACAACGCAACCAATGATGGAGACATCCATCGGAGTAATGATGTCTTCAAGTCGCTCTTCCAGTGCATTGACCGTGCTGATGACATCAAATTCCTGACGTGAACACGATGGACACGCGATAAAGTTGATGCCTCGCGAACGAATTCGCAATGACTTAAGAATATCAAAACCCACTTTGATCTCTTCAACAGGGTTCGCCGCCAAAGAGATACGTAGCGTATCGCCAATACCTTCCGCTAAAAGCATGCCTAAGCCAACCGCCGATTTCACTGCACCAGCACGAGCACCACCCGCTTCTGTAATGCCGAGATGCAGAGGTTGATCGATTTTCTTCGCCAACAGTCGGTAAGAATCCACCGCGAGGAAAACGTCTGACGCTTTCACACTGACTTTAAATTGATCAAAGTTGAGGCGATCAAGAATATCAACATGGCGCATGGCAGACTCGACCAAAGCTTCTGGTGTCGGCTCGCCATACTTCATTTGCAGATCTTTCTCTAGCGACCCACCGTTGACACCGATGCGAATTGGAATGTTTTTGTCACGCGCGCAATCAACGACTGAGCGAATGCGCTCTTCATTACCAATGTTGCCCGGGTTGATGCGTAAACAATCCACCCCGTATTCGGCCACTTTCAGTGCGATACGATAATCAAAATGAATATCGGCGACTAATGGAATCGATACTTGCTGTTTGATCAGCTTGAAAGCTTCAGCCGCATCCATCGTCGGAACAGAAACACGAACAATGTCGGCGCCGACATTTTCCAATGCTTTAATTTGAGCAACGGTGGCTGCTACGTCCGTAGTGCGAGTATTGGTCATGGATTGCACCGCGATTGGCGCACCATCACCGATTGGAACATCGCCCACATAAATTCGCGTCGATTTACGACGGATAATTGGAGATTCGTTGTGCATAATCTTTACAAAGGTAAGGTGAATCGAGCTACTTTGCCTGCAGTATACCGAGAAAGGTCGACAGGTTCACTTGCAAATGTCATGGTCACGCCTTCTGGCGCGCCCAAAATAACGTTAAAAGGGGCCTGACCAGAGAGGTTTAAATCTTGACCCGATTTGCGGATGCCAGAAATCAATGTCTTACCACTGGCGTCTTTAACTTGAACCCAGCAGTCCGAACGAAAAGCCATGGTTAAGGCGGTTTCACCATTGGCTTTGGGTGCTTCTAACGGGAGTGATTCTTCTGCCACTGGCGGTGTCAGTTGTGCTTGGGCATCACTTTCCACCGCTTCCTCAACGGGAGTGCTTTCCGTTGTCTCAACCTGAGCAGGCTCAACCTCCACTTCTGTCGCGATCTCTGGCTGAGCATCCCCTTCGGCCATACTCATTTCTTGCATCACAACATCGTCAAGCACAGGTGGCTCATTCTCTTCAATCACTGCATTATCAAGTTGAGCGGCTTGATTGACCGACTGAGCTAAACTGTTCTCTTGCTGATTTTGCCACCACCAAAGTGAAGAAATGCCCGTGATGATGATGAAAATACCCCAAGTGATCAGCATGATGCGGCTATTGTGTTTCTCCGTATTGGTTTTACGTGAGAAGCTCTGCATCTCCTGTTCTTGGTGCTGCGCGTCACCAGTATTGTCTAGCGCATCAAGAATGATTTTTTCATCAAGACCAACCAATCTGGCGTAAGAGCGCAAATAACCGCGAGTAAAGGTCGCCACTTGGCCACTTTCAAGCTGGTTGTCGTCGATCTGTTCAATCACGTTAACGCGTAAACGTAATCGATCTGCGACTTGTTTTTGCGTGTAACCCATTGATTCGCGTTGGCGTTTGAGTAAGGTACCGACTTGTTCAATGGCGAGAGATTCTGTGGCACTGTCTTGTGAAAAATCGTTATCTGTAGTCATAACTGTCTAAAATCTTCAAATAATGAAAGTTAAGTGCGCTTATTATTCATCGTTCTTGGTTTGCACTGAACTTTGGAAAAAGTTTGCTGCGGTGCTTTGGACGCAGCCCTAATTATTTTATTAGCCAACCTACACTGCCAAAACAGAGCTGTAGCTTTAAACATGATAAGCCAAACTGCGTTATTGACAAAAACTCTATGCTGAGAAATTTACCTTTAGCTCAAGCTTTTGTCCAAAGTTTGACACAAGAAATTCGATATATCGTCCAATTCAGCATAGAAAGTCCACCAAACAAGCAAAAAATGACGATTAGAAAGCAAAACAGCCAGAGCATAGCTCTGGCTGTTTAATAAGAAAATGATGGCTTACAGCGCTTTAACCTCGATGGTCTCACCTTTGGCCGCTTTCAGCATGGCGGTACGCTTGGTTCGGTCGATCACGTCCCCCACTAACTGACCACATGCGGCATCAATATCATCACCGCGCGTCTTACGAATCGTCACCGTATGCTCATATTGCATCAATGTCTTTTGGAAACGATCAATACGTGAGTTGCTTGGTTTCTTGTATGGTGAGCCTGGGTATGGGTTAAATGGAATCAAGTTGATTTTACAAGGTGTATCCTTCATCAACTGCGCAAGCTCATGTGCATGTTCAGTGCCATCGTTAACATGATCAAGTAGCACGTATTCCACCGTCACTTTACCGCGGTTGGCATTGGAAGAAGCAATGTAGCGACGCACTGATGCTAAGAAATCCTGAATATCCCAACGATCGTTGATCGGCATAATTTCACTTCGCAGTTTGTCATTAGGTGCATGCAAAGAAATCGCCAGTGCAACGTCAATTTTGCCCGTCATCTGATCTAAGCCAGAAACCACACCCGAAGTCGACACAGTAACGCGGCGTTTAGAGAGGCCAAAGCCCAGATCATCCAGCATAATTTCCAAAGCAGGAATGAGGTTTTTCATGTTCAGCAACGGTTCACCCATGCCCATCATCACCACGTTGGTGATCGGACGACGCCCAGTTTCTTTCTCAAGCCCTACTTCACGTGCCGCACGCCACACCTGACCGATGATTTCTGACACTTTTAAGTTACGGTTGAAACCTTGCTGCGCCGTTGAACAGAATTTACATTCCAGTGCACAACCCACTTGAGATGAAACACAAAGTGTTGCGCGGTCTTCTTCTGGGATATAAACCGTTTCAACATCTTGATCACCAACACGCATGGCCCACTTGATGGTGCCATCTGATGAGTGTTGAGCTTCTGAAACAACAGGTGCGACGATCTCGCATTTCTGCTTAAGCTTCTCTCTCAACTGCTTGTTGATGTTGGTCATGTTATCGAAATCATCCACACCGAAATGGTAGATCCACTTCATAACCTGATCAGCACGAAACGCTTTTTCGCCTAACTCTTGGGCGAACAGTTCACGCAGGCCTTTGCGATCAAAGTCGAGTAGATTAATTTTTTCAGTGCTCATGTTGCCTCTCAATGACTGAACAAGATTAAGGGCGCGAATTGTACAGGCTTTATGCAGTGACAACAAGGGCTGTAAAACCCCGAAGATGCTAAGGCGATAAAACCAAACGATTAAAATATCACCACACTTTTCCTTAATCAGAAAAAAGCCCAGCTTGTGTGCTGGGCTTGGGAATTGGTCTACTTATTCAAACCGCTTAACGAGGGCAGATTTCCGACTCCGGGAAGAAAAAAGCAATTTCACGCGCTGCTGATGCTGGGCTGTCACTGCCGTGCACGGAGTTGTGACGCATACTCAGTGCATAGTCGGCGCGAATGGTGCCACAAGCCGCTTCTTCTGGGTTGGTTTTACCCATCAATTCACGGTAACGTGCAATGGCATTTTCGCCTTCTAGAACCTGAACCATGATGGGTCCTGAAGTCATGAACTCTTTCAATGCTGGAAAAAATTCTTTTCCTTCGTGCTCAGCGTAAAAGCCACTTGCTTGTTCATCATTAAGATGCACCATTTTTGCCGCGATGATGTGTAATCCTGCCTTCTCGATACGGTGGTAAATTTCACCGATTAAGTTGCGTTCTACAGCGTCAGGCTTAATGATCGAAAATGTTCTTTCTAGAGCCATAAGGTGTCCCTTTATTTCATGTCGTTGTTATAGTCCAGCAGCCCAATTGGGCTGCTGTGAAGTATTACTTATTCGCTTGTGTCACTAACAGGTTGGCCAGAGTACAAACCCCCATTCCTGTCGCACCCGCAGACCATTTGTCGCTGGCTGACTTACGGTAAGTTCCCGAGCAGTCAAAATGCAACCAACCTTTTTGGTAATCTTGTACAAAGTAAGAAAGAAATGCCGCTGCCGTGCTGGCACCAGGAGAGTAGTCACCGCCGCTGATATTAGACATATCAGCAAAGTTTGATGGCAGCATTTCACGATGGAATTCTGCTAGTGGCAGCGGCCACAAACCTTCTTTTTCTTCTGCTGCTGACTTTAGTGCTTCTTGCGCAAGAGCTTGGTCAAACGTCAGTAGCGCGTGGTAATCGTTGCCTAGCGCATTTTTCGCCGCGCCCGTTAAGGTCGCGCAATCAATGATCAACTCTGGGTTTTGTTCCGAGGCGTAAATCAGGCCATCTGCAAGCACTAGGCGACCTTCCGCATCGGTGTTCATGATTTCAACCGTCTTACCGTTTTTGTAGGTAATGACATCACCCAGTTTCAACGCTCGGCCAGAAATCATATTTTCCGCACAGCATAGGATCAGTTTTACGCGCTTGTTCAGTCCGCGCATGATCGCGAGGCCTAGACCACCGGTAATCGTACCCGAACCGCCCATGTCCGCTTTCATTGAATCCATGAAATTGGACGCCTTGATACTGTAACCGCCAGAATCAAAGGTAATACCTTTACCGACTAGACATGCCCAAACAGGCGCATTCTCATCACCCGTTGGGTTAAAGTCGAGTTGAAGCATTGCTGAAGTGCGATCTGAACCACGGCCTACGGCGTAAATGCCTTCCCAGCCTTCAGCAAGCAGATCTTTATCTTTGACGATACGCGCTGTCACTGTGCCTTCTGGAGCCACAGAACGAATGAACTCCGCCGCCATCGTCGCAAGTTGGCGAGGGGCGACTTCTTCAGCCGGTTTGTTAATGATATCGCGAGTAAACTCAGTGGCTTTAATGCGCGCTTCCAGTTCTGCTTGTGCTTTCTCTTCTAGCGCAACCCACTCAAGTTGGCTGTATTTTTTCGGATTACGATAACCTTGGTGGAAAGCCCAAATCGCTTCCACATCCCAACCTTCACCTGTAAGAAATACACTCTTAATGCCTTGAACATCAAACTTGCGCGCTGCGCGTTGGATTTTAGTTAAATCCGTACTTTCGCCTGTATGGATAAGAGCGCCCTGCTCATTGAATGATACCAGTGCTTTCTCGCCCCACTGTGGAGCGGCGACTTCGTGACTTAAAAATACAGACATCTGTGTAGACATGGTTTCTCCTTGCCTTATAACGGCGCTACCTACGCCTTTCTATTGGAATAACTCACGGATGTTAGCATTATGTAGGGTAGAAATGTCAAATTGATAAAAAAACGGACCATAAGGTCCGTGTTTTTTAATGAATTTTGTTAACTGGGCTGGATTTATTCCCATTCATCCAACCAGCAAAGAATCACCGCTTCGAGGATCTTTTCATTGGAATGATTGGGCTCATCATCAAAACCATCAATTTCTAGGATCCATTGATGAAGATCGGTAAAACGCACCGTTTTGGGGTCCATCTCAGGAAAGCGCTCACAAAGCTCAATGGCGATATCACGCGAATCTGTCCATTTCATACTCATCTTCCTTTGAAAAATTAGTCACTTGGGTATGTGTTCGCTAGGTCAATAGACCCAACGAACTGCGATACCGATCGATTAATGGTCTTCAGACGCGTGATTGAGAGTATATTTAGGAATCTCAACCACTAGGTCTTCATCCGCCACTTTCGCTTGGCAGCCTAAACGCGATTCAGGCTCTAGCCCCCATGCTTTGTCAAGCATGTCATCTTCTAACTCATCGCTTTCTTCAAGTGAGTCAAAGCCCTCACGAATGATGACGTGACACGTAGTACAAGCGCAAGACTTCTCACACGCGTGCTCAATAGCAATCCCATTTTTCAGTGCCACATCTAATACTGTGTCACCACTGTTTGCTTCTAGCACTGCACCTTCTGGGCACAAATCTTCATGAGGCAATACAATAATCTTAGGCATAGTTATTACTCTTAAATAGTGTCAATTGACTGGCCAGCCAGTGCTGCACGAATGGATTTATCCATTCGACGAGAGGCAAAATCTTGGCTCGCTTTGTCAGTGTCTTTAATACCTTGCTCAATCGCATTCGCTTCGTTGCCATTGCGCAGTTCAATCAAGGATTCAATCGCTTGCAGTAAGGTGGCTTTTTCAGCTTCGCTGAGCAGCTCATCCCCGTCAGCTTGCATCGCGGCAATAAGACCTTCAATCACTCGATCCGCTTCTACACGTTGCTCAGCTAAAGCGCGAGCTTGCATGTCTTCTTTGGCATACGTCATGGAATCGCGAAGCATGTTCGCCACTTCGTCATCACTCAGACCATAAGATGGCTTCACTTGGATTTCGGATTGAATACCCGTGCTTTTCTCCATCGCTGTCACTGACAGCAGGCCATCGGCATCCACTTGGTAGGTAACGCGAATATGAGCAGCACCCGCCGCCATTGGCGGAATGCCTTTGAGTGAAAAGCGAGCGAGCGAGCGACAGTCATCCACCATCTCACGTTCACCTTGAACAATATGAACGCTCATCGCAGTTTGGCCATCTTTAAACGTAGTGAACTCTTGAGCGCGTGCGACCGGAATGGTGGTATTGCGAGGAATGATTTTCTCAACCAAGCCACCCATGGTTTCAATCCCCAACGAAAGAGGGATCACATCCAGCAATAGCATTTCAGAATCAGGCTTATTGCCCGCCAGAATATCCGCTTGAATACCGGCACCAATGGCAACCACTTCATCAGGGTTGATGTTGGTTAATGGTGTGCGACCAAAGAACTCACCCACCATTTCGCGAACCAATAAAGTGCGAGTAGATCCACCGACCATGACCACTTCAAGTACTTCGTCAGTGTCCACATCTGCGTCTTTTAACGCTCGACGGCAGGACATCAGCGTTTTTTTCACTAGCGGACGAATCAGCTCTTCAAATTGCTCACGCGTGACTACGCCTTTCCAACCAAAGACATCTACTTCAACAGAGTCTTGCTCCGAGAAGGTAATCTTAGTGGCCGTCGCAATGTTCAATAGGGTACGGTTTTTTTCTGCGCTCAAAGGCATCTCTAAGCCCGCTTGCTTGGCAAGAAAGTCGGCCAACAGGTGGTCAAAATCATCACCACCTAATGCAGAATCACCGCCGGTGGCCAATACCTCAAAAACTCCTTTTGAGAGGCGCAAAATTGAGATATCAAATGTACCACCACCCAAATCGTAGACCGCAATGACCCCTTCTTGGCCAGAGTCTAAACCATAGGCAATGGCGGCAGCTGTCGGTTCATTCAGTAAGCGAAGCACATGCAGGCCAGCAAGTTTCGCCGCATCTTTAGTGCCAGCTCGCTGCGCATCATCAAAGTAGGCAGGAACGGTAATGACCACACCAGAAAGCTCACCACCGAGACTCTCTTCTGCGCGTTTCGCTAGTATCTTTAGAATATCGGCAGAAACCTCAATTGGGTTTTTGTCCCCTTGAGTCGTCTGGAGAACAGGCAAACCATTCTCACTGGCTTTAAAACGATAAGGCAAAGAAGGATAACGAGTCTGGATGTCCGTTAACGAGCGACCCAATAAGCGTTTTACCGAGATGATGGTATCTTGTGGCTGAGATTCAGACAGCGCTTTCGCCGCGTAGCCGACAATCGCCTCTTCATTGGCATAATTAACAATCGATGGAAGAAGGCTACGACCTTGAGCATCTTTCAAAGTGTCTGCGGTGCCGCTTCTGACCGAAGCGACCAAAGAGTTAGTGGTACCAAGATCGATACCGGCTGCTCTTTTGTGCTCATGAGGTGCCGAGCTTTGGCCCGGTTCTGCAATTTGAAGTAATGCCATGATGGATCCTTGTTTTTCAAACTAGCCGAAGAGTTTCTCTTCCACTAGCTCTATTTCATTCTTTAGTTTGGCAATAAATTTCAGCTTACGTACGCGATCGGCGGCTTGTGGCCACTGCGCGTCATTCAGCTCTTGCTCAATTGATGCGAGATGTTGTTTATACATTTTGCTCACTCTGGCATCAAACGCCGCCAAAGCACTCTCAGCATCTGAGCTATGAGAGATCTCTTCCAACTCTTCACGCAATTCCATCTGTTCCATCAGAAACATGGGATCTTGCATGGTTTGCTGCTCACCTCGGATTTCTAAACCGTTTTGCGCCAAAAGGTATTCCGCACGAGAAATGGGATTCTTAAGCACCTGGTAAGCATCATTAATTTGTGCCGCTTTTTGCACTGCTAACAAACGATCGCGTTCAGAAGCGGTCGCAAAATTGTCCGGATGGAAGCGTTTTTGCAATTCTCGGAACTGAGAAGAAAGAAGGCTACCATCCAGCGAAAACTGAGGTGGTAGCCCAAACAATTCAAAGTGATTCATTGATCTATGGTCCTTGAATAAATCTTCTGAGCCGACGATAACGGCTCAGAATTTCAGTCATTAGACGTTGAAGCTTTCACCGCAACCACATTCACTTTTCGCATTTGGGTTGTTGAATTCAAAGCCTTCATTCAACCCTTCTTTTACGTAGTCTAGTTGCGTGCCGTCGAGGTACACCAAACTCTTTTTATCGATAATCACTTTAACACCTGAATGCTCAAACACTTCGTCTTCTTCATTCAGTTCGTCAACAAACTCAAGGACATAGGCCATACCCGAACAACCGGTCGTCTTCACACCTAAACGTAAACCAATGCCTTTGCCTCGGTTATCTAGGAATGCTCTCACTCGACTTGCTGCGGATTCTGTTAATGTAACGGCCATACTGCACCTTAGTTAAATAGTTTACCAATGGAATGGGAGCGTAAGGCCCCCATTATAACCTCAAAAAACGCCTTAAAGTTGGTGTTTTTTCTTGTAGTCAGCGACTGCGGCTTTAATTGCATCTTCTGCAAGAATTGAACAGTGCACTTTCACTGGTGGCAATTCGAGCTCTTCTGCAATTTCCGAGTTTTTGATCGAAGCCGCTTCTTCGATGCTCTTGCCTTTTACCCATTCAGTAACCAATGAGCTTGATGCAATCGCACTACCACAACCGTAGGTCTTGAACTTTGCGTCTTCAATGATGCCTTCTGGCGTCACTTTGATTTGCAGTTTCATTACGTCACCACATGCAGGCGCACCAACCATGCCGCTACCTACCGATGGATCTTCTTTGTCAAACGAACCAACGTTACGTGGGTTCTCATAGTGATCAATTACTTTTTCGCTGTATGCCATGATATTTACCTCGAATCCTCTATAACTTGTCGATGAATTGATCTTAGTGGTGAGCCCACTCAACCGTGTTGAGATCAATTCCTTCCTTGTACATATCCCATAGAGGAGACATGTCGCGCAGCTTTTCAACCGCTACACGGATTTGTTCAATTGCGTAGTCGATCTCTTCTTCCGTGGTAAAACGACCAAAGGAGAAACGAATCGAGCTATGTGCTAACTCATCATTGAGACCGAGAGCACGCAGTACATAAGAAGGCTCTAGACTCGCTGAAGTACAAGCACTGCCTGACGATACCGCAAGATCTTTTAGAGACATCAGTAGTGATTCACCTTCGACAAAAGCAAAGCTGATGTTTAGGTTGTGTGGAACGCGCTGGTTCAGATCACCGTTGATGGTCACTGCTTCCATGTCTTTCACGCCTTCTAGCAGACGATTACGCAGCGCTAACGCATGTTGGTAGTCTTTTTCCATATCAAGTTTGGCGATGCGGAAAGCTTCACCCATACCAACGATTTGGTGAGTCGCTAACGTCCCTGAACGGAAACCGCGCTCATGACCCCCACCGTGCATTTGAGACTCAAGACGAATACGTGGCTTGCGGCGTACATAAAGCGCGCCGATACCTTTCGGACCGTAAATCTTATGTGCAGAAAGCGAGATCAAGTCTACCTTCAGTTGCTGAACATCAATCGCCACTTTACCTGCTGACTGTGCTGCATCGACGTGGAAAATGATTTTACGTGAACGGCAAAGTTCGCCAATGGCTTCGAGATCTTGAATCACACCAATTTCATTGTTCACGTGCATAATAGACACAAGAACGGTGTCGTCACGCATTGCGGCTTCAAGCTTGCTTAGGCTAATTAAACCATTTGATTCTGGCTCAAGGTAAGTCACTTCAAAACCTTCACGCTCAAGCTGACGGCAAGTATCCAGTACTGCTTTATGCTCTGTTTTGCTGGTAATGATGTGCTTACCTTGTTTTGAGTAGAAGTGAGCCGCACCCTTGATCGCTAAGTTATCCGATTCGGTCGCGCCTGAAGTAAACACGATTTCACGAGGATCGGCATTCAACAATTCTGCAATTTGCTCACGAGCAGTATCTACTGCTTCTTCTGCCTGCCAACCGTAACGATGAGAACGTGACGCTGGGTTACCAAAGTTACCATCCATCGTCATGCACTGAACCATTTTCTCAGCGACACGTGGATCTACAGGGCAAGTCGCCGAATAGTCTAGATAAATAGGCAGTTTCATTCTTCACTCCAATGTAAACTTTTTGGCCGCTTAAGAGCGGAAATTTACACCGATGGGCGCGGTGTTAATAGTTTTGTTAGCCAACCCATGATTCACCGCTAGGTTAATGTCCTGACGGTCAGAAATTTCGATGACTTCATTATCACTCATGAGCTCGCCAAGCGTGATGTTGTTTAGGAAGTCTGTAATGCGTGAACTCAGGTCACGCCAAAGTGTATGAGTAAGGCAGCGAGTGCCGCCTTGGCAATCTCCTTTGCCCTGACACTTAGTTGCGTCAACCGATTCGTCAACGGCCGCGATCACCGTCCCGATTGAAATGGTAAATGCGTCTGCGCCGAGACGGTAACCACCGCCAGGACCACGAACACTCGCGACCAAGCCCGCTTTACGCAGTTTGGAAAAAAGTTGCTCTAGGTAAGAGAGCGAAATCCCCTGACGCTCGGAAATATCAGCCAGAGGTACAGGACTTTTTTGCGAATGCAGTGCCACATCCAGCATTGCCGTTACCGCATATCTTCCTTTAGATGTCAGTTTCATATCACACCGTATCCACACTGTTTGTAATGATACGGATTTTTCCATACCCGACTAAAATGGTCAAGTATTTATTTGACTAAATTAGTCAGGTATTCATCCCTATGAATATAGGGGGTACTCGTATTACTTAAGGTTCTTCTCAACCGAGGTCAAAATGCCACGCAAAATATTGAGTTCTTGCGCTTCGGGACGGGCACGGCTAAATAGCCGACGCATTTTATTCATCACTTGGTTAGGCTGATCTGCTCGCACAAATTCGGTTTTCAATAACACTTTCTCTAAGTGCTGATAAAAGAGTTCTAGCTCATTGTGACGAGGATACTCAGCGACTTCTTGTGGCTCAAATTGACTTTGCTGGTGACGCAGATAAGCCATACGCACTTCATAACTGAGTGTTTGTACTGCCATCGCTAGGTTCAATGAGCTGTATTCTGGGTTGGCTGGAATACATACGTGATAATGGCAGCGTTGCAGCTCATCGTTGGTGAGACCAGTACGTTCGCGGCCAAACACCAAGGCAACATGACTCGTTTGCCCCTCTTGGACAAACTTTTCTGCGCATTCAAACGGTTCTAGCATCGGCCACTCAAGCGTACGGGAACGGGCACTTGAACCAACAACCAGCGCACAATCGGCCACCGCTTCTTCCAACGAGTTCACCACTAACGCATTCAATGCGATGTCCGCGGCTCCCGATGCCAAAGCGATGGCTTGAGCGTCAACCTCACATTCAGGCTGAACCAGCACAAGCTGAGATAAGCCCATCACCTTCATGGCACGAGCTGCAGACCCAATATTTCCAGAGTGTGAGGTACCAACAAGGACGACTTTTACTTTATCTAACATGCAAACTTTCAATGGCTGATTTCAAACCGCGGGATTTTATCATAGTTTTTTCCCACACCCTAGATTGGATATGAGGAGAACCGTTGTTATGCTCCCTGCACACTTTTTCATGTAAACGATTTCTTGAGCTTTGTCACATCTCGTCTAACCAAAGGTACAAAAATTAACCACTTCCTTTTTGAGTTTTCTCTGGTATACTCGCCGCCGCTTTAATTTGTTCTTTAACATCCGTTGGGAAATTCGTATGCATCCAATGCTAAACATTGCTATTCGCGCAGCGCGAAAAGCAGGTAACCATATTGCTAAATCACTAGAAAACGTTGAGAAGATTGAATCTACTCTAAAAGGCACAAACGACTTTGTGACTAACGTAGATAAAGAAGCTGAAACCATCATCATCGATACCATCAAAAACTCTTACCCAGAGCACTGCATCGTGGCTGAAGAAAACGGCCTGATCAATGGTAAAGATAAAGATGTGCAATGGATCATCGACCCACTGGATGGCACGACAAACTTTGTAAAAGGTTTGCCTCACTTCGCTGTTTCTATCGCCGTACGCATCAAAGGCAAAACAGAAGTTGCTTGTGTATACGATCCAATGTTAAACGAGCTATTTACCGCTCAACGTGGCTCTGGCGCACAACTGAACAACGCACGTATCCGCGTTAAGCAACCAAAAGACCTTCAAGGCGCAATCATCGCAACAGGTTTCCCATTTAAGCAAAAGCAACACTCTGAATCTTACTTCAAGATCATGTCTGCGATGTTTGTTGAAGTAGCGGATTTCCGCCGCGCTGGCTCTGCTGCACTTGATCTCTGTTACGTGGCAGCTGGCCGTGTTGATGGTTACTTTGAGCTAGGCCTAAAACCTTGGGATATCGCAGCAGGCGAACTGATTGCTCGCGAAGCAGGTGCGATTATCACTGACTTTGCTGGTGGCACTGAGTATGTCAAGTCAGGTAACGTTGTTGCATCAAGTGCTCGTGGTGTTAAATCACTACTGAAACACATCCGTGAAAACGGCAACGAAGCGATTCTGAAGTAATCTCTAGCCCGTCACGCTGATTACTTTTGAATGAGCCCTCGCATTATGCGGGGGCTTTTTTATACCGCCAAGAAAGTAACAAAAAAGCCACTGCAATTGCAGTGGCTTCAATCGATGATTCAAACAGAGCGTTAAGGCATCTCTTCGAATTCTGCACCTTCTTTCTCGACTTGCGGAGGCATTAAGTGCTCTTTCTGGATACCCAGTTTGAGCGCCAAAGCGGATGCCACATAGATAGAAGAGTAAGTACCAACGGTAATACCAAGTAGCAATGCGGTCGCGAAACCGTGAATCATCGCCCCACCTTGAACAAACAGTGCAATCACCACAAATAAGGTAGTACCTGAGGTAATCAACGTACGGCTTAGTGTTTGTGTGATCGAGCTGTCCATGATCTCCGCAGGTTCACCCTTACGCATTTTGCGGAAGTTTTCACGAATACGGTCAAAGACAACAATGGTATCGTTGAGTGAGTACCCCACCACCGTCAGCAATGCCGCCACAATGGTAAGATCGACTTCGATTTGCATCAAAGAGAATACACCCAATGTGATGATAACGTCATGCGCCAGTGCCATTACCGCACCTGCCGCCAAACGCCATTCAAAACGCATCGAGACGTAGATCAAGATACAGATCAACGACACCAAGATCGCCAGACCACCCGCTTCTGTCAGCTCATCACCTACATTTGGACCAACGAATTCAATACGGCGCATCTCGACTGATTTGCCCGTACCTTCTTTGATCGCGCTTAGGATTTGGTTACCTAAGGTTTCACCCGCCATATCTTCACGAGGGCGAAGGCGAACCATGACATCACGAGCAGAACCAAAGTTCTGTACCGTTGCGTCACCAAAACCTTTGGCTTCAAGTGCACTGCGGATCTCTTCAAGGTTTGCCGGCTGCTCAAAGCCCACTTCAATCAGAGTACCGCCTGTAAAGTCCAGGCCCCAGTTCAACCATTTGGTTGAGAGAGTAAAAATCGACGCACCGATCATCAACAAAGAGAAGACAAATGCGAACTTCGACCAACGCATAAAGTCGATCGTTTTCTCTGCTTTTAGAATTTGAAACATAACAATTCCCAGCCTTAGATCGACAGTTTATTAATGCGTTTACCACCATAAAGCAGGTTCACGATACAACGTGTACCAATAATGGCCGTAAACATTGAGGTCAAAATACCGATAGAGAGCGTCACAGCAAAGCCTTTGATTGCACCCGTACCGACGGCAAATAGAATAATCGCGGTAATCAAGGTTGTGATGTTCGCATCCGCAATGGTGCTAAATGCATTGGCATAACCTTGGTGAATCGCTTGCTGAGGATTGCGTCCTTCACGCAGTTCTTCACGAATACGTTCAAAGATCAGTACGTTTGCATCGACCGCCATACCGACCGTTAAAACAATACCGGCAATACCTGGTAGCGTCATGGTCGCACCTGGAATCATAGACATCACGCCGATGATCAGGACAAGGTTTGCCATCAAGGCGACGTTCGCAATCAGACCAAACTTGCGGTAGTAAAGCAGTGTGAACAACATCACCGCAACCATGCCCCAAATACACGCTTGGATACCCATATCGATGTTTTGCTGACCCATTGATGGGCCAATGGTACGCTCTTCAACGATTGAGATAGGTGCGATCAAAGCACCAGCACGCAGTAGCAGCGCAAGGTTATGTGCTTCAGCAGCAGAATCGATACCCGTAATGCGGAAGTTACGACCAAGAGCCGACTGGATCGTGGCTTGGTTAATGACTTCCTCATGCTTGGTCAAAATGACTTTGCCTTCTGGAGATCTGCGACCGCTGTCTTTGTACTCAGCAAACACGGTAGCCATTAGCTTGCCAATGTTTTTCTTCGAAAACGCCGCCATCTTGTTACCACCTTCGCTGTCTAGCGAGATGTTTACTTGAGGACGACCATATTCATCAACACTTGAACTTGCATCGGTAATGCTTGCCCCACTGAGAATAACGCGTTTCTTCAACACCACAGGACGACCATTACGATCTTGCTTGATCTCGCTGCCCGCAGGCGCTCGACCACTTGCGGCAGCGGCAAGATCCGCTTTGTCATCCACTTCACGGAATTCTAGCGTTGCTGTCGCACCTAAAATCTCTTTGGCACGGGCAGTATCTTGAACGCCTGGCAGTTCAACCACGATGCGGCTAGCACCCTGACGTTGAACCAAAGGTTCAGCAACACCTAGCTCGTTCACACGGTTACGTAGAATGGTGATGTTCTGTTCAACAGCGTAGTTACGAATTTCTTGCAGACGGGTTTCAGTAAAGGTAGCAATTAAGGCGTAACGACCATCTTTGTCTGACTCAACAAACGCCATGTCTGGATGTAGTTTTTCCAGTTCACGCTTCGCTTGAGCCAACTCTTCTGAATCGCGCAGCAACACTTCAACAGCGTCAGTGCCAAGTGGACGAATAGAACGGTAGCGAATTTTGGCATCACGAAGTTCGCTACGGAAGGCGTCCTCTTGCTGCCCAACCAGTTTTTCCATCGCGGCATCCATATCCACTTCCATCAAGAAGTGAACACCACCACGTAGGTCAAGACCCAGTTTCATAGGAGCAGCACCAATCGATTCAAGCCAATCTGGCGTTGCAGGTGCGAGGTTAAGTGCAACAATTTTGTCTTTGCCCAACGCTTCACTGATGATATCGCGAGCACTAATTTGCGTATCGGTGTCGTTGAAACGAACAAGAATGGATCCATTCTCTAAAGCAATGGATTTATGGGAAAGATTCTCTTTATTAAGAGCGTTAGTGACAGCATCCAGCGTTGACATATCTACAGAGGCGCCACGCGCCCCTGTAACTTGAATAGCCGGATCTTCACCGTAGATATTTGGAAGTGCGTACAAGGCAGAGATGGCAATGGCAAACATAACCATCAAGTACTTCCATAAAGGATAACGGTTCAGCACAGCGAGGATCCTCTAGCTGTTTTATAGAGATTTAAGCGTACCTTTTGGTAGCACAGCGGTAACGAAATCTTTTTTGATCACAACTTCGTTGTTTGGGTTAAGTTCAATTGTCAAGAAGTCATTGTCTTCTGCAATCTTAGTGATTTTACCCACAAGACCGCCATTGGTCAGAACTTCATCACCTTTACCCATGGATGCCATTAGGCTCTTGTGCTCTTTAACACGTTTTGCTTGTGGACGGTAAATCATGAAATAGAAAATCACACCGAACATACCCAACATGATGAGCATTTCGAACATGCCGCCTTGTTGTGCGCCTTCTGCTGCTGCGTGAGCTTGAGAGATAAACATTAAAACATCCTCATTAACTTTTATTAATAATCCAATAAATTGGGTAACGCCACCTCATTTTCAAGCGAGTTCACTCACAAAAACAAGATGGCGTAACACTTTTTTACTATTGCGAACTTATGCCTGTTTACCGAGTGGTGGCACTTCGCGATTGCGTCGAGCGTAGAACTCTTCCACAAACTGCTCGAAGCGATCTTCATCAATCGCTTTACGAATGCTTTCCATGAGACGTTGGTAATAACGCAGGTTATGGATAGTGTTTAAGCGAGCACCAAGGATTTCATTACAACGGTCCAAGTGGTGCAGATACGACTTAGAGTAATTTTTGCAAGTGTAACAGTCACAGTGCGGATCGAGAGGGGTTGTATCCGTTTTATGTGTCGCATTACGGATCTTGATCACACCACCAGTCACAAATAGGTGTCCATTACGCGCATTTCGCGTTGGCATTACACAGTCAAACATGTCGATACCGCGACGAACCCCTTCAACCAAGTCTTCTGGTTTGCCCACGCCCATCAGGTAACGCGGTTTATCTTCTGGTAACTGAGGACAGGTGTGCTCAAGTACGCGATGCATGTCTTCTTTAGGTTCGCCAACCGCAAGACCACCGACCGCATAGCCATCAAAACCAATCTCTGTTAGGCCTTTAACTGACACATCACGAAGATCTTCGTAGACACCGCCTTGAACAATACCAAACAGGTTGTTCGGGTTTTCGAGCTTATCGAAATGGTCACGCGAGCGTTGTGCCCAACGCAGAGACATTTCCATCGACTTTTTCGCTTCAGCGTGAGTCGCAGGGTAAGGCGTACACTCATCGAAAATCATTACGATGTCAGAACCGAGGTCTTTTTGAATTTCCATCGATTTCTCAGCATCCATGAAAATCTTGTCACCGTTCACTGGGTTGCGGAAATGCACGCCTTCTTCGGTAATTTTACGAATATCACCAAGGCTGAACACTTGGAAACCGCCTGAGTCAGTCAAGATAGGACCTTGCCAGTTCATGAAATCGTGCAGATCGCCGTGCATTTTCATCACTTCTTGGCCAGGACGTAACCATAAATGGAATGTGTTGCCTAGTAGAATTTCTGCACCCGTCTCTTTTACTTCTTCTGGTGTCATACCTTTAACGGTACCGTAAGTACCTACAGGCATAAACGCCGGGGTTTGCACTGTTCCACGTTCAAATGTCAATTGACCACGACGGGCATTGCCATTTTTCTTTTTAAGATCAAATTTTAATTTCACGAAGCCTCCAACGTCAGAGAAACAGTCTGACGGTATTGTCACGGACGTTTCCGTCCCACCAGAGCGGTCGCGTTTTCCTTGCGAAAAAATGGAGTGAATCCATCCCTCTAGCCTGCTGCTAGCACTCGTTTTGCATGCAGCCAAGATTATCCCGATCTGCACCACTAAAATGAAACTTACTTCACTTTAGATAACATTTGTTGCGCTTTTTATTGCTTATTGCGTTTTCTTCTCAATGAACATCGCATCCCCGTAAGAGAAAAAGCGATATTGATTGGCCACGGCATGCTGATACGCATTCATGGTATGGTCATAACCGGCAAATGCACTCACCAGCATAATCAGCGTCGATTCTGGCAAATGGAAATTGGTGATCAAACAGTCCACCAACTGATATTGATAGCCAGGGAAAATGAAGATTTCCGTATCGCCAAAGAAAGGCATCAACTCTGTGCCGTTTTTCAACGACTCTTGCGCCGCGCTCTCTAGAGAGCGTACTGACGTGGTACCAACCGCAATGACGCGGCCACCACGTGCTTTCGTGGCTTTAATCGCATCCACCACCTCTTGTGGTACTTCTGCATACTCAGAGTGCATGTGATGCTCAAGAATATTGTCCACTTTCACTGGCTGAAATGTGCCAGCACCGACATGCAACGTCACGTACGCAAACTCAGCGCCTTTGGCTTTGATCTGCTCAAGCAGTTGATTGTCAAAATGCAATCCCGCCGTCGGTGCAGCAACCGCACCCGGTTTTTGGTTATAAACCGTTTGGTAACGCTCTTTATCCGCATCCTCATCTGGGCGGTCAATGTAAGGTGGAAGAGGCATATGGCCAATTTCTTCCAACACTTCGAGAATGGTTTTGTCTGCCTTTAAATGGAGCTCAAACAACGCATCTTGGCGTGCTACCATCTCTGCTGAGTATTGGTCTTCTTCCCCAAGAAAGACTAACGTCCCCGGTTTCGGAGACTTAGAACTGCGTACATGCGCGAGGAAGCGCTTCTCATCAAGCATACGCTCGACCAAGACTTCCAACTTGCCGCCCGATTCTTTACGGCCAAACATGCGTGCAGGAATCACTCGTGTGTTGTTAAACACCACAAGATCCCCTGCTTGAACCAGCTCCAACACATCTTTGAACGAGCCATCTTTTACAGCGCCGGTGTTGCCATTTAGCTGAAGTAGACGACTGGCGGTACGCTCCGATTGAGGATAACGAGCGATCAGTTCATCAGGTAAGTCAAAGTGAAAATCTGAAACTTGCATGCTACTGCTCTTGGTAAATTTGTCGAAATAAAGGAATTCTGTTGCGAGTAAAATTTTCGCAGTGGGCTAGTATAGAGCGAGACCAATCAATAGCAAGAAAAGTTCAGACTGAGAATGTAACAACTCGCCGCGCTCCTGACTTTGAGCTTGGAATGAAAAACGCACCACTCAATATGAGTGGTGCGTTTTCTTAGAAAAGACCGCGTGCGGCTAAGTTAAGCAATTTTTCGACGATACCTACCCAGCACAAACAGGGCGAAAAGCGTCAACGCACCAAGGCTTCCACCTTCTGCAGTGCCAGTAAAACTGCAACTGTTGGTTGAAATCCCGCCATGGCAATTGTCGCCATTTCCATCCGTCCCATCGCCATTGTCGCCTGAGTCACTGTCACCGCCTGAACCTGCATTCAAAATGAAGTCTGGTTTTAGAATGTGGCTGCTTGGAGGGTTAGTAGCCGTTATATAGCTTTGAATCCAGTCGTAATAATTGCTCACTCTGGTATAGAAACTCGGCTGCGTGACCGAGGCACAAATCGGCGTAATGAGCGGAATGCCGCTGACAATACCAATTTGTTTGCCAGTGACATCGTCAATCAAAGGACCACCACTGTCGCCTTTGCACACGTTATTGCCATATTGGGTGCGCTCATCAGGCTTCCAAGGCAACACTTCATTGGGCATGGTGCAGATTTTGGTCACGTTGGTTGGAGCTTCAATGATACCCGGTAGATCATTACCCAATTCCAATCGTTGATAGCAAGAGGTGATGGGCAAATAGGTTAGCTGTGTTTTTTGTAAGGTTTTAGCTGGCGTTGAAGCATCAGCAACTGTCGCTCCCCAACCGGAAGCAGTAACATTTTTGACACGGAGATTGGTGACAAACTCATCGTTCCAATCGCCATTGAGTCGACTTTCTATCTGGCTCATTTCTGCAACCGTTGGCAAATCAGAGAGAGGAATGCCCGTAACGGGACGATCAAGATAGAGCAATGCGATGTCACTATCTAAACTGGTGCTAACCAAGGTATAGCTACCATTACTATTGCTTTTGTATTTCGTTAAACGTGTGTATTTCGGGTGCACCACCACATGAGAAACGGCAAAGTAATTGTTTGTTGTCGAGCTATTAAGTGCAGGTGTTCTCGCTGTCACCGAAATATCGCTGGGCTTTGTCACATAATAACTCGCAACATTTTTACCTTCGCCCATGACAACACAATGTGCAGCAGTAAGTACCCACCGTTCGGCCACCATGGTCCCACCACAAATGGGGAATTCCGCCATATTACTGGCTCGGATTGTCACCCTGTAGGTTGCATCGGGGTCTTCTTCCCCCATAATGATAGCTTGAGAGTTCACACTTACGGCTAGCATCCCAATCAATAGAAACGTTTTTTTCCACATAATTTAAAGCCATTAATCGCTCAACTGCACTCATATTCGTGCAGTCCAAGCCATTGTGAAATCCTTGCCCCAAGAATATGCGAGGAATGTCCTTTCGTCCCTTATTCCCTGCGCAACTGTTGCTTGGATAATGCAAAGTGACTCGCATCAAATTTGTTGCGGAAAAATGGTCTAGCTCCCAGATATTTATGCCATTTGTTTCTATAGTAAAAAGAGAACGGAACTCTAGGAGGACACCATGATAAAAGTCGAAGATATGATGACTCGCCACCCTCATACTTTGTTGCGTTCACATACTCTTGCGGATGCAAAAAACATGATGGCAGCGCTCGATATCCGCCATATTCCCATTGTCGATGGGAACAAACAGCTTCTTGGCATCGTCACCCAGCGAGACATATTGGCCGCTCAAGAGTCAAGCCTCAACCGGACATCACAAGAGTCATCTTTTACCTTAGCAACTCCACTCTACGAGATGATGCACACCAGCATTATGACGGTGGAACCCAAAGCGGGATTAAAAGAAAGTGCCATCTACATGCAGAAACACAAAGTGGGTTGTTTACCGGTGGTTGAAAAAGGCCATTTAGTCGGAATCATTACCGACACCGATTTCGTCACGATTGCGATCAATCTGCTGGAGCTGCAAGAAGAAGCCGAACCAGAAGAGTTAGAAGTCGAAGACGATTTGTAATTCCCGCGACACTCTTAGTAGCGAGCACCTTGTTTGTCCTGATAGGAAAAGAAAAAGAGCGGCTTTCGCCGCTCATGCAGTGGTTAATACCTAAAGATGGAAAGGTATTAATGGAACTGGTCTTCTTCGGTAGAGCCCGTCAGTGCCGTGACTGAAGAGTTACCACCTTGGATGGTGTTGGTCATCTTATCAAAGTAACCCGTACCCACTTCTTGTTGGTGTGCAACGAAGGTGTAGCCTTTTTCCGCCGCTTCAAATTCAGGACGCTGAACTTTCTCGACGTAGTGGCGCATACCTTCACCTTGAGCATATGCGTGTGCCAGTTCAAACATGTTGAACCACATGTTGTGAATACCAGCTAGGGTGATGAACTGATACTTGTAGCCCATATCTGCGAGTTCTTGTTGGAACTTAGCAATGGTCTCAGCATCCAAGTTTTTCTCCCAGTTAAATGATGGCGAGCAGTTGTATGCCAACAGTTGGTCTGGGTATTCCGCATGAATAGCCTCAGCAAACTTACGCGCTTCTTCAAGACACGGAGTTGCCGTTTCACACCAAATAAGATCCGCATATGGCGCATAAGCAAGGCCACGTGAGATCGCTTGGTCAATACCAGCACGTACACGATAGAAGCCTTCCTGAGTGCGTTCGCCAACAATAAAGTCCGCATCGTATGGATCGCAGTCAGAAGTAAGAAGATCTGCTGCGTTAGCATCGGTGCGTGCGATAACGAGAGTCGTTGTACCTGCCACATCAGCCGCCAAGCGAGCCGCAACCAGTTTTTGCACCGCTTCTTGCGTTGGAACCAATACTTTACCGCCCATATGGCCACACTTCTTCACCGAAGCCAATTGGTCTTCAAAGTGTACACCCGCAGCCCCCGCTTCAATCATCGACTTCATTAGCTCATACGCATTCAGCACACCACCAAAACCCGCTTCTGCATCAGCAACGATAGGTAGGAAGTAGTCAATACCACCGTCTTCTGGTGATTTACCGTTAGACCATTGAATTTGGTCTGCGCGGCGGAATGAGTTGTTAATGCGTTTGACTACTGAAGGAACCGAATCCACAGGGTAAAGAGATTGGTCTGGATACATGGTTGAAGCCGTATTGTTATCCGCCGCAACCTGCCAACCCGATAAATAAATCGCTTCAATCCCTGCTTTGGCTTGCTGTACCGCTTGGCCACCCGTTAGAGCACCCAGACAGTTCACATAGCCTTTTTTCGAGCTACCGTTTACCAGAGACCAAAGCTTATCTGCACCGCGCTGTGCGATGGTATTTGCTGGCACCATAGAGCCACGCAATGCAACCACTTCTTCTGCTGTGTAGGTACGTTTAACATGTTTCCAGCGAGGATTGGTTGCCCAATCTTTTTCTAGAGCTTCGATTTGTTGGCGGCGAGTTAAATTAGTCATCGGTCTTTCCCTCTGTTGATGAGCGCTGATTATTAAAATTGAGTGCGCTATTTTTTCCATTTCGTTAGCGGTACATCCTGCTCCGCCAATGAAGGTTCACGTTATTGGTTGTTGATTGGTTTACTCATTAATCTAGGTAGTCATAACCCGGTACGGTTAAGAAATTGGTCAGTTCATCACTGGTTGTTAGCTTGGCCATCAGCTCAGCAGCTTCAGCAAAACGCCCGGCTTCAAAACGTGCACTACCCACTTCTTGTTTCACGACTTGTATTTCTTCATCGAGATACTGCTGAAACAGCGCTTTGGTGACCATTTGACCGTTATCCAGTGATTTTCCATGCTGAATCCATTGCCAGATAGAAGCGCGAGAAATCTCTGCCGTTGCCGCATCTTCCATCAAGCCATAAATCGGCACACAACCATTCCCAGAGATCCATGCTTCAATATATTGCAATGCAACTCGGATATTGTGTCTCATACCTTGTTCTGTTCTTGCTCCATCACAAGGCTCGAGTAACTGTTTAGCAGTAATCGGCGCATCGTCTTGGCGAGTGACATCAAGCTGGTTTTTACGCTCACCTAGAGCACGATTAAACACGTCCATGGCGGTATCAGCTAAACCAGGATGCGCCACCCAGGTGCCATCATGACCATTGTTGGCTTCGAGTGACTTATCGTTTTGGATCTTATCCAATACCTTTTGATTCTCTTGTGGGTCTTTGGCTGGGATAAAAGCGGCCATCCCTCCCATCGCAAACGCACCGCGTTTATGACAGGTGCGGACAAGTAAACGCGAGTAAGCATTGAGGAACGGCTTGTCCATGGTAACCACCTGACGATCCGGCAACACACGGTCTGGGTGCTTTTTCAGTGTTTTGATATAGCTAAAAATGTAATCCCAACGGCCACAGTTGAGGCCAACAATATGCTCTTTTAACGAGAAGAGAATTTCATCCATTTCAAAGACGGCAGGCAGCGTCTCAATCAGTACCGTTGCTTTGATCGTGCCTGTATCCAAACCGAAATACTCTTCGGTGAAATGAAACACTTCGCTCCACCATTTCGCCTCATGATGCGACTGCAATTTGGGGAGATAGAAGTAAGGACCACTGCCTTTTTGCAACAACGCTTTGTGGTTGTTAAAGAAATAAAGTGCAAAATCAAATAAGGAACCTGGAATGATCTGACCGTGCCACGTTACATGCTTTTCTTTTAAATGAAGGCCGCGAACACGGCAGATCAACACCGCTGGATTTTCCGCCAGCTGATAATGCTTGCCATTGTCAGGGTTGGTGTAGGAGATGGTGCCATTGACCGCATCACGCAAGTTGATCTGGCCATCTAACACCTTATCCCACGCGGGAGACATCGAGTCTTCGAAATCCGCCATAAAGACTTTTACATTGGCGTTTAGAGCATTGATCACCATTTTGCGGTCGGTTGGCCCGGTAATTTCGACTCGACGATCTTGCAGATCGTTGGGAATCCCCAAAACTTTCCAGCTCCCTTCTCGAATATCCTGAGTCTCTGCCAGAAAGTCAGGCAACTCTCCTTGATCGATCTTGTTCTGTCTCTCTTCTCGGGCAGTTAACAATTGATCGACGCGCGATGAGAATCGCTCACACAGCTGAGATAAAAAGGTTTGGGCTTCAACAGGGAAAATAGCTTGATGTTCAGGAGACAGCACTCCCGTGACTTCAAGCGTGCCTTGGGTCTGTTGTTCAGTCTGTGTGTTTTCTTTGTCGGGCGTTTGAGCAAGCATCATTATTCTTCCTTTCATTTTGCTAATAGTGAACAACAAACAACATTTGTAAGTTTAAAACCACACTTAAAAACCTACGGGCTTGCGTGTTATTTCACTTAGCATCTCGTCTTTACGCTTATAACATCCATGATGCGCAGTTGATTTACAATCTAGACATAAGTCTTACAAGCCTTTAAATAACTTACACCAACAAGCATTAGAGTAAAAGTTCAAAAGTAAACAAAAAGTTAAATTCAAAGTTTTATTCCGTTTCAAACAAGTGATTGATTTTTTACTGATATTTGTAATTTATTACGTAATTTAATTACACAGCAACTTTGCTGATGAACAAGTTTTAAACGGCCGTATGAATTTTAAAAAAGGTGCGGTAACCCTTTATCATAGAGGCTCTACGCCAACGAATGGGACAATAATTAAACAGAGAAACTGGTTGAGTATGTAAAATTAACAATGTGAAATTTCACAATTTTATGAAAGGTTCATCAAAGATGGTGTGTAAAATTTTACAAGCCAAGCGTGTTGAATAGAATAAAATGCTAAAAAGCACACCATTACCAGTGTGCCTTTTGATGTTTGAAGGAAAAATCAGGCTACTACTATTTGCTAAAGCAGTTCAGAAACCACTTCAGCCAGTTGATTAAATGTTTTCGTGCGCGAAGAACTCGGTCGCCAAACCAAGCCGATATTACGATAAGCCTGCTGACCGGGTGGTTCAACGACAACCAAATTCTGGTTGTCCAACAAACCGTGATCGATAGCCATTTGAGGAATGAAAGTGGTGCCTAAACCGTTGGCCACCATTTGCACTAAGGTATGCAAACTGGTCGCACTAAATGGGTTAATTTTCTCTTTGTCAGTCAGTTTGCAGGCCGACACAGCGTGCTCGGTCAGACAATGTTCTTTTTCCAATAAAAACACCGACTCATCAGGCAAGTCGTCATATTTTATTGGCACTTTAATCGCCCCGACCTGGTTCCGGCTGATCACCATTTTGAATGGATCTTGCCCGACAACGCGACTTTCCATCCCATCGATCTCAACGGGTAAAGCAAGGATCAATACGTCCAATTCACCATGACGTAAAGCCGTCAATAGGTTGGTTGTTGTATCTTCACGCAATAGAAGATTCAGTTGAGGAAAACGTTGGTTGATTTCTTGTACTAAATCGCACAATAAAAATGGTGCGATGGTAGGAATGCAGCCCAGTTTCAATTGCCCTTGCATGCTATCACCCTGACACAAGTTCCCCAACTCAACGAGATCTTGCCCCTTTGCCAATAGCTCTCTGCCATGCATGACTACCAGTTCACCTGCCTGAGTAAAAACCAATGGGCTTTTTTTGTCTTTCTTCTCATAGAGAGGACAGCCGATCAACTCTTCTAAATTTTGGATACCTTTACTTAACGTCGATTGACTGACAAAACAACGTTCAGCCGCATCACTAAAATGTCGCGTTTCATGCAAAGTAATAAGATAGTGCAACTGCTTCAGACTGGGCCATTTATTCATAAAATTATTAATACTTACCGTCGTTTGTATGATTAACTCGATAGAATTGCTCTTATCGCTTTTTTCGATGAAGTTAATCTATTTAATTCGCTTTTTTCAATACTACAATCTGTACTATAGTTTGTCGCGTACAAACACGGACTAAACCCGAAACTTAGATTGTGGTTTAGAAACAATACATTTTTAGGAGCAAAAAAATGGTACTAGTAGGTCGTCAAGCCCCTGATTTTACTGCTGCTGCTGTTCTAGGTAACGGTGAGATCGTTGATAACTTCAATTTTGCAGAGTTTACTAAAGGTAAGAAAGCGGTTGTTTTCTTCTACCCACTAGACTTCACTTTCGTTTGCCCATCTGAGCTGATCGCATTCGACAACCGCTACGAAGATTTCCAAGCGAAAGGTGTTGAAGTTATCGGTGTATCTATCGACTCACAGTTCTCTCACAACGCATGGCGCAACACGCCAGTTGAGAACGGTGGTATCGGTCAAGTTAAATACCCTCTAATTGCTGACGTTAAGCACGAAATCTGTAAAGCGTACGATGTTGAGCACCCAGAAGCAGGCGTTGCTTTCCGTGGTTCTTTCCTAATCGACGAAGATGGTCTTGTACGTCACCAAGTAGTAAACGATCTGCCTCTAGGTCGTAACATCGACGAAATGCTACGCATGGTTGATGCTCTGAACTTCCACCAGAAGCACGGCGAAGTATGTCCTGCTCAATGGGAAGAAGGTAAAGCAGGTATGGACGCATCACCTCAAGGTGTTGCAGCGTTCCTATCTGAGCACGCAGCTGACCTTAAAAAATAAGGTTCTTTAACACCCGAGCTCAAACGGGTGAATGGTTGGAAGTTCTCAAAGAGAGACAATAAAACAATAGATTGCGGAAACCGCAACGCGCCAATCAGTATAAAGTAGAGTCCTTCCAAAGCCCGATGCATTGCGTCGGGCTTTTCTTTTTCGCGCAAAACATCCTTCTAAACCCGGTAATTGAAGCGAAAAAGTTTACCCCTATTCTTCACCATGCTCCTGCTATGATGAACTTCTGTTCTCTCTATTCAAACGAAAAAACATGAGTTACCAAGTCGAAGTTTGTATCGATAATATCGAATCTCTACACAATGCTCTTGAAGGTGGCGCGACTCGGATTGAGCTTTGCTCATCCCTCGCGTTAGGTGGGTTAACCCCTAGCTATGGGTTTATGGCCCTCGCGGCAAAATTGTCGACGGTTCCGGTTTACGCCATGATCAGGCCAAGACAAGGAGACTTCTTATACAGCGATGATGAATTTGCAATCATGCAGCAAGATATTTTGTCTGCTCAGCAAGCAGGCCTACAAGGCGTGGTATTTGGCCTGCTGACAGCAGATGGCGATATTGATGTTGCAAGAACCCGTGTATTAGTCAAACTCGCCCACTCGCTAGAGCTTGGCGTGACTTTTCACCGTGCTTTTGATCAATGCCGAGTGCCCTTTACCGCTTTAGAGCAGATCATTGACCTTGGATGCGAGCGAATCTTGACCTCTGGGCTTGCCGCCAGTGCCCCGCTAGGTAAAGAAACGCTGACTCAGCTCGTGGCTCTCAGCCAATCACGCCTCGCTATCATGGCAGGCGCAGGAGTCTCCCCCGATAACGTTGCCGAACTGACACAGACAACGGGGGTTAAAGAGCTGCATCTTTCAGGCAAGAGCACTCGCCCAAGCAAAATGACCTTTATTGCTTCTGACAGCAAGATGGGCGCAACTGATCAAGATGATTTTATTATCCCAATTACCCATGCAGCCACCATTCGCAATACCGTATTAGCTCTCAAATCAATCAGCTAACTGCCCGAATTTCCTCCTTCAATGCTATGATTTAACAAAGCAAAGGAGGGCGTATGGGAAAGTTGAAAAAGAAGTTCTATGAACATGAACTCGAGAGTTTGCAAATCGAGCTAGTCAAACTGCAAGAATGGGTTAAGTTCAAAAAACTCAAAGTGGTTGTGATATTTGAAGGTAGAGATGCCGCTGGGAAAGGCGGAGTGATCAAGCGCATCACCGAGAAACTTAACCCTCGTGTTTGTCGAATCGCCGCACTGCCAGCGCCAACTGAGAAAGAAAAAACGCAGTGGTATTTTCAACGCTATGTCGCGCATTTACCTGCCGGCGGTGAAATCGTGCTGTTTGATCGCAGCTGGTATAACCGCGCTGGCGTAGAAAAAGTGATGGGGTTTTGCACCGATGATGAATACGAAGAGTTTCTACGTTCTTGCCCAGAATTTGAACGCATGCTACAGCGTTCAGGTATTGTGCTCCTAAAATACTGGTTCTCGGTTTCCGATGAAGAACAGGAGAAACGCTTTATCGAACGCATCAACACCCCAATAAAGCGCTGGAAATTCAGCCCGATGGACTTAGAATCACGTAACCGCTGGGCTGAATATTCAAAAGCTAAAGATGAAATGTTTGCTTATACCGACACCAAACATTGCCCATGGTGGGTGGTTCCCTCGGATGATAAACGCCGAGCACGACTCAACTGCATCAGCCATCTATTGAGCAGTATTGATTACCAAGAAGTGGTTCATCCACCCGTTACGCTTCCTGAACTCAACAAAGAAGGGTATGTTCGTTCTCCAGCAGAAGAGCAAACCTTTGTTCCTTTTAAATACTAATTGACACAATATGGCTAAAGATCTTTTTTACTCTCTCGATTTGAACTTATTGCGCACTTTCATGGTGCTCTACCAAGAAAAAAACATGCGTAAAGCATCAAAGCGATTGTTCGTTTCGCAGCCAGCAATTAGCCAAGCACTACAGAAGCTGCGACATCATTTTGGTGATGAGCTGTTTGTCAAAGTCCCCACCGGTTTAGAAGCCACTCCATTTACTGAAACCGTGTTGACGGCCATTACGCCGCATCTCGACGGACTGGCTTCAGCGCTCAATCAAACCCATGAGTTCAATCCCATCGAGCTTTCTGGTCGGATTAAAATTGCGCTTTCACCTATTGTTATGGCCTCTTTAACTGGCGCTTTGTTTACTCGCTTTATCACCCAAGCACCGAATTGTACGATTGAACTGGTCGGTTGGAATAGAGACACCTTCACTGACCTCCAACAAGGAACTATCGATTTCGGTGTGAACTTAGAACAAAATGTTCCGCAAAATATTTCTTGTAAAAAGCTGGTCGAACTGACCGGAAAACTGATTGTGAGACGTGGTCATCCGATTGATAAACAAACAGTGACAGCAAAAGATCTCGAGCCTTACCCGATCGCTTCCATTATCACCCCAGGATGGAATGACAACTTTACCCATGCGGCGCAGCTTATGGAAAAAGAAGGCGCCACTCCAACCGTTGGTTTTCGCTCAGAAATCATGCTTGCCGTGATCGATATTGTTCAACATACCGACTACTTTATGCCTCACTCCAATTTGTTTCCCCTCGCGCAATACCCCACCCTAAGAGCGCTTAATATTTTGGTTGCTGGCCAGCCGTTTACGCATGGTGTATTTAGCTACTACCACAGCAGAAATCGTAATAATCCATTGATGCATTGGATACATCACGAAATCAAAACTGTCCTTGAAAATCAGCTTAGCGATAACTTAAGCTTATCGCCAAAATAACCAACCAATATTAGATAACCAAACACTTATCAATCATTATTGCCATCAGAAATTGTCATGTGAAACAAGGAATCGATTTCTGAGGCAAATTGATGGTTACAAGCAACCCTACCATATCAATACTTGCCTCTTGCTGAAGGATTAGACGAATCCCGTTTGCTCATTAGCCGTGAGCCCAACTTCAAGATTGTAGGTATTGATATGAAAAAATCACTGATGTCGCTGGTCATTACTAGCTCACTTGTTTTAGCTGGTTGTTCCTCTAGCGCCAACAACGCTGGCCATTCAGGTACAGAAGCGACACCTGATCGACTTCCACCAGTATGGCACTCACCAGAAGACGCAGTAAACACTCCGGATCGCCAGCCGCCATTATGGGGAGGCCCAACTGACGATGGTAATACCCCAGATCGCCAGCCACCACTATGGGGAGGCCCAACTGACGATACTAATACGCCCGATCGTTTGCCACCAACTTGGAATGACCCTGAGCAACCCCCGATGTGGAACTCACCGCTTTACTCTTACGTGATCGACGGCGATAAAATTACCGACGCCAATGGTAATGAGTACACAATTTCACGTGAACATTGGATTAGCAATGAATTTACTGTTCAAGATAAAGATGGCAACGTCTATTGGGTTCGAAGAGTGACGTCCGGTGAACACATTGGCAGTTTCGCGATCTTCCATAACGGCGATGTTATTTATGTCGGTGGTGACACCGTTAAGGGTGGTATCGCTCCAGCACTTGAAGCAGCAAAACCTAAGTTGGACCGTCAAGCAGTAAGAGATACGATTCGCGCGCGAATCAACCAATAACGTCTTCTCCTTTTCTTTGGCTCCCATTGTGGGAGCCTCTCTCTGAACAGGTATTTTCATGAGCAAAAAAGCAATGGCCTTTTGCTGCTTAATTATTAGTGAAGCAGTTCAAGCGGGCTTTAATGTTTCAATTGAAAAGGACTTAATTGAACTCAGTGTATCTGCCGCCATCACCGAACAAAGCTATTTGTACATTGGCACAGATAGTAATGAATGGTTAGGCGTTGGCGTTGGTTATCAACATCGCTTGTCATCAAAATGGACCACTAATGCCTACTACGAGTTTGGCTTGGAAAATGATTGGCTGATGAATGACATGCTAGAAGTTGATGGGGTGAAAACCAAAAGCCATTTTTTAGATTTTTCAACCACACGTCGCTTTGATGACTATTCAATTAAAATGGGCATCACTGGGGAGTTTACGCGCAACGGCTTCACTTGGATTACCGTAGATGATTCTGACAAATATTCGATATATGCCTCAGCGGCTCACTACTTTCAGCATATCTACCTTACTGGCCGATACGAACATCATTACGCCATTGATCGCTCAGACATGATCGACTTTAATCAGGGGCACGCCAATGAATGGGAGTTCTCAATCGGCACCATGCGCTCAATATGGACAATTTACCCTTATCTTAAGGCCACTATTTTAAGTCCTAATGGTACCTATTACGGAAGCCAAAACACCAGTGTGAACTGGACGGTGGGCGGAAGTATTTCGTTTTAGTCGTCATGATAAGCATAGGTTATTAAATAGATAATGATTACGACTTATGCATGGACAAACTTAATCACTAATATAGCCGCATACAGGAATGGAACTCCATCTTCATACAATCAACTTTTGGGTAATATCATGAAAAAGATGGCGATAATTCTCTCTTCACTTATTTGTTCGACTGCATTTGCAGGAATCACGATTTCTCCAGATCTCAAGTTAGGCCCCTATAAAGGTGCAGGTATTCAATTGGGTATGAGTGATGTACTTGGCTTTGATGCTGTCTTTGCGGAAGTGGCAAAAACTCGTTATGAAAGCAGAGCTTACGATGAAGAGATTTACTCGTATCGTGCTGGAATACAACAAATGTTGGGTGAGTCCAAGCAGCAAGGTTTCCAAGCAAGCCTTGGATTAGCCAAATATGATGGGAGTTTCTTCAATGAGCACAAAAACACACACGGTGTCAGTATTAGCGCCAATTACGTGTTCCAAGCGAACCAACATTTGTTTTTACGCGCCGGTTTCGAAGTTGACGTGTTTGATATAAACACCACATTCATTCCTGCCGACACGTCACCCAACTTTAATCTCGGTTTTGGTTTACGCTTCTAAACACTACTTAAGTGCGTCATTGATGCCTTGATCGCCCAGATGACGCACATCTTTGCCTTTGACAAAGTAGATAATGTATTCGCAGATATTTTGACAACGATCCCCCACTCGCTCAATCGCACGAGCCGACCACATCACCTGAAGGATGTTGGGAATGTTCTTCGGATTTTCCATCATATAGGTCATGAGCTGACGAATTACCGCCTCATATTCCGCATCAATTTTGTCATCCATCTTGTGCACTTCAGCTGCGGCATCAACATCCATTCGAGCAAACGCATCTAGCACTAAATGGAGCATTTGAATCGCTTGACGAGCGAGTGGCTCTAGCGAAACATTAAACTGACGTTCTTTCGAGGAAGGACTCTCGATTGCCACGTAGGCCATTTTGGTTGCTACATCACCAATGCGTTCTAGATCCGTAATGGTCTTAATAATCGCCATAATCAAACGCAAATCTTTGGCCGTTGGCTGACGTTTCGCAATGATGCGGGTACACGCGTCGTCAATCGACACTTCCATCGCATTGACTTTATGATCATCGCGCACCACGCGCTTCGCCAAATCGAGATCATCATTGTGCAGCGCCTGCATAGCAAAAGAGAGTTGCTGTTCAACCAGTCCACCCATGGTCAATACGTGGGTGCGGATAGATTCAAGCTCAACGTTAAACTGCCCAGAAATATGACGCCCGAAATGCATAATGATCCTTATTGTTTGTGTTTGACTAACCGTAACGGCCAGTGATGTAGTCTTCCGTTTGCTTTTTCATCGGTGAGGTAAAGATGGTATCTGCATCGGAATATTCTATGAGTTTCCCCATATGAATGAACGCGGTGTAATCGCTCACTCGTGCGGCTTGCTGCATGTTATGAGTAACAATCACGACAGTATATTGAGTCTTGAGGTCGTTGATAAGCTCTTCAATTGTTAAAGTTGATATAGGATCCAAAGCAGAGGTCGGTTCATCTAAAAGCAGCACTTCTGGCTCTATGGCTATGGCACGGGCAATCACCAATCGCTGCTGTTGCCCACCAGAGAGACCAAAGGCATTTTCATGTAGACGATCCTTCACCTCGTCCCACAGCGCCGCAGAACGAAGTGAACGCTCAACGGCGTCATCCAATGTGCGACTATTTTTTACTCCTTGCAGTCGCAACCCATACACGACGTTCTCATAAATGGACTTTGGAAATGGGTTGGGCCTCTGAAATACCATGCCGACTCGACGCCTTAACGTCGCCACATCAACACTAGGATCATAAACATTGCTGCCATACAGTTTTACGCTGCCTGTCACTTTGCAACCTTCGACCAGATCGTTCATGCGATTAATACAACGCAGCAACGTTGACTTACCACAACCTGACGGACCGATAAATGCCGTCACTCTCCCTTTGGGAATGCGCATCGAAATGTCGTACAGTGCCTGACTTTGACCATAGTGCAGATCCAAGTTCTCAATCGTAATGGCCGTTTTATCGTCAGGCAGATTATTCACATCTAAAGGGGCGTGATAGCCCAATGTGTCATTGAAAGAATACATCTTAGTCTTGCCCCAATGTTCGATATTTTTCGCGTAAATTATTGCGGATACTGATGGCCGTTAAGTTCAAGCCGACAATGACCGTCACCAACAAAAAGGACGTGGCATACACCAGTGGTCGCGCTGCTTCGATGTTCGACGTTTGGAAGCCCACATCGTAAATATGAAAGCCAAGGTGCATAAACTTACGTTCAAGATGAATGTACGGAAACTGTCCATCCACAGGCAAACTGGACGCAAGCTTAACCACACCCACCAGCATTAATGGTGCTACTTCCCCAGCTGCACGGGCGATGGCCAGAATCAACCCAGTAATGATGGCAGGGGTCGCCATCGGCAACACCACTCGCCACAATGTCTCAAATTGCGTCGCTCCGAGCGCAAGTGAACCGTGACGAACCGAGCTGGGAATACGTGTTAGGCCCTCTTCTGTGGTCACAATGACCACGGGCAGCGTCAATACGGCTAAGGTCAGTGCAGACCACAACAGCCCAGGTGTACCAAAGGTTGGAGCAGGAAGGCGCTCTGCATAAAACAGGTTATCAATTGAACTACCGATGGTGTAAACAAAAAAGCCTAAGCCAAAAACGCCGTACACAATGGAAGGCACACCGGCAAGATTAATGACCGCGATACGGATGACTCGTGTAAAAGCGTTATTTTTGGCGTACTCATGCAGATAGATGGCAGCAATAACCCCCAGCGGCATCACAATAATCGACATGATCAACACAAGGAACACAGTACCAAATATGGCAGGAAAAACACCACCTGCCGAGTTGGAATCTCGCGGATTTTCTGAGAGGAATTTCCAAATTTCTCTCCCCCAGTGCACAATTTTATCGCCAACCTTCATTTTGTTTGGCTGCCAAAAATCCAAAATTTCACTGAGAGGAATAGAAACCACATTGCCACCCATTTCTTCCACCAGTAGCGTGTAACCCGTGAGTTGCAAACGTAATCCGTCAAGCTGCTGGTCGTAGTTGGCTAACTCCTGTTCATAGTGTTCACGTTCCGCTTGATATTGCTGCAAATACTCGGCACTCAACGTGCCATTGAGCTCTTTGCGTCGCTTATCAAGACGGAGCTGTTCCAATTTCCAACTTAACGGTTTGATGTTTTGCTCAACCACCAGCGCAATTTCTTCACGTAAACGTTCAGCGTATTCGAGCTTGTCTCGCAACAATGGGAAGATATTCTCGTCGGTCTGTATATCGCCATCACGAAACGCTAAGTATCGGCCATAGAAATCGCCGCCACTGCTGCGTTCAAACACAACAATCTCTTCCGGAGTTGTGGGTTCACTGAGTTGCGACTCCAACACCGAAATAAATTCGGAGGGATACAAACCTCGATTCGCCACTTTGATTTTCAAACGCACCGCTTCTTGCTCGTCTTGCACAATAGCCTGTAAAGATGGCGGCAGTTGCGAATAGTCCACTTGGTTTCGCTGATAAACCTGGCCAATCACACGGCTTCCAACCGATGTTTGTGGCGACAACTGAGGTGAGGTTTTTACTATCGTCCACTGATAGACAGGCGCAGGCCAGAAGTAATTAAGCCCCTTCCAACCAATCAAAAGCAGCAGTGCCAACACCGAAAGCAAGCTGATGCTGACCGCTCCCCCTGTCAGCCAAATCCACGGTGCTCCTGAACGAATCCATTTCAGCACGCTAGCTCTCCCAACATTCGACTATGATCACAGCGCACGATATTTATCTCTTAATCTTTGGCGTACCCACTCGGCCAGCGAGTTGACGGCGAAGGTGAAAACAAACAGCAATAGGGCGGCTAAAAACAATAATCGGAAGTGCGAACTGCCTACTTCTGATTCCGGCAACTCAACCGCAATGGTCGCAGATAAGGTGCGCATCCCTTCCAAAATATTCCAATCCATTAGCGGCGTGTTTCCAGTCGCCATTAAAACGATCATGGTTTCGCCAACAGCACGCCCAAGCCCCATCATGATGGCAGAAAAAATTCCCGGGCTCGCGGTGAGAATCACCACATGAGTGAGCGTTTGCCACGCTGTCGCGCCCAGCGCCAAAGAACCATCAGAGAGATGCTTAGGCACGGAGAAAATCGCATCTTCTGCGATGGTAAAAATCGTCGGGATCACCGCAAAGCCCATCGCTAATCCCACCACCATGGCATTCCTTTGATCGAAACCGATCCCATGCTGCGACAGAAACAGACGAATATCACCCTCAAACAACAATGACTCTAGTCCGGGAGCAAATTCTACTCCCATCATCACCACTAGCACCATGCTTGGCATTAAGATCACGGCATGCCAACCATTAGGAACTTTATGCCGCCAAGCAGAAGGAAGGAGCATCCAGCCCGCACCAACTACCACGGTACTTAACGGCAATACCACCATCAAAGTCACAACATTGATCAAATGCTGCTCAACAATCGGCGCAAACCACAAGCCGGCAAGAAAACCAATGATCACCGTTGGCATAGCCTCCATCAATTCGATGGAAGGTTTAACGATACGGCGCATTTTCGGTGCCATAAAATAACCGGTGTAAATAGCCCCTAATACCGCGATCGGTACCGAGAACAGCATGGCAAACAAAGCCGCCTTGATGGTGCCAAATGCAATAGGAACAAGGCTGAACTTCGCTTCAAAGTCATCGTTCGCTGACGTTGATTGCCAAACAAACTCAGGTTCAGGGTAACCTTCGTACCATACTTTTTGCCACAACGAAGAAAGAGAGATCTCCGGATAAGGGTTGTCCACCGTCGCTAAACTTAATCGCCCGGGAAAGTAAGTCAGCAAGAATTGTTCATTATTCGACATGGCTGCCAATTGTGGCGCTTGGCTATACGCTCTCAAAAAGAGCGCCAGCTTTTCACTGGTCGTATAATGACTTTGTAATGTGCCATTGGTGTAAAAACTGTAAAAGCCTTTACGGTGTGTATCGGGGAGCAAAAATTGTACTTCTGAGGCCAATTTAAAATCACGTATGTGAGTGAGTTGTCGCTTCTTCTCTTGCCGGGTATCAAACCATTGCGAAACTCGGCCATCATCGTGCGTCACAAGCAGTGAGTAAGCACCTGCCAGTAAAACCATATTGCGGACCGAGTGCTTTTTGTCCCCCAATGTTAAATCCACCACTTCTCGAACATAAAACGTGCGGTCACGTTTCTTCGCGACCATCAGTTCGGAAGCAGTACGTAGATATATCGTTTCCCCATCCGGCGTAATCAGCAACTGATCCACATGTGGGATTTGTGATGGAAACTGAAAATCGATTTGTGTCGATTCGCCATTCACATTCTGTGTCCAACGCGTCTTTAAGGTACCATCTCGCATCAACCACACTAACGTCGGTGAGGATTGTGTACTGCTAAAAGCAAATCGCTCAACATCAGCACCTTGCGCTGCGATTTGAAAATCATAGGTCGGGCGGTAAAACTCAACTTCTGGCGGCTGAACATTCTGTGCCAGTGAGCTGTTAAAACGCGGTTTAAAGAGCGTCACTTGACCTTGCTGAGTCACAAAACCATACGTATCCAATGCTGCTATACTTTGTGCAAACGCAACTGGCTGTTCTGTGATGGATACGTCCAAAATAGGTTTCGCATTGTCTAACTGCCAAAACGTTAAACGGCCTTGTTGCGTAATAGTTAAGGCTCGGAGGCCATAGTCATCAACAGCCAACGCCAAAGGCTTTTCCACAGCGATAGGCATGGAGAGCTTGTTAGGCTCCAACTTGGCGTCAGAAAAAAGCGGCAAAACCACCATAGCAAGGTAGACAAAAATCAGCACCAACGCTGCCAATACGCCAACACCACCACAGGTTACCGCCATGCGAACCAAGCGATCTTTTAACAATCTCGACTTGTCTCTGGTCTGCAATGTGAATTCGGCTCTGGCCATCGAATTTTTCTACCCTTTTTGACGTGCTGACATAATATTTCGTTAAGATGACAATTATATTACAGATCACATTAACCATATGAAAATAATACAACTATTATGATAGTCATGGTATGAAATAAATCTGTAACAAAAAACACATACTGTGCCTCCTTATTGAGTCCATTTTTAATTACATGATCAACGTCAGGCCAATTTATGAGTGCGGATAAATTCTATATAGAAAAAGAGCTTAGCTGGCTGTCATTCAATGAACGGGTATTACAAGAAGCCGCCGATAAAACCGTGCCGCTCATTGAGCGCATTCGCTTTCTTGGTATCTTCTCCAATAACTTGGATGAGTTTTACAAAGTGCGATTTTCGGATGTAAAACGCCGGATTTTGATTAATCGAGAGCAAGGTGGCAACGACATTTCAAAGCACTTGTTGTCAAAGATGCAGAGCAAAGCCTTAAAACTCAACGAACGCTTTGATGAACTTTACAATGAACTGATCCGAGATATGGCAAGACGGCATATTTTTCTCGTCAACGAAAGCCAACTCGATGAGGCTCAACAAAAATGGATCGTCAAATATTTCCAGAAAGAAGTATTGCCTCACATCACTCCGCTGATGTTGACCGATGAAATTGACGTCCTGCAGTTTTTGAAAGACGAGTATGCGTACATCGCTGTGGAGTTGAAACAACAAGAACAGGCCAAATATGCCTTGCTGGAAATCCCCACCGATCACCTTCCTCGCTTCATTATGGTGCCAGAGCAAAAAGGCAAACGTAAGAAAACCATTATCTTGCTCGACAACATCATTCGCTTTTGCCTTAACGATATCTTCCGTGGTTTTTTTGACTACGACGAACTCAATGGCTATGCAATGAAAATGACCCGAGATGCCGAGTACGACTTGCGTCATGAAGTTGAATACAGCTTGCTAGAGCAGATGTCTGAAGGCCTAAGCCAACGACTCACTGCGTTGCCCGTGCGTTTTGTTTACGAGCGAGAAATGCCTGAAGAGATGCTGAAGTACCTTTGCTTTAAGCTCAAAATCTCTCACTACGACAGTTTGATTCCTGGCGGTCGTTATCACAATTTCAAAGACTTTATCGCCTTTCCAAACGTTGGACGCGACTACTTGGAGAACAAACCGCTGCCACCATTGGCCTGCGCTGATTTTGAAGGCTACGCCAACGCATTTGATGCCATTCGCAATCAAGATATTCTCCTGCACTACCCTTATCACAGCTTTGAGCATATTACGGAGCTGGTGCGTCAAGCCTCATTCGACCCCAAGGTGGTCAGCATCAAAATCAACGTTTATCGCGTTGCGAAGAATTCACGCTTAATGAACTCATTGATCGATGCGGTGCATAACGGCAAGCGAGTCACCGTGGTCGTTGAGCTACAAGCACGCTTTGATGAAGAGGCCAATATTGAATGGTCAAAACGCCTAACCGATGCGGGCGTGCACGTTATTTTTGGTGTACCAGGAATGAAGATCCACGCCAAATTATTATTGATAACGCGACGTGAAGAAGACGATTTCGTGCGCTACGCGCATATTGGTACCGGTAATTTCCACGAGCGAACAGCCCGTATCTACACCGACTTCTCTCTGCTCACCGCCGATCAAGAACTCGCGGCGGAAGTACGCGGCGTATTTGCCTACATAATGAATCCTTTCCGCCCAATAAAGTTTCGCCACTTGATCGTCTCACCACGGAACTCTCGCTCACAACTTTATCGGCTATTGGACAACGAAATCCACAACGCCCAAGCTGGGAAAAAAGCCACCATTACCCTCAAGGTGAATAATCTGGTTGATAAAGGACTGATCAGTAAACTTTATGCGGCCAGCAGCGCTGGGGTGAAAATTCGCATGATCATTCGCGGTATGTGTTCATTGGTTCCAGGGTTAGAAGGAATCAGTGAAAACATTGAAATCATCAGTATCATTGATCGATTCTTAGAACACCCACGCGTGTTGGTTGTCCATAACGATGGAGAACCGTTAGTCTATATCTCTTCTGCCGACTGGATGGAGCGTAACATCGATAACCGTATTGAAGTCATGTCTCCAGTGCGTGATACACGCATCAAACAGCGCATTATCGATATTCTCAACATCCAATTTACTGATACAGTGAAGGCACGCCGCATCGACAAAGAGATGAGCAATAATTATGTTGAACGCGGCAATCGCAAAAAAATACGTTCTCAGATAGCCATCTACGACTATCTTAAAAATGTTGAGAAACATACGCGCAAGCAAAAGGGGCAAGTAGAACCGAATGACAACAACCAATAGTCGAGATATTGCCGCTATCGACCTAGGCTCCAACAGTTTTCATATGGTGGTTGCCAAAGTCGTCGATGAAGATCTGCAATTAATTAGCCGCCATAAGCAACGTGTGTACCTTGCTGATGGATTAGATAGCGAAATGAATCTGAGCCATTCGGCAATGGAACGAGGGCTCGAATGCTTAGCGATGTTTGCCGAACGACTGCAAGGGTTTGAACCAGAGAATGTTCGCATTGCGGCCACGCATACTCTACGCCAAGCACACAATGCCCATCTGTTCTTACAACGCGCTAAACAAGTCCTCCCCTTCCCCATCGAAATTATTCCGGGAGAAGAAGAAGCGCGTTTGATCTATCTGGGTGTTGCACACACACAACTAGAAGTCTCCTCTAAGTTGGTGGTTGACATTGGCGGTGGCAGCACCGAACTGATCATCGGTCGCGATTTTGAACCGGAGCTACTCAACAGTAAGCAAATGGGCTGTGTCAGCTTCACCAGTCGTTACTTTTCCAACGGGAAAATTACCAAAAAGAACATCAACAAAGCGATCACTGCGGGTGAACAGAAACTGGAATCCATCGCCAGTCAGTATCGTAAGAAAGGTTGGGAAATAGCCTATGGTTCGTCAGGCTCTATTAAAGCGATTCATGAAGTCCTCGTTGGTCTGGGTTTTGAAGATGGCATTATTACCCAAAATCGGCTCGGCACTTTGATCGAAATGCTGTGTAACTTTGACACCATCGATGACATTCAACTAACAGGCCTCACCGATGAGCGAAAACCCGTGTTTGCAGCTGGCGTCGCCATTCTGATGGCGGTTTTCCAGACGCTAAAATTGTCAGAAATGCACTATTCTGACGGTGCGCTTCGTGAAGGTTTACTCTATGAAATGGAAACGGGCTTTGCACGTTCAGATCTGCGTATGAGAACAACCGAGAACTTAGCTAAGAAGCACTTGGTGGATTTGGAACATGCTGCACGTGTAAAAGGCTTGGCCGGTGAACTGCTTGAACAAGCACATAAAAAGTTGGGCATAATCCGTGAGAGTGAGTTGGCCCACTTACTGGAATGGGCAGCTCTCCTTCATGAGGTCGGATTGAGCATCAGTCTGCGTGGTTTTCATCGCCATTCAGCCTACATCTTACAACACACCAACATGCCGGGCTTTAACAGCGAGCAACAACTGTTGCTTGCTTCACTCACACGCTATCAGCGTAAATCGCTCAAACTTACCGAATTGCCCGAGTTCCATCTCTACACTAGAGAACAAGTGATCAATCTGATTCGCCTTTTGCGCCTTGCCATTCTCATCAATGGTCAGCGCAACGATGATCCACTGCCAGAATTTACTTTGGACGTGAACGATGATCATTGGTTACTCAGTGGCAAAGACAAAGATTGGTTAGAGAACAACAAATTGCTTTCTGCCGACTTACAAAGTGAGCAAGAACGTTGGTCACAAGTGAATTGGAAACTGGAGCTTAAATAATCCCCAAAATCGCTTCGATAAATGAAAGAACCCCACGTGTTAAGTGGGGTTTCTGGTGATTAGTCACAGGAGCAAAGCCTTTCTCTTGGGAGAATGCTCAGCTACTGATGAGCAACAATCTGATCGTTACTCACGATAAGCTGTATTTTCTTATCCGGTAGCACCGAGCCCGCCAAAATAGATTTCGCCAGTGGGTTCTCGATACTTTGCTGAATCGCTCGTTTCAATGGTCTTGCTCCGTAAACCGGGTCAAAACCAACTTGTGCGATCAATTCGAGCGCTTTATCAGACACTTCCAACTGATAGCCATGCTCTTCCATGCGATTCGCCAAGCGGTTAAGTTGAATCGCTGCGATCGACTTAATATGATCTTGACCAAGTGGGTGGAAGACCACTGTCTCATCAACACGGTTCAAAAACTCCGGCCTGAAGTGCTTGGTCACCACTTCCATCACTTGTTCTTTGATGCCTTGGTAATCCAACATAGCGAAGTTTTCTTGGATGCGGCTGGAGCCTAGGTTTGATGTCATGATGACCACGGTATTGCGGAAATCCACTGTTCTACCTTGTCCATCCGTCAATCGACCATCATCCAAGACTTGCAGCAGGATGTTGAACACATCAGGATGCGCCTTTTCCACCTCGTCGAGCAAAATTACTGAATAAGGCTTACGTCGAACGGCTTCCGTTAAGTAACCACCTTCTTCATAACCCACATAGCCAGGAGGTGCACCGACTAAGCGTGCCACTGAGTGTTTCTCCATAAACTCGGACATGTCGATACGCACCATGGCATCTTCACTGTCGAACATGAAATTCGCCAACGTTTTGCACAGTTCCGTTTTCCCCACACCGGTTGGACCTAAGAATAAGAACGAACCAATCGGTTTATTGGGATCGGACAAGCCAGCGCGGCTGCGACGTATTGCATTCGCAACAACTTCCACCGCCTCTTTCTGCCCAATAACGCGTTTATGCAGCACCTCTTCCATGCGAAGTAGTTTTTCTTTTTCTGCTTCAAGCATTTTGGAGACAGGGATACCCGTTTGCTTAGAAAGCACTTCCGCAATTTCATTATCGGTGACTTTGTTTTTCAACAAGGTCATTTCCTGCATTTCTGCTTGCGTTGCTAGGTCAAGTTGCTTCTCAAGCTCTGGAATACGGCCATATTGAAGCTCAGACATGCGGCTAAGATCCCCCGCTCGTCTTGCAAACTCCATATCCATGCGTGCTTGCTCTAACGCCGCTTTAATATGCTGAGTGCCAGACAGCGCGGCTTTTTCCGCGTTCCAAATTTCCTCTAACTCAGCAAACTCACGCTCTTTCTCATTCAACTCTTCGTTAAGTGAGCGCAGACGTTTTTCACTCGCTTCATCGTGTTCATTACTCAGCGCCTGTTGCTCTATCTTGAGTTGGATGATTTTGCGCTCCAACTTATCCAGAGCTTCGGGTTTAGAATCGATCTGCATGCGAATACTGGATGCGGCTTCGTCGATGAGGTCGATCGCTTTGTCCGGTAATTGACGATCAGAAACATAGCGATGCGACAAACTGGCCGCAGCAACGATCGCAGGATCGGTAATTTCAACGTGATGGTGCAGCTCATAGCGCTCTTTTAAACCACGCAAAATCGCAATGGTGTCTTCCACTGTTGGCTCATCCACCAGCACTTTTTGGAAGCGGCGCTCAAGTGCTGGATCTTTCTCGATATACTGACGATACTCATCGAGTGTCGTGGCACCCACACAATGTAACTCACCACGTGCCAATGCGGGTTTGAGCATATTGCCTGCATCCATCGAACCTTCGCCTTTACCTGCACCAACCATGGTATGCAACTCATCAATAAAGAGGATGATATTGCCTTCTTCTTTAGACAACTCATTCAATACCGATTTAAGTCGCTCCTCAAACTCACCACGGTACTTCGCTCCAGCCACCAACGCGCCCATATCGAGTGACAACACTCGGCGACCACGCAGACCTTCAGGCACCTCGTTGTTGATGATGCGTTGTGCTAAACCTTCAACAATGGCGGTTTTACCGACACCTGGTTCACCAATGATCACGGGGTTGTTTTTGGTTCGACGCTGCAATACTTGGATGGTGCGACGAATTTCATCGTCACGACCAATCACAGGGTCTAGTTTGCCCTGCTCTGCACGTTCCGTCAGATCAATGGTAAATTTCTCTAACGCTTGGCGAAGTTCTTCCGCATTTTGATCATTCACTTTTTGACCACCGCGAATTTGCTCGATAGCTTGACTCACTTTCTGTTCAGTTAAGCCAAGTTCTTTGAAGAGCTGACCAAGTGGTCCTCTATCTTCGATTGCTGCGAGCAAAAAGATTTCAGATGAGATGTAAGCATCTTGGCGTTTTTGCGCAATCTTATCGCACAGGTTAAACATCGCGCCCATGGCTGAGGAGAGCTGTACATCACCACCAATACCGCTCACTTTGGGTAAGCGATCCAGCATTTCGCTGAGTTTTGAACGTAGGTGAGTGACATCCACATTTAAGATGGTCAGCAGTGGACGAATAGGGCTGCCGTTTTGATCAAGCAGCGCCACCATTAAGTGAACAGGTTCAATGTATTGATGATCGCGCCCTAACGCCAATGATTGTGCATCAGAGATAGCGATTTGAAATTTGCTGGTAAATCGATCAAGACGCATAGCTACCTTCCTAACCTCAACTGAAGTAAATTCTTTAATCAGTATGAAAGATGGCTACGCAAAAATCGTTTTTCAAGGGGGAATTAAAAACTAACGCTCGGTAAAATAAAACTGACGTTAGTCAAACCAGATAAAGCTCGCTTGACGCCCAGTGACACCTTCGCGACGGTAAGAATAGAAGCGTGAATCTTGATAGGTACACAAATTAGAAGAGTAAATCGCCTCAACCCCAATTGAAGAGAGACGAATACGCGCTAACTGATCCATATCTGCCAACCACTTGTTTGGTGTGGTATGAGCAGAAAACGCATTCACTGCTTGAGGGTGTTGTTGACAAAAGGCCTCCACCACATCGTCTCCGACTTCAAAAGCCTGAGGACCGATCGCAGGACCAAGCCAAATCAGCACATCTTGTGAAAATTGACGAAGTGCTTCCTCAACGATTCCACCCGCTAAACCACGCCAGCCAGCATGCACGGCTGCAACTTGTGTCCCTGAGGTATTGGTGATTAAAACGGGTAAACAATCGGCAGTCATCGCACTGCAAACGACACCAGAAGAATGGGTAAAAACCCCATCAGCATCAAGGATTACTTCGGTTGGAACTGTGGCTTCCATCACCGTCGTGGAATGAGTTTGATTGAGCCAAATCGGTGCACTCGGCATCTGAGCCTGTTCGGCTAACCATTGACGATTTCTCATTACTATTGAAAAATCATCCCCAACATGTGTGCCTAAGTTCAAACCAGCGTAAACGTCCGTCGAATAGCCACCTTGGCGAGTCGTCGATAATGCTTTGACATTCTTAGGCGCTGGCCAGTTGGGGATAATCATCAATCAATACTCGTCTGGTAAACCATGCTCTTGTGCATCACGACGTAAAGTTTCAGTCAACTCAACCATATCGTCTGGCACCGGCGCATGGAACTCCATCTCTTCACCCGAGATCGGATGCTCAAAGCGCAGCATCACTGCATGAAGCGCTTGGCGATCAAAGTTTCGGATCATTGCCGTAACCTCTTCAGAAGCGCCCGCTGGAATTCGCGCACGCCCACCGTAAGCCGCATCACCTAATAATGGATGTTGTAGGTAAGACATATGCACACGAATCTGGTGAGTACGGCCAGTTTCAAGACGCAAACGGATACGCGTGTGCTCTCGGAAATGCTCCGCCACTCGGAAATGCGTCACAGCAGGCTTACCCATGGGGCTCACCGCCATTAAGGTACGTTTTGTTGCATGGCGGCCAATCGGTTTATCGACTTTGCCCCCCGCCGTCATTCGACCAATGGCAATGGCTTCGTATTCACGCGTAATATTGCGTTTTTGAAGAGCACGCACCAAACGTGTTTGTGCCGGTACGGTTTTCGCCACAACCATCAGACCCGTGGTGTCTTTGTCCAAACGGTGAACAATGCCTGCACGCGGCACTTCCGCCACTTCAGGACAATGGAACAACAATGCGTTTAACACTGTACCGTCTGGCGTACCAGCCCCTGGGTGGACGACAAAATCACGAGGCTTATTGATCACTAAGATATCGTCATCTTCATAGACAATATCCAGTGGAATATCTTGCGCTTCCCAGCGCACTTCATCTTCCAGCTCACCCAAAACAGTAATCACTTCCCCGCCCATTACTTTCGTTCTAGGTTTGGTGACTACGCTCCCGTCCACGGTAACTTTTCCTTCAAGCAACCATTCTTTCAGGCGCGAGCGAGAAAAGTCAGCGAACAACTCTGCGATAGCTTGATCTAGGCGTTGGCCTAATTGACTATCTTTTACGGTATTTGTTAATTCAATCTGCTGAGCCATATGGAACTTTTTTAAAAACTGTGAGACTAATGCTCACTACTGTGGAAAAATAGTGTATTGCAACATTGTATCTGTTACTGACAAGAAAGTAACGGAAGCTTAAGAAATATTTAGAATCAAGGAATCGACTCCTGACATGAAACACCATACTTTAGCAGGCCTGCTCGCGGTATCAGTGTTGTTTGGCTGTTCAAGCAGTGAACAAATTGTGCCGGATGTGCCACCAGCAGAGCTGTATGCAGAAGCACAAACCTCTCTTCAAGGAGGAAACTGGCTCACAGCGATTGAGAAACTAGAAGCGCTAGATTCCCGCTACCCTTTTGGTGCTTACTCAGAACAAGTACAACTTGATTTGATTTACGCCTACTACAAGAACGATGATTTGGCCTTGGGTTTGGCGACCATTTCGCGTTTTACGCGTTTAAATCCCACACACGAAAAAATGGACTGGGTATTGTACATGCGTGGCCTCACCCACATGGCACAAGATCGCAACTTCATGCATGATTTGTTTAACGTTGATCGTAGTGATCGCGATCCTGAGCCAGTCAAACAAGCTTTTGATGATTTCAAAAAGCTGCTTGAGCGCTATCCAAACAGCCCATACGCGGAAGATTCGCAAAAACGCATGTTTGCTCTAAAAAACCGCTTAGCAGAATATGACTTAGCAACCGCCGATTACTATTTACGTCGCGAAGCATGGATTGCAGCCATCAACCGTTGCCAGGAGTTGCAGAAAACTTACCCAGATACCATTGCTGCTAGAAAATCACTCAAAATTCAGCTAGCAGCGTATAAAGAACTGGGCTTACAAGATGCCATCGCACGCACCGAAGAGCTAATACGTCTGAATCCACTCTAAAGACACGATGACAAGAAAAACTAAAACGCCGCTGACAATACAGCGGCGTTTTCATATAAACTGGAGTGACAAAGATCACAAAACGATATTGGTTACTTTTTGATACAACTCGTTATTTAAGCTGAACAACTCCCCTGAAAAGCAGTTGAATTTCAGCCATCTACTCTACCCAATTTACTGTTTTCCTATCGAAGCACAAGCTTTTTTCAAAGAAAAAACAACAAGGCTTGCGAAAGATCACATTCCTCTTGAACAATAAAAAATGCCCATAAGAATGTGATCCGCATCACATTCTTTTATCCTTAAAATCGTAATCTGGAGTCAACCCATGAGGGATGCAACAGAGGAAACGCATTTATGAAACTAAACATCACTGGTAAAAACATCGAAATCACCTCTGCTATCCGCAATCACATTGAGAGCAAATTTAAAAAGCTAGAAAAATGGCAAACCGATATTATTAGTTGTCAAACGACCTTTAGTGAAGAACCTGGAAAACAGATGAAGTTCGAGGCCGTGATTAAGGTTCCTAAAGGACAGCTAATTGCTTCCGCGATTCATGAAGATCTATACGCAGCCATCAACGAGGTGGAACAAAAACTAGAACGACAATTGAACAAACTGCAACATAAGCCTGATGCACGTCGAGCTGAAAAACCAGAAGTCGTAGAAGAAGAGTAATCATCAACCAGATTGAGGGAATGGCGCCAAAAGGCGCCATTTTTTTGCTTGACGCTCAATGCTGGCTTGCTTATTGTGTTCCCACATTCACAAAAGTTTACTATTTATGCAAATCCACTCTCTGTTTATTTTTGACTTCTTTTTTCTTCGATAATGGAGAGGCCGACTCGTTTGTGAAAGAAAAGTCAAAAACAAACAGAAAGCCTCCCACATCGGGGGGCTTTTTTATTAAGGAACTGAGCGATGACAGAACAGCCACTTTCTCTCGATGAGATTCGTTTGCGATTAAATAACCTAGATGACCAATTGCTTAGCCTGCTTTCAGAGCGCCGTAAGCTCAGCATTGAAGTGGCTAAAAGCAAAGTCGAAACTTCAAAACCAGTTAGAGACGCTTCACGTGAGCAACAATTGCTAGTGAAACTGATCACCAATGGCCGTGAGAAGTATCAGCTCGACGCTCAGTACATTACCAAGCTGTTCCATACCATTATTGAAGATTCGGTGCTGCTGCAGCAATCATACCTGCAAAACCTGCTCAACCCAGAGCAGAGCCGAAAGCCTCTCGCTCGAGTCGCATTTCTTGGCTCTAAGGGCTCCTACTCGCATCTTGCCAGTCGCGAATACTTCAGTCGTAAGAATACAGAGCTTATCGAACTCAACTGCGAGCACTTTAAAGAAGTCACCCAAACCGTGGAATCGGGCCATGCCGATTTTGGCGTTTTGCCGATTGAAAACACCAGCTCAGGCTCGATCAACGAAGTTTACGACTTACTGCAACACACCACGCTCTACATTGTTGGTGAGCTGACACAACCCATTGAGCATTGCTTGGTGGCCACCAAAGATGTGCGTCTCGAAGAAATAAAAGTGCTCTACTCTCACCCTCAACCGCATCAGCAATGCAGCGAGTTTTTAAGTCGCTTAAAAGGGGTAACCCTGAAATCGTGCGCGAGCACCGCTGATGCAATGAAGAAAGTGCAAGAACTCAATCGTGATGATGTGGCGGCAATTGGCAACGCATCCAGTGGCAAACTTTACGGGCTGCAACCAATTCAGGGCAACATAGCCAACCAAACAGAGAACCACACTCGTTTTATTGTCGTGGCACGTAAGCCAGTTGAAGTGTCCACTCAGATCCCGGCCAAAACAACGCTGATCATGTCGACCTCACAAAAAGCGGGCTCATTAGTGGAAACCTTACTGGTACTGCAGCGTTATGGCATCAATATGACCAAGCTAGAATCGCGTCCTATCATGGGCAATCCTTGGGAAGAAATGTTCTATGTCGATCTCGAAGCGCACCTCGACTCTGAAGAGATGCAGTTGGCACTTGGCGAGCTCACAAAGATCACTAAGCATTTAAAAGTATTAGGATGCTACCCAAGCGAGAACGTGAAAGCGACACAAGTTAAACTGAGCTAAAAGATCATGACAACGCAAAAAGTCATTATTGCTTCGCTGAACCCAGCCAAAATCACCGCAGTGGAAAGCGCGTTCACAAGTACCTTTCCCGATAGCGCCTTTGAATTTGTGGGGGTGAATGTCCCTAGCGAAGTGGCCGATCAGCCAATGAGCGACAGCGAGACTCACCTTGGTGCTCTTAATCGAGTCAGAAATGCTAAGGCTTGCCGATCAGACGGTGCATTTTATGTTGGTTTGGAAGCAGGCATTGATGGTAACGTCACCTTCGCTTGGATGGTGATTGAATCTCACACTCATCGTGGCGAATCTCGTTCAGCCAGTTTGATGTTGCCACCGAATGTCATTGCCAAATTGGCCAATGCAAACGAGCTGGGGGATGTGATGGATGAGGTGTTTGGCACCGAGAATATTAAACAAAAAGGTGGAGCGATCAGTTTATTGACGCAAAACCAGCTCACTCGTAGCTCGGTCTACCATCAAGCGTTAATCTTAGCCTTAATTCCTTTTACCAATCCTGAGCATTTCCCTGCCAACTTAAGCTAGGATAAGAACTCAAGAGTAAAAAGGCGGTATCAACCGCCTTTTTTCGTCCCTTCCAATAACTGATTCAAGCGCGCTTTATCTTCATCTGACTTTAACTTCAGCTCATTGGAACCTCGAGTAATGGTCGCAATACCAACGCCCAACATTTGGCTGATTTGTCGCTGGGAAAGCTCACCTTTTAACAACTCACGTACAATATTAACTCTGGAGATGAGCGCTTCTCGCTCGTCAGGCGTCATTAACATCGTCAGCAACATATCATGCTGTTCTTGCTCTACGCTGATTTTCACCAAATCGACGATTTGTTGCCAGTCGTTATATTCCGGTTGTTGCGACATTACTTTTTACCTATCTCAGTATTTGGCCTCGAGTTCATGCTGGTTTAGAAACGCCCCATCAACACCAAGAATATCTCGGTAATAGGTTTCAAACATCAGGATATTTTGTACATATCCACGCGTTTCTCTAAACGGAATGGCTTCAATAAAGGCATACGCATCTAACTTACCAGCCGTTCTTTCTCGCCAGCTTTTCACTCGATGTGGGCCTGCATTATAAGCGGCAAACGCAAAAATTCGATTATTATCGTACTGTTCCAATAAACCATTGAGATAGTGGCTGCCAATTTCGATGTTCTTACCGACTTGGTACAAGTCATCAGAGCCTTCATAGCTCAATTGATACTTTTGGGCTGTGTACTTGGCGGTTGCGGGCATTATTTGCATGATGCCGCGCGCACCGACTGGAGAGGTAGCTTCGGCATCCATACCACTCTCCTGACGGGCAAGTGACATCAACATAATAGGATCAATATCGTGCTTCTCAGCATAGAAATTGAACCACCAGCGATGCGCCACCGGAAAACGAATCTCCATGTTGTCCCACATTTGCGCCGCAATACTGGCCGTCACGGTGAGATGATACCAGCGCTTTGAGGCCGCATAGACCGCAAGCATACCTTGCATTTGTTCGTCACTGCGTGACAGCAGGTATTGCCACTCACTTTTCGCTGCTGCGATTTTGTCTAAAGTAATCAGTTCTTCAATTCGAGCAAGAGATTCGTAGTAAGGCTCAATACTCTGACTATCGAGTTTCAACGTCGACGTTGGATAATTAATCGACTGCCCGATCTCTTTAGCAGCCGCGACACTATAGAAATTGCGTTGCCCAATTAATTGGCTAAGGCGCTTTTTACCTTGTGTTTGGTTACCCAATGCAATTTCACTGCGTCCCAACCAGTACTGCCAACGCAGTGAGTTCTGCTGCTCGCCATCCAGCTTACTAATCCAAGATTGTACACCTTTCCAATCCGCTTCTTGTAAGGCAAGCCTGATACGTCGTTCAAGCAAATTCTGCTTGTGGGATTTTTTTAAAACCGCATCTCGCCATGCGGCTAATGATGGAGAGTCGGTATTTATCAGCCGAAATGCCAAATACTCGGCCAACTCTTGCGCTTGTATTGTAGAAAAACGTTGAGATTTAATCACTTGGTCATAAACAGCTTGGGCCTGATGGATGTCCTTTCTCGCCAGCTTCTCCAACGCAAGTTGGCTCTGTTTGCGGTAGAAATCACTGGCTTTGTGCTTTTTGGCAAACTCCGCAACTGACTCTGGTCTATTGAACAACGCCTTCATTTCTTTGACCTGTTGCTTAGCGAGATTGCCTTTAGGCAACTTCATCAGGTAGGTCATCAATTTGCTGTTTTTTTGCTCAAACGCCAACAGCATGCGCTGTACAATAAGCTCATCACTACGGGCACCAGCCTGCTCCCAAACGGTAAACAGATGATCACACTGTTCGGCAACGTCAAGCCCACTCAACCATAGCTGCTTTGCACCTTTGAAAGCGAATTCCTTTTGGCCTTGCTGGTACTGAGCATAATAGTAAATGCACTGATAGCTTTCTCCCTTCGGCTCTTGGCGTTGAAAGTCAATGACATCCGACCAAGCTTGCTGACGATATAAGCTGTCTAAGTAAGGCGCGCGAATGCGTTGCGAGAAAGGATAGTCACGGCTACTTTCAATAAAATGCTCAACCTCTTCAGGTGTTTTGGAAGACAACTGCGCAAGAAAAAATCGGTAATCCAAATACGGCGTGAGCGCGTAATCGTCCAACTGAGAACGAATCTCCAAATACCGCTCACTATTGTTTTCATCTAAAAACTGCTGTGCTTGTTCATATAACACGCGTTGTTTCTTTAAAGTGACCACTCCTGCGGCTGTTGCGGGTAAGCTAACGGCGCATCCCAATGTGAATACTAGTAACGATTTCGTTACCCCTCTCCCCAAACTCATTAATGTCATTTTCGCCACATCCCCGGACGTTTTTGTATAGCGTTCATTGCTCTTAAAAAGTGCCACAAAGCAAAATGATATGCACCCAATTACATCGTTCTGTTATCGTATTGTAAAGATAACAGATGTAAATAATCGTGATAGCATTTTAATGAAACACAGTTACACACTAATGCGGTCATCATGTTGTCAATTTTATTCATTTTCAGGCCAATCTCTGTGAGCAGAATAGTGTGGAATGGCCACTGAAATTCACCTTGGACAGTAACAAATCTGCTGCAGTTGATATAAAATATTGCCTCTATGTGGATTTAAATTTAGGAACGATCGGCAATGGCTGAATACGTATATACCATGTCGCGGGTGAGCAAAATCGTGCCACCTAAGCGTCAAATTCTCAAAGACATCTCTCTAAGCTTCTTCCCTGGTGCCAAAATTGGTGTTTTGGGCCTAAACGGTTCTGGTAAATCGACCCTATTGCGCATCATGGCTGGTCTGGATACCGATATTGATGGCGAAGCGCGTCCACAACCTGGTTTGAAAGTGGGCTACCTTCCACAGGAACCGGTTCTCGACGAAAGCAAAACCGTACGTGAAGTGGTCGAAGAAGCCGTTGCCGATGTGGCGGGTGCATTGAAACGTCTTGACGAAGTGTACGCCGCTTATGCCGATCCGGATGCGGATTTCGATGCGCTTGCAAAAGAACAAGGCGAGCTTGAAGCTCTGATTCAAGCCAAAGATGGCCATAACTTAGATAACGCGCTTGAGCGTGCTGCGGATGCACTGCGTCTTCCAGAGTGGGATCAAAAAGTGGCGCACCTGTCCGGTGGTGAACGTCGCCGTGTGGCTATTTGTCGTCTACTGCTTGAAAAACCAGATATGCTGCTGCTTGACGAACCAACCAACCACTTAGATGCAGAATCGGTCGCTTGGTTGGAACGTTTCCTCGTGGATTACTCAGGCACTGTTGTGGCCATTACCCACGACCGCTACTTCCTAGACAACGCTGCGGGCTGGATTTTGGAACTGGACCGTGGTGAAGGTATTCCATGGCAAGGCAACTACACCTCATGGCTAGAGCAAAAAGATGCGCGTCTACAACAAGAAGCGTCTCAAGAAAAAGCTCGCCAGAAAACCATTGAGAAAGAACTGGAATGGGTTCGTCAAAACCCTAAAGGTCGCCAAGCCAAATCGAAAGCGCGTATGGCACGCTTTGAAGAGCTACAGAATACCGATCACCAGAAACGTAACGAAACCAACGAGTTGTTCATCCCACCTGGTGAGCGCTTAGGTGATAAAGTCATCGAAGTGAAGAATTTGACTAAGTCATTCGACGGCCGTGTTCTGATCGACGATCTTTCATTCAGCATGCCTAAAGGGGCTATCGTCGGCATCATCGGTGCCAACGGTGCGGGTAAATCAACTCTATTCAAGATGCTGAGTGGTGTTGAACAGCCTGATTCCGGTACTATCGAGATGGGCGAAACGGTAAAACTGGCGTCGGTTGATCAATTCCGTGATTCAATGAACGACAAAAACACTGTGTTCAAAGAGATCTCTGAAGGTGCGGACATCATCAAGATCAACAACTTCGAGCTGCCAGCACGAGCATACTGCTCTCGCTTTAACTTCAAAGGCGTGGATCAACAGAAAGTGATCGGCGAGCTGTCAGGTGGTGAACGTAACCGCGTTCACTTAGCGAAACTGCTCAAAGCCGGTGGCAACGTACTCTTACTAGACGAACCAACCAACGACCTTGACGTTGAAACCTTACGTGCACTAGAAGAAGCGCTGCTTGAGTTCCCAGGCTGTGCCATGGTGATCTCGCACGACCGTTGGTTCCTCGACCGTATTGCGACTCACATCATTGATTACCGTGATGAAGGTCAGGTTAACTTCTACGAAGGCAACTATACTGAGTACATGGAGTGGCTGAAAAAGACTCTTGGTCCTGCGGCAGCAGAACCGCACCGTATCAAATACAAGCGTATGACTAAATAGAAGATTATTGCTTGAATTTTGTACAAAGGCCGCTAATATAGCGGCCTTTATTTTCATTACGGTTTAGTGTCCCAATTACTATCCAGCCCGAAAACGGAAACTTTGAGAGAGTAAATATGACTGAACGACGTCGATTTTCACGCATCATCTACCAAGTCTCTGCGATCGTAAAGCAAGGGCAATATGTGCTGCATACTACGATTCAGGATCTCTCACTGCATGGACTGTTGTTACGTACTGATTCCATTCATACGTTAAAAAACAACGACAAAGTGCTGGTGGACTTCACACTTTCTGATAGTGATATTGATATCAGTCTCGAAGCCGATGTTGTGGGCTTTGATCAACAGACAATCCGACTTAAGATTAACCACATTGATATTGATAGTATCAGTCATCTGAAACGCTTGGTTGAACTTAATGTGGGCGATGATGAGTTACTGCACCGAGAGATCGAGCATTTGTCGGATCTTGGTGACGAAACCAGTTGAATTGCCTAGCCAATAAAAATATTTAACTATGTCGAAAAAAATCACCGTGCAGATCCCCACTCACAATGGGGATCAGCTTTTTTATTTGGGTAAAGGCACAATCGCAGCCTTACTGATCTCTATCACCGCTTTACCACTGACTTTAGGCGGTGGCTGGTATCTATACCAGCAGCAAAGCTTACAGTCACAAGAATTACATGCGCAAATTAATGTACTCAATTCTGAAAAGCAGCGGCTACTTGCTGACTATCAAGAGCAGCTAGACACCAATCACTCTCTGTCGCAGACGTTGACCGAAAAAAGTAACCAAATTCAGTTACTGGGTAAACGTGTTTTCGATGTGGAGTCCGTTTTGGGCATTGCCGATGAAGAAATCATTGACGATGAAGCGACGTTGGAAGAGCGCATCGATACTGCAGCTATTGACTCCGCAGTACGAGCCACCATGTTCCGCTTGATCCCAAATGATTCACCAATGTCTTACTTGCGTGTCTCTTCTTCGTTTGGACGCCGAACCAATCCTATCTCTGGTAAACGCCATACCCATACCGGTATTGATCTCACCTGTAAGCGCGGGGAAGAAATCGTGGCACCTGCCGATGGGGTGATTGAAACGGTGCGGCCAAGTAAGAAAGGCTTTGGCAACTTCATCACCATGCGTCATTCTTTTGGTTTCATGAGCTCTTATGCCCATTTGCAGAGCTTTAATGTCAAAAGCGGCCAATTTGTCAGTAAAGGCGATGTGATTGCCACTTGTGGTAACTCAGGGAACTCAACCGGCCCTCACTTGCATTACGAAGTGCGTTTTTTAGGCCGAGCCCTCAATCCACAGTACACCATGGATTGGAACCAAGAGAACTTCAACTATCTGTTTGAAAAAGAGAAAACGGTTAAATGGAGTCCTTTGGTTAAGATGATTGATAATGTGGTTCGCTTACAAGTCAATCTCACCAAATCCCCCTATCGTGATACCAGTATTGACACGGTTTCCAGCGAAGAGAATAGCCTCGACCCAAGCTTGCAAACCAACTAACGCAATGGGTAAGCCGAAAATAGAAAGAGCAGCATCAGGCTGCTCTTTTTCTATTTCTAATACGCTTAAATGTTAATCACGATGCAAGTTGTCATTCGCTTGTTTGAGTAAATTTTGGCTTTCCGCCATAAACTGCTGCGAATAACCCCCAAACCAATCACTCACTTGCGTGAAACGTTCAACAAAACGCGCTTTATCGTGCTGATCTAACATCTCTAGTGCCTCGCCAAAGCGGCGATGGAAACGCTTGATCATGTCGATGTTCTCTTGCGACGAAAGAATAATGTCACCATACAAATTTGGATCTTGGGCAAACAGACGACCCACCATCGCTAACTCAAGACGATAAATGGGCGAGCTCAGTTTCAGCAGTTTATCGAGACTTGGATTTTCCTGACTCAAATGCATGCCGTACGCAAAGGAGGTAAAGTGCCTTAACGCTTGAATTAACGTCATGCCATGGTCATGTTCGCTGGCCTCAATTTGGCACAAGCTTGCACCCCAAATCTTAAACTGCTGCAGTAACCACTGATATTGCTCAGCACCTCGACCATCACAGTAGACAATCACTTGCTTGGCTAAACTCGGCACATCGGGACCAAACATAGGGTGCAAACCAACAACCGGCCCCAAGTGCACATCGAGCATGGTTTTCAGCGGCTTCGACTTGATCGAAGTGAGGTCACACAAGATGCAATCCGATGGCAGTTGGGTCAGCTTTTCAATCACCCCTTGGGTTAAATGAATCGGCACGGTAACCACCACCAATCCTGCCCCATCCAATATCTCATCAGCGCGGTGCCAATCCTTACTGCCTAAGATTTTGACCTGGTAACCCGAGAGGGTAAACATGCGAGCAAACAGCCCCCCCAACTGGCCATGACCACCAATGATCACCACAGAGCGTAAATCCGGATTGAGACATTTAAACCCAGAATCTTTCTCACTGGCATAAGATTCACGCATGGTTCGGCGCAAAATGTCCTCAATGAGTTGTGGAGGTACACCGATTTTTTCGGCTTCTGCACGACGAGAGGCCAGCATCGCCGCTTCTCTATCGGGTGCATAAATCGGTAAGCCATGTTGGCTTTTCACATGGCCAACTTGCTCTACCAATGCCAAGCGCTGAGCCAATAGCGCCAACATCTGTTTGTCTACTGCATCAATCTGTTCACGCAATGCGTTCAGTTCAACTGCCATGATTTACCTTGCTCTATCCTTATTTGAGACGGTTTTCTAAATGCGGCACTAACTCTCTGTGTGCTTTACGCAATAGTGCCTCAGTTGCCTGCCAATTGATACAGGCGTCGGTAATAGAAACACCGTACTGCATCTCAGAAAGCGGTAAATCTGAGGATTGATTACCTTCATTAATGTGGCTTTCAATCATCAAACCAATGATCGATTTGTTGCCTTCGCGAATTTGATGAATCACATCTTCGGCGACTAAAGGCTGACGACGGTAATCTTTGCGTGAATTGGCATGGCTACAATCCACCATCAATGACGCATCCAAACCCACTTTGGCCATGTCTTGCTCACACTCCGCCACCGACACAGAATCGTAGTTGGTCTGCTTACCACCACGCAGAATCACATGACCATTCGGGTTGCCTTGAGTCGTCAATAATGCCACTTGGCCTTCCGCATTGATCCCCATAAAACGGTGGCTTGAAGAGGCCGCTTGCATCGCGTTAATCGCCGTTGACAAGCTGCCATCCGTGCCATTTTTAAAACCAATCGGCATAGACAAACCACTGGCCATTTCACGGTGAGTTTGTGATTCTGTCGTGCGCGCACCAATCGCAGCCCAACTGAATGTATCAGCCAAGTATTGCGGGCTAATTGGGTCGAGCGCTTCTGTCGCCAGCGGGATCTCCATTTCAGCCAGCTCCACCAACAATTGACGGCCAACATGCAGACCATGCTCAATATCGAAGCTACCATCCAGATGAGGGTCGTTGATGAGCCCTTTCCAACCCACTGTAGTACGAGGTTTTTCAAAGTAAACACGCATCACAATATACAGTTGATCGCTTAACTCGGCAGAGAGCGCTTTTAGGCGACGCGCGTAATCCTTTGCCGCGTCCAGATCGTGAATAGAACAAGGACCACAAACCACCAGCAAACGATGATCTTGCTTATGAATAATATTGGCGACGGTATTACGCGACTCTTGAATGAAGCGGCGGGCGTTGTCGCTCAGTGGCAGTTTCTGTTTTAGCTGTTCTGGCGTAATCAGCACTTGTTCATCGCTGATATTAATATTGCTTAGTTCACTTTTCTGCATGACACTCAACCTGTATATTATTTTTTACACCCTCATATCCCTGAGAGTCAAAACCTGTTTGAACACAAGTTAGCAGGGTTGAATTAAAAATCAACCGTAAACAATAAAAAACATTAAGTGTAAAAAATAAATTACACACAATAAAAAAACCAAAGCACCTCGCTTTGGTTTTCAAGTTCGTCTTTTGTTAAGTTTTAGTGGCCCAGTATGCGTAGCATGTTCTCTCTTGCTTCTTTCCATTGCGGCGCCAATTTCAGTTCAGAAAGGCTGAAGCTGCGTTTCTTCAACAAGGATAATGCCAAGGGAACCTCGACGATAGGCAGTGCGTCCAAGGCTGCCACTTGTGCATCGCGTTTATTGCACATCAAAAGCATGTCACAGCCCGCATTCAATGCTTGTAAAGCCCGATCTGCAGGGCCTCCCATCACGGCGGCCCCTTCCATGGTGAGATCATCAGAAAAAATTAAGCCCTTGAAACCCAATTGCTGGCGTAATACCTGTTTTAACCAATATTCTGAACCACTCGCTGGCTGAGGATCGTAATGCGGGTAAATCACATGCGCAGGCATCATCGCGTCTAATAGACCTGCCTCAATTTGCGTTTTAAAGATTGCCATATCCTGCTCAACAATATCGCTTCGTTGGTCAAACGGGGTTTCAAGATGCGAATCTGCCACCACGCCGCCATGACCTGGGAAGTGTTTGCCCGTTGTTGCCATCCCCACCGCTTTCATGCCCTGCATGTAGGCACTGCTATGGCACAAAATAGTCTGCGTGTCTTCACCAAATGCTCGGTTGCCAATCGCTTTACATCCAAAGCCTTGGTCTAACACGGGGGCAAAACTCAGGTCGATATCATGAGCAATCAGTTCGGCCGCCATCAGCCAACCGCCCATTTGTGCCATCGCTTCCCCATTGGCCTGTTTGGCATATTCTGCCGCGGCAGGAATCAGAGAAAAACCATCACGGAAACGCTGAACTCGCCCTCCCTCTTGGTCGACGCCAATCAGAAAAGGACGTTTGACCACTTGGCGAATGGCCGCAGTGAGCGCCAACAGCTGTTCACTGTCGTGATAGTTGCGGGTAAATAAGATCAATCCGCCAACGGATGGATGCTGTAAAATTTCTTTGTCTTCTGCATTCAGTTCATAACCTGCGACATCAACCCAAAGTGGCCCCATTTTTCTCTCCAAAATAGACGGAATATCTCAAACTCATCGAGGTTATTCCGAATGAATTTGCATTACAATGGTTTGCATGATGAAAACACAATGGAATTGAGTGTGAGCACAAAAGAGTTATATATCGGTGTCATGTCCGGCACGAGTATGGATGGGGTAGATTGTGCCCTCGTGGAGTTCGACCAAGAGCAAGTCCGCTTAATTGCCCACAGTGACTACCCGATGCCAGCAGACTTACGCCAGCAACTGCTCTCCGTTTGCACTGGGCAAGCCACCAACTTAAAGCAGATTGGCGAACTTGATCACCGCCTCGGCCATCTTTTTGCCGATGCCGTGATGGATTTGCTCAGCCAAGCAGGCGTCGACGCGAGCCAGATTCGCGCTATCGGTAATCATGGCCAAACGGTATTTCATCAACCGAATGGCGAGTTTCCTTTTACCACCCAATTGGGCGACGCCAACATTATTGCCACCCGCACCAACATTGACACCGTGGCAGATTTTCGTCGCAAAGACATGGCATTGGGCGGCCAAGGCGCCCCTTTGGTTCCGGCTTTTCATCAAAGTGTATTTGCGCTGCAAGATTCCACTACCGTGGTGTTGAACATCGGCGGAATTGCCAATATCTCAGTGCTCCACCCAACTCGCCCTGTTCTTGGTTACGACACTGGACCAGGGAATATGTTGATGGATGCTTGGTGTGAAACACACACACAACAGAATTACGACAAAGACGCGCGGTTTGCTCTCCAAGGGGAGGTGAATGAGGCGTTACTAAATACGCTGTTGCAAGAGCCTTATTTGTATCAAGACGCCCCAAAGAGCACAGGGCGCGAGCTTTTCAATATGGAGTGGTTGAGAGCAAAACTACAAGGGCAGAACTATCGAAGCGAAGATGTACAGCGCACCTTGTGTGAGTACACCGCCTTAACCATTAGTAAAGAAGTTGAGCGCTTTCGCTATGGTCCAACACCGCAGTTGCTGGTTTGTGGTGGCGGGGCTCGTAACCCTCTGCTGATGCAACGATTGCAGCAACAGCTGCCTCAGTGGCAGGTCTCAACGACCGATGCAAAAGGGGTCAGTGGGGACTACATGGAAGCCATGGCGTTTGCTTGGTTGGCCTATCGCCACCTGCACCGCTTACCAAGCAATTTACCCGAAGTGACTGGCGCGAGCCGCTTGGCGAGCCTCGGTGTACTCTACCCCAAAGCCTAGATAAAACGCGGTGACGGGTAGATGCCTGTCACCGCGTGAAATTTTAGGCTTCTTGCACCTTGATCAAAGAGACTATCGTCTCTCCTTCTTTTGGCGAGAAGTTCGCACTGTTGTGGCAAATTTGCACACGCCCATTGGTATCCACTACAAACAGCGGCAATACGTAATTATTCGCGTGCGTCTCACGATAATCTGCGTACGTGTAGTTTTCACTGATCTTGGTGTGACGCACTTCCGCCCCTTGATTGATCAGACTGGCTAACTTTTTATAACTGATCGCTTCATCTAAGAATGGCAGCCCTTTGTAGCCATCAGACACCGAATGTTTGTCACCCGAACCATTGCCATTGGACTTATCGTATAAACAGAAAATCCGCTTATCACTGAAGTCGTTGAGAAAGTGCATGCACGCCATAATGTTGAAGTAGCGATCAGGGCTCAGTGCCACCACATGCCCGATGCCAATTAAGTTGAGGTACTCATCAGCGTGGCTCGATACCGGGTTGCCAAAATAGTTATCCAGCCCAGCCATACGCGCTTGACGAATGTAATCCCAGTTCGAATCCGTTAACACCACGCGGCAATCGTACTTGTTGATTGCCTGAGCTAATGTACGCGCGACATCGTTCGCTCCGATGATCAAGAAACCTTTTGGAGCGGGTTCTGACACCCCTAGTGCCACCGCCATTGGCCGAGCCGTTGCACTTTGCAGCACCACAGTGCCAATAATCACCATAAAGGTAAGTGGCACTAACAACGCAGCCTCAGACATGCCGAGTGATTCTAACTTGATCGCAAATAACGACGAAATGGACGCGGCGACAATGCCACGTGGCGCCACCCAAGCCAGAAAGGCCTTTTCTTTACCATTAAGCGAGCTGCGCAGCGTCGCAAGATAGATAGAGACCGGACGAGAGACAAACTGAATAAACGCGAATAAGACCAAGGCGCTGATGCCGAGTGTGTAAAAGTCTTCCGGCTGGATACGCGCCGCCAACAAAATGAACAAGCCAGTAATAAAGAGAATGGTGAGATGCTCTTTAAAGTGAAGAATATGCTTGATATCCACCCCTTTGGAGTTGGCTAACCACATCCCCATCACTGTGACCGTTAATAGACCCGATTCATGCTCCAGATGATTCGAGAGCGCAAACACGCCCAGCACTAAGCTTAAAACGGCAAACGGTTGTAGGTATTCAGGCAACCAGCCACGGCGCAGTACCACCGCGAGAAACTGACCAAACAGAACGCCTAATCCTAGGCCAATGGCCAGAATCCACGCCAATACCACCAAACTGTGCGCTTCACTGCTGGAGACAATGAACTCATACACCATCACCACAAACAGTGCGCCGAGCGGATCGATTAAAATCCCTTCCCAACGTAAAATATTGGAGAGGCGCGTCGATGGCCTAACGGTGCGCAGCAGCGGCACAATCACCGTTGGCCCAGTGACCACGGTCAAACTACCAAACAACAACGCAAGCGGCCAATCAAACCCTAGCAGATAGTGAGTTGCGGTACTGGTTAATCCCCATGAAACCACCGCACCGAGCGTCACTATGCTCCAAACGGTGTTACTGACACCGCGTATTTCGCGAAAGTTCAGCGTTAAGCTGCCTTCAAACAGAATCACAGCGACCGCTAATGACACCATAGGAAAAAGCAAATCGCCCAAAAGCAGCTCTGGCTGAAGCCAGCCACTCACCGGCCCAACCAATAAGCCCGCCACCAATAAAAATAGAATTGCAGGCAATTTTAACCGCCAAGCAAACCACTGACAGGCAAGCCCTATTACCCCTATACCAGCAAGCCATAATGCGGTTGTTTCGGTTTGCATATCCGTTGCCTCATCCGTTGGGTTAATTAGTTTTGGTATTCATTCCAACCACGCTGCCATTCCATGCGGAATTTTTGTGCTTGCTCTGTCCCTTCACAAACACCTTCATAGTATTGACCAGAGAGTCCCATCTGATAAGCAAAATCGGGGTTACAATATTCCGCTACCCCTTCAAGGTAACCTTGTTCATAGTCACTTTTGTTAACTTCACCTAACTCCGCCAACGCTTTATAGCTACGCTGAGTGTGTCCTGCGATACCATCTTGATAACCAATTTGCTGCCAATCGCCTTGCTGAGCGAGTTGCTCTGTTGAAGCGACGCAACCCGCCAGCAGAAACACGGCCAATCCTAGCGCACTTGTTTTCATTCCATTTCCTTAACTGATTGTTTGTGCAAATACATTATCATTAAAAACAGCGAATATGCCGCTCGTGCACAAAAAATAGTTTTGTTCCGACCATTGAGCAAACGTTAAAACCACTTAATTGGCCCATCGACCACTCAACTCGATATTCGACCACTGACTTCATCACCGAATGCATCTCGCCAAACCAAGCTTTACTATCCATCCTGAGCTTAATTAATTATCCAAGGACAAATTGCTATGATGTGGTTTCTTACCTGTGTCGCAGCCCTGATTGGCGGATACTTCATCTACGGTGCTTTCGTTGAGAAAGTATTTGGTATCAATGAAAATCGCCGTACCCCTGCCCATACAAAAACCGACGGCGTTGACTATGTGCCAATGTCGACCAAAAAAGTCTACTTAGTACAACTACTGAATATTGCTGGCGTTGGCCCTATCTTTGGTCCAATCATGGGTGCCCTATACGGCCCTGCGGCGATGCTTTGGATTGTTGTCGGCTGTATCTTCGCTGGTGCAGTACACGATTACTTCTCTGGCATGCTTTCTGTGCGTAACGGTGGTGCTTCTGTACCGACCATCACAGGTCGCTACCTTGGTAATGGCGCGAAACACTTTATGAACATTTTTGCCATTGTCTTGCTGCTGCTTGTTGGTGTGGTCTTCGTTTCCGCGCCTGCTGGCATGATCACCAATCTGATCAATGACCAAACCAGCTTCTCTGTGAGCATGACCACCATGGTTGTGGTGATTTTTGCTTACTACATCATCGCAACCATCGTACCGGTTGATAAAATCATCGGTCGCTTCTACCCACTGTTTGGTGCGTTGCTGATTTTCATGTCTGTTGGTCTGATGACGGCGATTGCATTCTCTTCTGAGCACACCGTGATGGGTGATTTCCAAGTCAGCGACATGTTCACTAACTTGAACCCGAATGATATGCCTCTATGGCCAGCTCTGTTCATCACTATTGCTTGTGGTGCGATCTCTGGCTTCCACGCAACGCAATCACCTTTGATGGCTCGTTGTATGGAAAATGAGAAAAACGGCCGCTTTGTCTTCTACGGCGCGATGATTGGTGAAGGTGTGATCGCATTGATCTGGTGTGCTATCGCACTCTCGTTCTTCGGCACACTTGAAGGACTAGCAGAAGCGGTGAAAAACGGTGGCCCTGGCAACGTGGTTTACAGCGCATCATTTGGTCTGCTTGGCGTATTTGGCGGCGTAATTGCCTTCCTAGGTGTGGTCATTCTTCCTATTACTTCGGGTGACACAGCGTTCCGCTCTAGCCGTTTGATCCTTGCTGAATACTTCAACATGGAACAGAAAACCCTACGTAACCGCCTGTTGATGGCCGTACCACTGTTCGTACTTGGTGGCATTCTGACTCAAGTCGATTTCGGCATCATCTGGCGCTACTTCGGTTTTGCCAACCAAACCACCGCAGTCATGATGTTGTGGACAGCATCAGCTTACCTACTGCGTCACAACAAGCTACATTGGATCACCACAGTACCTGCTTTCTTCATGACAACGGTTTGTGTGACCTTTATCCTCAACAACAGCGCGCTGGGCTTTGGTTTGCCAATGCAACTCTCCACCATTGCTGGCGTACTCTTCGCGGCAGCGGTAACCGGTTACGTGATTAAAACATCAAAAGGCAAAGGCGAAACGGACCTTGCCGATGAGGAAAAACCTCAAGGCGTCACTGAAACTGCTTAATCAATCCACCTTTGCTTGCTAAACCCAACAGAGCCTGCCAAGTGTAGGCTCTGTTTTTATCCGCTAAACTCAGGAAGACTAACGTTTTCTTACTTTCGGTGTTGTCAATAATCGTGACTCACAAACGCTGATGCCACCGACAACAAACAGTAGCCACGAAGAGGCAATATGGAACTGGTGATTTCACTGCTACAACAGATGTGTGTCTATCTTGTTTTAGCCTATATGCTCAGCAAGACCCCCATCATCTTACCACTACTGAACATCTCATCGCGTTTGAGCCACCGCGTTCTGTGCTACTTATTGTTTTCCGCCTTCTGTATCTTGGGCACCTACTTTGGTTTACACATCAATGACGCCATAGCCAATACTCGTGCAATTGGGGCAGTCATGGGCGGCTTGTTTGGCGGGCCGATTGTGGGCTTTGCGGTGGGATTAACCGGTGGTTTACATCGCTACACCTTAGGAGGATTCACCGATTTAGCCTGCGCGATTTCGACCACAGCGGAAGGCTTGATTGGTGGCTTGCTGCATATCTATCTGATTAAGAGAAACAAAGGCGCACAGCTGTTTAATCCCTCTGTGGTGTTTAGCATCACCTTCGTCGCCGAAATCATGCAAATGATCATTTTGTTGGTAGTCGCTAAGCCCTTTGATCAAGCCTATAACCTCGTCTCCACCATCGCTGCACCGATGATCATTGCCAATTCGGTCGGTGCCGCGTTGTTTATGAGCATTTTGCAAGACAGAAAAACCATCTTTGAAAAGTACTCCGCCACCTTTTCGCGTCGGGCATTGACCATTGCGGATCGCTCTGTGGGTATCTTGCACACGGGCTTTAACAGTGCCAACGCAGAAAAAATCGCCCGCATTATTTATGAAGAAACCAATGTGGGCGCGGTTGCGATCACCGATCAAGAGAAGATTCTCGCGTTTGTCGGCATTGGCGATGATCACCACAAGCCTAATACGCCCATTTCGTCGCAAAGCACCCTTGATTCGATGAGCCAAAACGCCATCATTTACCTCGATGGTAGCGAGCGTCCATATCAATGCTCTCTCGCTGCCGACTGTAAATTGGGCTCGGCACTGATCATTCCACTGCGGGCAGGTAAAGAGGTGGTGGGAACCATTAAGCTGTACGAGCCGAAGCGCAAGTTGTTTTCAACCATTAATATGTCGATGGCCGAAGGCATTGCCCAACTGCTTTCCAGCCAAATTCTCTATGGCGATTATCAGCAACAACAAACGCTGCTGACGCAATCGGAGATTAAGCTGCTGCATGCTCAAGTGAATCCGCATTTCTTATTCAACGCGCTAAACACGATTAGCGCGGTGATTCGTCGCGATCCTGATAAAGCACGCGAACTGATTCAAAATTTGTCGCACTTCTTTCGCAGCAACTTAAAACAGAACATCAACACCGTCACACTGAAAGAAGAGCTGGCGCATGTGAATGCCTACCTCAGCATTGAAAAAGCACGTTTTGCTGACCGCCTAGAGATAGAGATTGATATCACACCAGAGCTGTTCGACATCAAACTGCCCAGCTTTACCTTGCAGCCTTTGGTGGAAAACGCCATTAAGCATGGTATTTCAAATATGCTGGAGGGAGGACGGGTATGCATTTACAGCCAATCTTGTGAGCAAGGTGATGTCATCGTGGTCGAAGATAATGCAGGTAGCTATCAGCCCCCAGCAGAAAATCATTCAGGACTGGGAATGGAAATAGTCGATAAACGGCTGACGCACCATTTTGGGCGTGACTCAGCACTAAAAATCGAGGCGAAAGAGCATCAATTTACTAAAATGAGCTTTATCATTCCCCGCAGCCATCACACTGCAATTTAGCCAACAAGGTAGTAAACGGATGTTGACCGCACTGGTAATCGACGATGAACCTTTTGCTCGCGAAGAGCTTACAGACCTGCTTAGCGAAACAGGTGACATTGATGTGATTGGCGACGCCGCCAACGCGATTGTCGGCTTAAAGAAAATTAATGAGTTAAAACCGGATGTGGTGTTTCTCGATATTCAGATGCCGCAAGTCACGGGCATTGAACTGCTGGGCATGATGGATCCAGACACCATGCCTTACGTGGTGTTTGTCACCGCCTACGATCAATACGCCATCCAAGCCTTTGAAGATAATGCGTTTGATTACCTACTCAAGCCCGTTGATCCGGAACGCTTACGTAAAACGGTTAAACGTCTAAGTAAAGCCGCCAGTCATTCCGCCTTGAGCCAGCACATCGCCAGTTTAGCCCCTGAGACCCTCGATCAAATTCCCTGCATTGGCCACAACCGCATTGTGATCATGGCGACAGAGAGCGTCGAATGCGCCTACAGCGACATCAGTGGTGTGCATGTGCGCTCAGCCAGTCAAACCGCCAGTACTCAGCTCACCTTAAAAGTGCTGGAAGAAAAAACCTCATTGGTGCGCTGCCACCGCCAATACCTGATCAGTATTAAAGCCATCAGCGAGATCAAACTGCTGGAAAATGGTTTAGCGGAAATCATCACTAAAACTGGATTTGAAGTGCCCGTCAGTCGCCGCTACCTGAAATTGCTCAAAGAGATGCTGGGACTCAGCCATTAAAAATGGCGATACTGAGATCGCCATTAGTAGGGTCTATTGACCTTAGGTATTCAAATCAGGGTGACTCGTTAGTCAATCTGCTTAATTTGCAGCTCTTTAGGCACTTCAAAGAACATGTTCTCTTCACGGCCTAGCACTTCTTCAACCGATTGAGCACCCAACTCTTTAATGCGAGTTAGGATTTGATTGACCAGTTCTTCTGGTGCAGAGGCCCCTGCCGTTACGCCCACTTTGACTTTGCCATCAAACCATTGTGGCTCAATGTCTTGCGGACAATCTGTTAAGTAAGCAGGTGTGCCTAATTTTTCCGCCAACTCTTTTAGACGGGTCGAGTTTGAGGAGTTCTTTGAACCCACCACCACTACCACATCGACATCTTTCGCCAATTCACGCACCGCATCTTGGCGGTTTTGTGTCGCATAGCAGATATCGTCTTTGCGTGGGCCTTGGATCTCTGGGAAAACTCGACGCAACTCATCAATCACGTCCGCGGTTTCATCCACCGATAAGGTCGTTTGGCTTACGTAGTGCAAGTTGCTCGGATCTTTAACTATCGCTTTCAAGCCAAGTACATCTTCCGGTTTTTCGACGAGGTACATACCGCCCTGCAAGCTGGCATATTGACCCATGGTACCTTCTACCTCTGGGTGGCCCGCATGACCGATCAGCACCACTTCCATATGCTTACGGCTGGCTCTCGCCACTTCCATATGCACTTTCGTCACCAATGGGCATGTCGCATCAAACACAGTTAGCGCACGCTCTTTGGCTTCCTGACGCACCGCTTGAGACACGCCATGAGCAGAGAAAATAACAATATTGTCGTCTGGCACTTCATGCAGCTCTTCGACAAAGATCGCGCCGCGCTGCTTTAAGCCTTCCACCACAAAACGGTTGTGCACCACTTCATGGCGTACGTAGATAGGCGGTTGATACAGTTCCAGTGCACGCTCAACAATACTGATGGCACGGTCGACACCCGCACAGAATCCACGTGGGTTCGCTAACAAGATTTTCATTTCATTGCTCATGGTAGTTTTCTTTTCGCTGGCTATTCTACTGACAAAATTTCAACTTCAAAAGTCACATCTTGGCCTGCAAGTGGATGATTGAAATCCACCGTCACTGAATCACCGGCTATTTCAGTAATAATGCCAGGGATCTCCATGCCATCCGGCCCACTGAACGCCATGATGGTGCCGACTTCCACTTGCGCTTCGCCAACAAATTTTGTGCGGTCCATATGGTGAATATGGTCTGGGTTAGGCATGCCAAAAGCGTCCGCCGCTTTTAGCTCAATCGCTTTGTTTTCCCCAACGGTGAGGCCGAGCAAACACTGCTCAAAATTCTCACTTAAACTGCCATCACCCATAACAAACTTCGCGGGTTTGCCCATATTGTGCGTGCTATCTGCGACAGAACCGTCATTCATTTTGATCGTAAAATGCAGTGTGACTGCGGAATTATTATTGATTGTACTCACGTTACTGCTTCCTTGAGGTCATTATTGTTTTTCTTGGTGTATACCCTAAATAGTGGGAGTTGCGGCTAGGCGACAAGATAATTCATCCCTATGAGCATAATGCGCTATGTGATTAGGGCGGCCGGCGTACCGGGAAATTATCGCAGTCAACAACGCTGCAGCTTCAAATATGACGGGTATACTAAAAAGCGTCGCCAGAATCAACCGACGACGCTTAGGGTTATTCGCGATCTCGCAAAGATTACTTCCCTTCTTCCTTTTTCCGGAAGCCATCGAGAATGATCATCGCCGCGCCAAGACAAATTGCCGTGTCGGCTAAGTTGAATGCAGGCCAATGGTAAGTTCCCCAATAAAAGTCGAGGTAATCCACCACAAAGCCATGCACCATGCGATCAAACACGTTGCCAATCGCACCACCAATGATCATGGCATAAGCGACATTATTCCATTTTTCTGCCGCTGGTAGCTTGCTCATCCAGTAGGTCAATAGACCCGTGACCACAAACGCAATACCAGTAAATAACCAGCGTTGCCAACCGGCTTGATCGCTCAAAAAGCTAAACGCGGCACCGTAGTTATGCACATAGAGCAGATTAAAGAAAGGCAAAACCTCAATGCGATTTGCCCAGCCATACCCCATGTTTTCCATCACAATGAATTTAATACCGATATCGGCTAAAAACACCACCAGTGCCAGCCATAACCAACGTACACCCGTTTGTTTGAATATCTGCGCTTTACCGCTCATCTTTCTTCCTAAAAATAACCCCAGTCGATACTGGGGCTATAAAATTTAAAAAAAGTTCAATCGTATTGAAGGGACCGATTAAGCGAACTTACGCGCTTCGCCTTCACCATCCACGTTTGACACACAACGGCCACAAATCTTCTCATGACCTTCAATGGTGCCTACGTCTGGAGTGTGGTGCCAACAACGGTCACACTTCTCAGCTTCCGTTGCACGAACTTCGACGAACAGACCTTCGATGTCGGTGGCTTGCGCAGCATCTGACTTCTCGCTCAATGGTTTCACTGTTGCTGCAGACGTGAGCAGAACAAAACGCAATTCATCTTCCAGCTTGTTGATTTTCGCAGCTAGTGCATCGTCAGCAAATAGAGTCAATTCTGCTTGTAGAGAACCACCAATGGTTTTATCACTACGTGCCGCTTCCAGCAGTTTGTTCACCGCACCACGCACTTTCTGCATTTCAGACCAGAATGCGTTATTCAGTTCTTCGCCTTCAGCAAGACCAAACAGACCATCGAACCACTCACCAGTGAAGACGAACTTGTCACGGTTTTGTCCATTAGGAAGAGAAGTTGGCATTTCGTTCCAAATTTCATCGGCAGTGAACGACATAATCGGTGCCATCCAACGAACCAAGGCTTCTACGATGTAGTACAGCGCAGTTTGACAGCTACGTTGCGCGTGACCACCCAGTTTGGCGGTGTACTGACGGTCTTTGATCACATCAAGATAGAATGAACCCATCTCGATAGAACAGAAGTGCATCAAGCGCTGTGTGACTGCGTGCGTGTTGTACTCATCGTACGCTTTAACAATTTCATTTTGCGCCGCCAGTGCACGACCTACTGCCCAACGGTCAAGCGCAACCATCTCTTCAACTGGCACGATATCCGTTTCAGGATTGAAGCCGTTCAAGTTGGCAAGGAAGAAGCGCGCTGTGTTACGAATACGGCGGTAAGCGTCGGCTGAACGTTTTAAGATTTCGTCAGAAACCGCAACTTCACCCGTGTAGTCTGTAGAAGCAACCCATAGACGCAAGATATCTGCACCCAGTTTGTTGGTGACATCTTTTGGTGCAACCACGTTACCGATCGATTTCGACATTTTACGACCATGGCCGTCAACCACGAAACCGTGCGTCAACACTTGCTTGTAAGGCGCTTTGCCTTTCATCGCAATCGAAGAGATCAATGAAGATTGGAACCAACCACGGTGTTGGTCTGAACCTTCAAGGTACATGTCTGCTTCCGCACCGTTGAACTCTTCACGTTTATCGACCACTGCGTAGTGTGTCACGCCAGAGTCAAACCAAACGTCTAGAGTATCCAGGACTTTCTCATATTGAGCTGCGTCATCACCCAGCAATTCCGCTGCATCGATATCCCACCATGCTTGAATGCCTTTTTGCTCCACCACTTGAGCGACTTTTTCAATCAGCTCAGACGTGTTTGGATGCAACTCTGCGGTTTCTTTGTGCACGAAAAGGGCAATTGGCACACCCCAAGTACGTTGACGTGAGATACACCATTCAGGACGACCTTCGATCATCCCTTCGATACGGCTTTGACCCCATTCAGGCATCCACTGAACACCTTTGATAGACTCAAGCGCTTTAGCACGTAGGCCTGCTTGGTCCATAGAAACGAACCATTGAGGAGTTGCACGGAAGATGATCGGCGTTTTATGGCGCCAGCAATGTGGGTAGCTGTGCTCGTAGGCGTGGTGATGCAGTAGCGCGCCTTTTTCTTTTAGCGTTTCTACTACAGCGTCATTCGCTTTAAATACGTGCTGACCAGCAAATAGCTCTGTGTCTGGTAGGTAAACACCGTTTGAACCCACTGGGTTTGCCACTTCTAGGTTGTACTTTTGGCCAACCGCAAAGTCTTCCTGACCGTGGCCAGGCGCAGTGTGAACCACACCAGTACCTGAATCAGTCGTCACGTGATCACCAAGGATCGCCGGAACAGTGAAATCGTAGAATGGGTGTTGGAACTGAGTAAGCTCAAGATCTGCACCTTTGGCAAAACCAAGGTTATGGAAGTGCTCGATACCCGCACGATCCATCACGTCTTTCGCCAATTCCGCCGCAACGATAATACGCTCAGGGTTGTCACCCTCAACTTGGACAAGCACGTACTCAAGATCATCACGTAGACACACTGCGCGGTTTGCAGGGAGTGTCCAAGGTGTGGTTGTCCAGATGACGATGGAAACGTCACCTTGACCTTGATGGCCTTCATTCAAAGAGAATTTCGCTAATAGTGCCGCTTCGTCAGCAGCCTTAAAGCGAACATCAATAGAAGGAGACACTTTGTTCTTGTACTCAACTTCTGCTTCTGCCAATGCAGAACCACAATCGGTACACCAGTGAACAGGTTTGAAACCTTTCAATAAGTGACCGTTATCAGCGATCTGGCCAAGCGCGCGGATGATGTTGGCTTCCGTCGTGAAGTCCATGGTGCGGTAAGGTTTATCCCACTCACCCATGATACCAAGACGTTTAAAGCTCTCTTTTTGACCTTCTACTTGGCCCGCTGCGTATTCACGACATTTTTCACGGAACTCAGCAGCAGTCACTTTTTGACCTGGCTTACCCACTTTTTTCTCTACCATCAATTCAATTGGCAGACCGTGGCAGTCCCAACCTGGAACGTAAGGTGCGTCAAAACCTGAAAGTGTTTTGGATTTAATAATAATGTCTTTAAGAATCTTGTTTAGTGCGTGACCAATGTGAATATCACCGTTTGCATATGGAGGGCCATCATGCAACACAAATGATTTCTTGCCTTTTTTCGCTTTACGGATTTCACCGTAAAGGTCTTCTTGATACCAACGCTTTAGCATTTCTGGCTCACGTTTAGCCAGATCGCCGCGCATCGGAAACCCTGTTTCAGGTAAGTTCAGGGTATCTTTATACTCACTCATCGATTCTTAATTCCGTTATATTGGGCGAAAGTTAGACATTATGTTGTTCGGTGGAATAAACCGTTCAACGCTTTAGCTGACGCAGCCACACCCTTGCTGCCTCAGCATCCAATTCAATTTGCTGTTTGAGTGCGTCAAAAGACTCAAACTTCTTTTCATCACGCAGTTTATGCAAAAGTACCACTTCTAACTGCTTGCCATACAAGTTGGCTTGAAAGTCGAATAAATGTACCTCTAACTGCTGACGAACGCCGTTAACCGTCGGTCTTTGGCCAATGTTGGCCACGCCACCAATCGGTTTGTTATCCAAGCCTAACGCTTGAACGACATACACGCCAGAGACGGGAGAAACACAGCGTTTTAGCGGAATATTGGCGGTAGGGAAACCTATCGTCCTGCCTAATTTACGGCCATGTGAAACACGCCCGCTAATGCTGTAATCCCGCCCTAACATTTGAGCGGCAACCGCTAGCTGATCGTGAGCAAGCGCGTCACGAATGGCGGTACTACTGACTCTTAACTGCGCTAAACAGAAGCTTTGGGTATTCACTACGGTGAAACCGTATTTTTTACCCGCTTCTTGCAGCATGGCAAAATTGCCTTGTCTTGCTTTACCAAAACAAAAATCATCGCCAACAACGAGAAACTTAACACCCAAACGCTCAACCAACAAGTCGCGAATAAAGGCATCCGCATCTAAGGAAGCGAAATGACGATTAAAGTTGACGCACAACAATCGATCGATCTCAAGCTTACCTAATTGGACAAACTTATCGCGTAAACGCGTTAAGCGCGCAGGGGCTTTCTCTTTGGCAAACAGCTCTAAAGGCTGAGGTTCAAATGTCATCACGACAGAAGGTAACGACATTTCCCTAGCTCGCAGAGAGACTTGACGCAACACTTCTTGGTGCCCTAAATGCACACCATCAAAGTTACCTATGGTCAATACACAGCCGCGATGCTGTGGTTTTATATTGTGTATACCTCGTATCAGTTCCATTTGGATACAGCGAAATGCCTCTGTTTTCGTTTTATGCAGTGTCAAACTGGCGGATTATATACCAATCCACCTTACTCTGTCCCAGCTTTTAGGTCTTTTACCCGAATCCCGAGCAAAAAGGCACAAGCAACGTACGCCAATGCGCCAAAGCCGATCAACATCGTCAGCATTGCGGCACGATGGGCGGTGGTCCACTCAAGCCAAACACTCATCTCATCAAGTTGCCACAAAATCGCCGCCACCATCACCGCACCAGAAACCACTAAACGGCTGATAAATAAAAACGTACGTCGAGAGATTTTATAAACACCAGCGATATGCAAACCTCGGTACAACAGTGCCATGTTAACAAAGGCAGACAAAGCAGTCGCGATAGCCAAACCAACATAACCATAGAACCAAGCAAAAATAGCGTTAAACACCATGTTGGTCACCATAGCAACAATGCCATATTTCACTGGCGTTTTAGTGTCTTGACGAGAATAGTAGCCAGGCGCGAGTACCTTAATCAGCATAAAGTTCAACAACCCAGAAGCGTACGCCAAAAGAGACAGAGAGGCTTGATGCACATCTTGTGGGGTAAACTCACCACGCATAAACAGCACCATCAGCATTGGCTTGGCCAATACCATCAAACCGAGCATTGCTGGAATGCCTAGTAAGGTGACCATGCGAACCCCCCAATCCATGGTATGGGCAAACCCCTCGCTGTGTGCATCCACATGTTTGCGAGAAAGCGCAGGAAGGATCACCGTCGCAATGGCAATACCAAATAGACCCAGAGGGAACTCGAGCAAGCGATCAGAATAGTAAAGCCATGAAATCGAACCGGTTTGCAGGAAGCTGGCGATAAAGGTATCAAACAATAAGTTAATTTGACTGACCGATACCCCAAATAAAGCGGGGATCATCAAGGTACGGATTTTGACCACGCCCGGATCGCGCCAACCCCACTTCGGTTTGACTAAAACCCCCGCTTTAATAAGGAAGGGCATTTGAAAAAGAAACTGCACTAAACCACCCAGAAACACCCCTATCGCCAAACCCACTTCAGGTTGAGCCATGATCGGTGATATGTACCATGCACAGAGAATGATCATCACGTTGAGAAAAACGGGTGTAAATGAGGACACCGCGAATTTGCCCATGGTATTGAGAATCGCACCAGACAAGGCAACAAAGGTAATAAACCAAAGATAGGGAAAGGTGATTTTGAGCATAAAGCTGGCAAGCTCAAATTTTTCCGCAGCTGGCCCACCATGTAACCAGTCAATAAACCATCCCGCGCCAAATAATGCCGTGACAACGCCAGAGCCAAGGACACCTATAACGGTAACAATGGACACAATTACCCCCAAGGTACCTGATGCTTTAGCGATGAGATCCCGTGTTTTGTTTAGATCGCCACTGGCGTGGTATTCCGTCAGTACTGGTACAAAGGCTTGAGAGAACGCCCCCTCTGCGAAAAGCCTTCTTAAAAAATTCGGAATTTTGTTGGCAAAGAAAAATACGTCAGCACTGGCGCCTGCGCCCATTAAATTGGCGACAACCACATCGCGCACTAAGCCTAAAACACGAGAAACCAACGTCATAGCGCTGACGATCATGCCGGACTTGAGTAGTCGTTTACTCACTGTAACCTCGAAATAACACCATAGCTTAACTTTTATCCGCCTTTTGTTATCAATGAAGCGGATATTTATTAGCATTGGTCTAAAAATGCTGTTAGAATCCCGCCATCTTAACCGCGATGACCTTTCTTACCAAAACATGTTTTGGCTACGTTTGGTTTTTGCACAAATCATTTGACAATCGGGCATAAATGAGGGATATTCCTCGCCCTTAAATTGTCACCGAACTAAAGTTTTTGGGAGTTAGACCCTTGGCAAATAACAAATCTGCTAAGAAGCGCGCTATCCAAGCTGAGAAACGTCGTCAGCACAATGCTAGCCGTCGTTCAATGATGCGCACTTACATGAAGAAAACTGTTGCTGCAATCGCTGCTGGCGATAAAGAAGCTGCAACTGCTGCATTCGCTGTAGCTACACCGATCCTAGACCGCATGGCGACTAAAGGCCTTATTCACAAGAATAAAGCAGCTCGTCACAAGTCTCGTTTCGCTGCACAAATCAAAGCTCTTTAATAGAGTCTTGATTCAGTGAAAAAAAGCCGGCTCTATGCCGGTTTTTTTATTGCAATTAAATCACTGATATAAAAAAGCTGGCTTGTAAGCCAGCTTTTCTTTTCTACATGTAACACAAAGGCATTATGCTTCGCAATAAAGGCTATGCAGCAGTTTAATCATTGCTTTTACTTCTTCACTTTTCAGAGTGTAGTAAACCGTTTGTGCTTCTTTACGTGTGGTCACCAAACCATCACGACGCAACCACGCCAAGTGTTGCGAAAGTGCCGATTGACTCAACTGCAGTTTGGCACACAGCTCCCCCACCGAGAGTTCTTGATTGTGTAGCATACATAAGATTTGCAGACGTCTTTCATTGGCCATGGCTTTAAGCAATACGACAGCTTGAGCAGAATTTTGCTCCATATCTTTTAAGTTCATGTGTTGGTCCTCTAGCTACAACTCACATGTCTCAACGGTTGTTGCAGATAGTTGTGTTAAACAATTTTATAATTTAGATTTATATTTTTGTAGATAGTAATCTATTTAGGGTATTAAAGGGAACGGTTTCATTCAAACAATTGGCTAAAATCTGCATCACAGACGTTCTTAACCGCTGGATGCTGGATCATACGTTCCGCGAATATGACGTAATATTCTTCCTTGAGATCGTCCACATGACCGATCAACTGAAGTGTTCTGTCTTCTTCTACTTCTAGCATGTATACCGTGGGCGCAAGAAAAATCACATCATCGTTGTAACGAGCGAAGGCTTTCATCAATGCAACATCATCAAACTCTCCCAGCACATCCGGTTGGATGCCTTGACGATCAAACCATTGTAAAACCTTACGTCCCATCGCCGTTCGGCTTCCAGGAATCAACAGTTTTTTCTGCTCCAAAATTGCGGGAAATTCAGCATTATCTATTTTAGTGGAAGAGAAGAAACTCATGCTCGATTCTCCCAGTTTCTTACTATATAGGCCGGGGCTTTGTGTCGAATCGACAGGGCAATCAGACAGAATCATGTCGAGCTTATGTTGTGCCAAACGCTCCAACAACAATTCGTGTGTCGATTCGTAACAACATAAATGGATTTTTTTGTCTTTAGGTACGGTGATCTTCAGCACCTTACTTACTAACCGTTTTGACAACGCATCGGCAACACCGACCTCAAATAGAATATTGGCATGCTGGCTGTAGTTGACGATATCCAACATCTCATAACTCAAGCCAAACATACGGTCAGCGTATTTGAATACCAATTGCCCAAGCTCCGTTGGCTCAACGGTACGGCCGTTTCGTTTTGTCAACTTGCCTTTCATTCGATCTTCAAGTGCTTTGATTTGCCCGGTAACCGTTTGAGGGGTAAGAAACAGCGCATCGGCCGCCTTAGTAACGGAACCTTGCTTACAAACCATCCAGAAATAATAGAGGTGATTATAATTGAGATGTGACATAACCCTTCCTTAAAAGAAACCACTGTCGCTCCTGAGAACAGAACAAATATGACAGACGTCGCCAATTATATCGGGAAAACCGAACTTAAATCGCTACAACATTAAAAAAAACAGAACCAATCAATTTCATATTGTCATATTTTGTGACATAAGCCTCATCAATCGAACAAAAAACAACCTCTAAGAAAATCATAAAAAACAAATTAAAATCAAAAACTTAAACTGATTCATTTTTTGATTCAGAAAATTAATCTGTGATCTTTGATGAAAAAATCTGGATGACACCGAACTGTCATATTACTGAAATATTTCATCTCTACTATCAGCCTCAGTTTCAACAACAGACCAAACTGAGATTTAGAAGGTCAATGGAGAAAATTATGATGAACCAAGCTACTACGGCAGCAACGCCAATTTCGAGCACAACTCGTTGGCTTCGCTGGGCTAACTTGGCATTCATGTTATATCTACTGCTACTTGCAGTATCTATGGTTGGCAGTGGCTTTAAACTAGCAACTGGCGATCAAGCCAAAATTCTTTTTGAGTTTGCCTCTCACCCAGTCGCTGGCCTAATGATAGGTCTTGTTGCCACCGCATTAATTCAATCATCCAGTACAGTGACCTCAATAATCGTAGGTCTTGTTGCGGGTGGTTTACCGGTAGAAACCGCTATTCCTATGGTTATGGGTGCAAACATTGGCACCACAGTAACAAACACCTTGGTTTCTCTTGGCCATGTACGTTGTAAAGAAGAATTTAAACGCGCTTTCGCAAGTGCGACGATTCACGATTTCTTTAACCTGCTCGCTGTTGCTATCTTCCTACCATTAGAGATGATGTTTGGAATTTTGCAGAAAATCTCTCACTGGTTAGTGTCGCCACTACTGAATACTGGTGATATGAGTATGAAAGGGTTTGACTTCATCAAACCAATTACCAAACCAGTCGTAAGCGCAGTGAAAGGTCCATTAAGCACTTTTGGTGATACTTTTGCGGGTGTTGCTCTGATTGTACTAGGCATTGCGACCATCTTCGTTGCTATCACGGTGATGGGTAAATTGATGAAAAGCCTGATGGTTGGCCGCGCTCGTGACATCCTGAAGAATGCAATTGGTCGTGGTCCTATCCACGGTATCGTATCAGGTTCTATTGTAACGGTATTGGTTCAGTCGTCATCAACGACGACAAGCCTAATGGTTCCACTGGTTGGTACTGGTGTACTAAAAGTACGTGATGTTTACCCATTTACTCTGGGTGCGAACATTGGTACTTGTATTACCGCACTGCTTGCAGCGACGGCAGTTTCTGGTGAGTTTGCTGTGTTTGCTCTGCAAATCGCGTTGGTTCACTTAACCTTTAACGTATTAGCGACACTGTTTATCTTTGGTATTCCGTTCCTGCGTGAACTGCCAATCAAAGGCGCCGAGTTTATCTCAGAGATGGCGATCAAGAACAAAGCAGTGGTAGCTGGTTACCTACTCGCTGTCTTTATCTTCATCCCAGGCACGATTTTGGCGCTGACCGCATAATTGTTTGTTACGCAAATGACCTAAGGAGAGCTTTTCACGCTCTCCTTTTTTATTTCCAATAACCATCACTTTTCATTGGCAAAAGTCTTTGTCTGATACAAACTGAAGAAAAAACAGCAGTGATGTAATGATGGAACATTCAGACAAACAACAACTCCTAGCCGCAACCGGGAAAATCGATGAACAACTTTCGCTGTTAGTCGACAATATTGATATTTTGAGTAGTGTCACTCCACAAAACTACAAAGAAGAGCGTCAACGTTTTTTCGATAATCGTTTCTCGGTCGAACCTGAGTTTACTTATAAAAATCAAACCTTCGATGTCCATCAGGCCAAACGAAACCTCTACTCTCTGCCGATTGAGTTGATAGAGCACCCTCAACTGCGTCAGCTTTATGCCGAAGTCATTCAATCGTACGCAGATAAACTGGATCAACTGTGCAGCATTGGCCAACCTGAGTTTCTCTACAACTCCCTGCGCTATTATGGTGAACCAAGCAGCAAAGACATCCGCAATGCCAATTTCTTACTGCATCTTCCCATTGAAGAAGAGGCGTCACAGCGTCATGATTGCAACGAGATTGCCACGTTTATGCAGCAGTTTTGTCTAGATCATGGTTACACCGGTGAGATTGAAATCAACAACAGTATGATTGCCAATGCATTGGTCTCAGGCACCAAAGTCAAAATCAACGCCTCTGCAAGCATCACCACCAAAGAGCTTCATGCCCTCGCTCATCATGAGTTAGGCGTTCACCTACTAACCACTCTCAATGGCCGAGCACAACCGCTGAAATTACTCAGCTTGGGCTGTCCTGTGAATACCACCACACAAGAAGGTTTGGCTATCTTGTGCGAGTTTCTCTCTGGGCACTTTAGCCTTAAACGTCTTAGAACTTTAGCGCTGCGTGTGATCGCGGTAGAGTCGATGATCAAAGATCGTGATTTTAGAAACACATTTTTGCTGTTGAAAGAGCAGTACAAAGTGGACGACATGACAGCATTCACTATCACGGCTCGAGTTTATCGTGGAGGTGGCTACACCAAAGACTACCTCTACTTGCGAGGCTTCAGAGAGATACTCAACGCCTACGATCAATTAGGTGATGACTTTAATGTACTGTTGGCAGGAAAAACCGAAATACGCTACTTCTCAGCGATTAAATCGCTGATAAAAGATGACATTATTCTTCCACCAAAATTTATTAGCCCAGCTATCGCCAAACCTGCACCCGCAGATCCTATCTATAAGTTTGTCGCCAATGCGCTCAAATAGCACTGACCTAACAGGTAGCAAAAAGGGCTCTAAGAGCCCTTTTCAACCATCGTAATGTTATACCGAGAATGGGTACTGGATTGGGTCATGATGTTCATACCCCTCAACCCAGAAATCATCCAAAGTGACCCAAGTTTCCAGATCTTCCAAAGATTTGATCTCAGGATTGATGTGGAACGTTGGCGCTTGTAACGGTTCTCGCTTGAGTTGTACATCACGCATCAGCGCTAACTGATCTTCATAGATATGTGCATTAACAATCTTATGGAACGCTTGGCCTGGTTTCTTGCCCGTAATCTGCGCCATGATCGCCAAGAACACATACACCTGGACCATGTTGAAATTCAGCCCTAGCGGTACGTCACACGAACGTTGTGTGCTGTTGAGGTATAACGTATCTCCCAGCAGTGAGAAGTGATGGCTGTACATACAAGGGCGTAAACAGCCCATATGAAACTCACCAGGGTTGTAGAAATTGAGGATCTCACCGCGATCGTCTACTCCGCGCGTCAGGTCATCGACAATTTTACGCAATTGGTCGATATGACCACCATCCGGCTTTGCCCAAGCTCGCCCTTGCACGCCGTAGACACGGCCCATGTCATCTTCGCCTTTGCGATATGGGTTATTCAACCAAGCGTCATTGAGATTGGCGTTCGCATCCCAGGTTTTCGTGCCTAACTTGCGAAAATCTTCCGCATTGTCATAGCCTCGAATATAGCCAAGCAATTCTGCAACCGCCGCCTTCCAGAAACTCTTACGCGTGGTAACCAAAGGAAATTGATTGTTGGCAACATCGTAGGTTAAATCCGCGTTAATCACAGTAAGGCAGCGCTTACCGGTGCGTTCATTTTCAACCCAGTGCCCTTCATCCACGATGCGACGGCACAATTCTAAATATTGTTTCACTTCAATTCCTTACTTCACGGTTACTTTGTCTTGATAGTGGCCACGTTTATAAGCCCAAGCCATCAGCGCCAATCCACCAATGATCATTGGTGACGAGAGGATTTGTCCCATCGAAATAAAACCACCAAACAGACCCAGTTGCGCATCTGGCTCACGCACGTATTCAACGAGGAAACGGAATGTACCATATCCCGCTAGGAATAAACCAGATACAGATCCTAAAGGTCTAGGTTTGCGGATAAACCAGTTGAGGATAAAGAACAGCACCACCCCTTCTAATGCCATCTCATACAATTGCGAAGGGTGGCGTGGTAGTGGTCCGCCTGTTGGGAACACCATCGCCCAAGGCACATCGGTCACTCTGCCCCAAAGTTCACCGTTCATATAGTTGCCTAAGCGCCCTACCCCTAAACCAAATGGCACTAACGGAGCAACGAAATCCGCCACTCCGAAAAAGGTTCGACCATTTTTCTTCGCGTACCAGAGCATAGCCGTAATGACACCCAGCAAGCCGCCATGGAAAGACATACCACCAGTCCAGACTTTAAAGAGGTAGATCGGATCGGCGAGGAAGAGATCGAAGTTATAGAACAGTACGTAGCCAATGCGACCACCCAGTACAACGCCAAGAAATCCAGCGAACAGCAAATCCGAAACTTGTTCACGCGTCCAGCCACTGCCCGGTTTGTCTGCTCGACGATTAGCAAGCCACATCGCAAACAGAAAACCAAATAGATACATCAACCCGTACCAACGAACTGAAATCGGTCCTATCGAGAAAAAGACGGGGTCGATATTAGGAAAAGGCAGGTAACCCTGAGACATAATAAGTACTCTTAATCATCAACTTAAAAATAACGCGGCTAGACTAACATGCTGAGCGCGACAAACATTAAAAACAATGCAAAGATTTTTTTCAGCTTTGCCGTTGGAAGCGTGGTGGCCCAGCGAGCACCAATGCGAGTGGTGAGCATAGAAGTGCCAGCAATAGCAAACAAAGCGGGTAAATAAACGTACCCTACACTGTAATCAGGTAATGAAGCGACGCTGTAGCCATGCAGGATGAAGCCCGTCATACCGGCAATCGCAATTACACAACCACAGACTGAGGAGGAACCCACCGCTTTGCGCATTTCAACGCCATGACGATTAAGAAACGGCACGGAAAGTGAACCACCGCCAATTCCTGCAAGACTCGATACGACACCAATGCCTGTGCCATATAGCATGGTGACCGGACTGCTAGGCATATCACGTGTTGCTGTCACGCGAATAGAGCGAAACATTTGCAAAGCGAGGAATAACACAATGATGCCAAACACGCGCGGCAGATATTGTGTCGGGATCCACTCAGCAATATTGGCACCGACAAAGCCACCAATCACCACTCCGGGCATCAACCACTTCACCACGAAGATATCCACATTTCCCAGTTTAAGGTGATTGAATGCCGAAGAACCAGAAGTGACGATAATGCTCGCCAGAGAAGTGGCTAGCGCCATATGCATACTGAGTTCTTGTGGAATACCAGCCCAAGGCAACAAATACAGAAGCGCGGGAACAACAATTAAACCACCACCAATGCCCAGCAAACCAGCCATGACACCCACAAAGCCACCTAATACCAGTAGCACACTCAATAGTTCAATTGTCACAGCAACCTACTTCTTACCTGCACGGATAAATCCGGCAAAATCATGATGAATAAAAAACTCTCGCATCAACTGTTGGATCTCTTTTCCATGAGATAGAGACAACGCTTGCTGCGATAAACTTTGAAGCTCACTGAGCTGACTATGGCGGATGAGATATTTAATGCGCGCAACGTTCGAGGTGTTCATACTCAAACTCCGGTAGCCCAACCCGATTAAGAGCAAAGCGCCAAAAGGATCTCCCGCTAACTCACCACAAATACAAACGGGTAAATTATTGTGCCCACACTGCTGATAGATCTGCTGTAGCGCTTGCAATACCGCCGGATGCAATGACTCATAGACATCCGAAACTCTGGCATTGTTCCGGTCAACTGCCAATAAATATTGCGTTAAGTCGTTCGTCCCCACCGAGACAAAATCCACGCGTTGAGCTATCGATGGAATCAAATAGACCATAGAAGGTACTTCAATCATCACGCCGATTTCAGGCTGCATCACGCGCTCATCCAGCAAAACCACCTCATGGTAAGCCTGCTGAATTAGGCGGATAGCATCCTCCAGCTCTCCAATCCCTGAGATCATCGGCAACAAAATACTGAGGTTATTGTGCTCTGCGCTAGCACGTAGCATAGCCCTCAACTGAATAAGGAAGATATCAGGATGGTCAAGGGTAAAGCGAATGCCACGCCACCCCAAAAATGGGTTGTCTTCTTCTATTGGTAAATAAGGTAAAGGCTTATCTCCACCAATATCCAACGTACGCATCACCACTCTTTGATTTGGGTAGCTACTCAAGATGGCTCGATATTGCTGATACTGCTCATCTTCAGATGGAAAGCGATGTTGCAACAGAAAAGAGATCTCCGTGCGATACAGCCCAACACCATCCACCCCAGAGTTAATGGCTATATTGCTGTCGGCGCTCAAGCCCGCATTGAGTAATACCTCGACATCGACGTTATCCAGAGTTTTCGCTGGCAGAGCAAGCTCCTTGTTCACCATCGCGAACAATTCACTCTCTTCCGTTACAAGGCTGCGGTACTCACGCAAAATCTGGCGATTAGGCTGAACATAAATCTCGCCGGAGTAGCCATCGACGATCCCTTGCTTGCCATGCACCTCTTCCAGATTCAGGTTTGCCCCCATGACCGCGGGCACCCCTAGCGCTCTGGATAAAATCGCAGCGTGCGAATTCGCTGCTCCCTCTAACGCAACCACGGCCAATAGGTACTTTTTCGGTACAGACGCTAAAAGTGAGGCGGTGAGTTCATTGGCAACCAAAATCACAGGGCGCTCTATTCTTGGCTGTTCTTGCTCACTGTTGTGTAAAAAAAACAGTAAACGCTGACCCAACTCACGAATGTCATGCGCTCTTTCTCTCAGGTAAACATCAGACATTCGTGCAAAACGGTTAGAGTAACTCTCCACCACTTGTCGTAATGCCCAATCAGCACGATCACCTCGCTCCACGTGTTTTTTCAGATCGCTGCGCAACATGGGATCGTTCAGCAAGTGCGTGAATAAATCGAAAATGGCCAGCGCTTCTTTATTAATTTCGCTATCGAATTTCTTTCGCATACGACGGAAGTCGGCGAGTGCTGCTTCTATAGCCACCAGCAGCCATTCATGCTCTCGCTCTTTATTGAGTGTCGAGGCAGGGCAAACTTCCGACAATATTGGTTGTGAATTGTCGTACCAGAACTCACCAATCGCGACCCCACTTGAAGCGGCAATGCCCTGCACTGCGGCAGGTTTAGATGCCAATGACCAATGGCCAAGACTTTGTGCATGCGCAATGATGACAGCTAGCTGAGCAGATAAAGTGACCAGGAAGGATTCTTCCATCTCGCTGAAAAGTCGTGGTGTTTTCTGCTGGATAACCAGTACGCCCAATACTTTTTTACGATGAATGATCGGCGCGCCTAAAAACGAGTGATACGTTTCTTCGCCTAACTGAGGAAAATATTTGAACGCGGGATGCTTCGAGGCTTCGGCTAAGTTAAGAGGCTCGGCACTGCGCTTTACCAGCCCAACCAAGCCTTCCTCAAACTGGATGTGAATGCTATCGCCATGAAAGGTCAACCCTTGTGTTGCCATCAACTCAAGCCTTTGCATTTCTTCATTGGCTAAATAGACGGTGCAACACTCGGTATTTAATGCTGTGCAGGTTTCTCGTACTAGGGTGTTCAATGCTTGGTGCACATCCTCGACACGAGAAACTTTTTCAACTATCTCCCTGAGTTGACTCAGCATAGCTATCCTCTTCGTTTAGTCTTTTTACCTTTTAATTTACGTTCGCGAAAAGGCATGGCTAACGATGCAAATTCCTTCATCGCACGACGATATACGTCTCGCTTAAATGAAACCACTTGGCGAACAGGGTACCAATAACTCACCCAACGCCAACCATCAAATTCAGGAGAGCTTCCTTTTTGCATATTGATCTTGGATTCATCACACTCAAGACGCAAAAGAAACCATTTCTGCTTTTGGCCGATACAAACAGGCTTAGAGTCCCAACGAACCAGTCTCTTTGGTAGCTTATATCTTAACCAATGACGACTGCTCGCTATAATCTTAACGTCTTTATGCGTTAAACCGACTTCTTCATACAACTCTCGAAACATTGCTTGCTCCGGAGTTTCCCCATCATCAATTCCCCCTTGAGGAAATTGCCATGAGTGTTGCCCGTATCGCTTAGCCCAGAAGACCTGACCATGGTTATTACAAATCACTATACCAACATTTAGCCGGTAACCATCGCCATCTATCACTGGCTAACCTCTAAAATAAGTTTTTTATTGCAGTGATTTTTCCACATATCCCCAGCAGTAGCAAACTTACTGATGTGATATAGCTAAGATTTATCGTGTTTCAGCATCAATTGAATAACTTTACAGCACAAAAACAGTTATCAACACAAGTTTGAGACATGGACCACATTTATTCACCTTTTCTGTGAATAACTTTGTGAAAAATATTGGCTTTTCATCAATGACAGAAGTGTTAGCTGTCTTCAATACATTACTAAGATTCAAGAAAACAAAATAAAAACATTATTTATCATAGGTATAGTGTTAATTTTCATTTTTTAAAACGATCATTATACTGATGATCTTTTAAGCACAAACAGATCGGTCAAAGATCATACAATGGTTATTTTATCCACACCAAAAATCAAATGATTCAAACAGACCACCAAAAATCAAGCGATAATTCACTTACCATATACTGTTTATTGATCCATGACTTCGAAATTTTGCCCAAAAACCTCTTTCACCTGTGGATAACTCACGAACAGATCAAAGAACCACCAACAAAGATCCTCAAACATATCCTTACTGCGACAATATTTGTTACCATACCACTCTTCAAACACAGTGGTCGGTCTTATGAAACCCATCCCTAAAACGGAACATGAATTACTCCAGCGCGCCCAACAGATATCCGGTTGCAGTTTTGCCGAATTAGCGGAAGAAGCTAGGATGGAAGTGCCCTTTGATCTCAAACGCGACAAAGGTTGGGTGGGACAACTGCTTGAGTGGCACTTGGGCGCCGCTGCTGGCAGTAAGCCACAGCAGGATTTTTCCGAACTGGGCATTGAGCTAAAAAGTATTCCTGTCAGTTATGCCGGAAAACCGCTAGAAACCACCTTTGTCTGCGTAGCACCACTAACGGGAGTGCATGGATTAACGTGGGAAACCAGTCATGTGCGCAATAAACTCTCTCGTGTGTTGTGGATCCCAGTTGAAGGAGAACGAGAAATCCCATTAGCTGAGCGTCATGTCGGCACACCGTTGATTTGGTCCCCTTCTGCCGAAGAAGAACAAGTGTTGAAAAACGATTGGGAAGAGTTAATGGAAATGATCGTTTTTGGTCGCTTTGATCAAATTTCCGCTCGCCATGGTGACGCTTTACACCTGCGACCGAAAGCAGCAAACAGTAAAGCGTTGACCGAAGCCTATAACGCCAATGGTAAACCCATCAAAACCTTACCTCGCGGCTTTTACTTACGAACTCAGTTCACCGATCGCATTTTGCAGCGAGCATTCGATTCATTAATTAGTGAGGTTTAAGCTGCAGTTCTATATCGTAATAAGAAGCCAATCGATCACTGCCAACCTCTTCATAAACGTTATGTAGTCTAAGATAGGCTTTTTCCACTCCAAGTTTCATTAACTCTTCTTTTACCAAATCTAAAGAGTGAAAATGCATTATCTCCTCCCCCTGCTTAATCGGTTCAAGATGATGTTTGTACTCAATAGCGAGTAAATATTCATTCGCATCCGAACAGCCAATCACGAACATTTTTGGGGGAACATAACTCTGCTTATGCTGACCATGTAGCCAAAGATCAAGTTGATGTTTTTGCATATACTACCCTCAACTTCGCTAACGATTTATCCAGATAAAGTGTAAGTGTAGTCCATTCAAGCGTCCCCATTAAAACCGAACTGCGCATTTATTCATCAAATTATCACTAATGATATTGTTCAATATCTTCTTCAACTTACTCTTCACTCGACATAAGATGATTTAACAGCACAATATTAGATAACCAAGGAAGTGCCATGCTCTATACCAAGTTGCCTCATTCGACACTTGAGATCAGTAAGATATGTTTAGGCACCATGACGTATGGTGAACAAAATAGCCAGCAACAAGCCTTTGAACAACTTAACTACGCAATCGCGCAAGGTGTCAATTTTATTGATACGGCTGAAATGTACCCTGTTCCTCCCAAAGCCAACACACAAGGTCTCACCGAGCAGTTTATTGGTAATTGGCTAACGAAAAGTGGCAAACGAGAGAAAGTCGTGCTCGCGACCAAAATTGCCGGGCCACGCAATGTTCCCTATATTCGCGACAACATGAGCTTAAATCGACGCCATATTCACACAGCGATCGATGACAGCCTGACACGCTTGCAAACCGATTATGTCGATCTCTATCAGTTGCATTGGCCTCAGCGTCAAACCAACTGCTTTGGTCAACTCAACTACCCTTATCCCGATACGCAAGAAGAAGTGACGCTCATTGAAACGCTAGAAGCACTGAATGAACTCGTTAAAGCGGGAAAGGTACGTTATATAGGCGTGTCTAATGAAACCCCTTGGGGCGTAATGACCTTGCTGCGTTTAGCTGAAAAGCACGACTTGCCAAGAATTGTTTCGATTCAAAATCCCTACAATTTACTCAATCGCAGCTTTGAAGTTGGCTTGTCCGAAATTAGCCACTACGAAGGCGTTCAACTGCTTGCTTATTCTCCGATGGCATTCGGTACACTGAGCGGTAAGTATCTCGATGGCGCTCGCCCACAAGGCGCTCGCTGCACTCTCTTTGAGCGTTTTCAGCGCTACTTTACCCCACAAGGGATAGAAGCAACCAAAGCGTATGTTTCACTCGCCAGAGATTACGGCTTGGATCCCGCGCAAATGGCACTGGCTTTTGTTAATCAACGTCCATTTGTCGCCAGTAATATCATTGGTGCAACGACTCTCGATCAGCTTAAAGCCAATATCGAGAGTCTCAATGTCAAGTTAGAAGATGAGGTGTTAAATAAAGTACAGCAGATTGGAACCACCTACTCCAATCCATGCCCATAGCATTGCGGGCTGTAACCACAAAGGTTACAGCCCTTTCGATTACGTCGGTATTCGCGCACTAAGCACACGACGAATATGGCGGATTCGACGCGCAACTTTGACTTCATCCGGAGTGGTGTTTGGATTCGCTCGACCACCTTCATCTAAACCAATGTCTCTTAGCAAGAAGGCGTTGTTCCAAGGAATCTCATAACTACTACGACGGACACGTTTCGCCCATTCACGTTCTTCACGTTTTAAATCGGCTTGAACCAAAATAGTGGCTAATTTCAAATAAATAGAGTGACGCATTATTTTTCTCCAAATAAGAATGATTGCTGAGAAAAATGACGTGCTTTTCGGGTAGATCAACTCGTAGAGAGAGACACAAACTAAGCTGCCATTTTCCGCAGCTCAGTTAAATAACAATGAGGGTGCGGATTAACTAACCATCGATAGCGGTATCAGCGCCGATGCTGATAGCCACACTCATCTCAGAGGAATGAGCATCACGAAGAGCACAAACGGGTTGATTTGCATTCAATTTCAACATGTTAGCCCCCTTCAATGGTTTATTAATCCTAAAAAGTTTGATGTGGTATAACTCGAAAGTTATGGCTAAATTGTAAGCAAAGGTGACTATTAATCAATCACTTTTTAGCCTATGCAACAATTACAAAATATCCTACTAAATGTCAGTTGCATATTGATTGGTTATAACATATTCACCTTAGCAATATGAGGTTGCTAGATGATTATCTGAATGTAAAAAGGCCATTCGATAGAATGGCCTCAAGATTTGGGAATTCTTAACAGGATATTCCACTATACCGTTTGTTCTGTAATCAAGTTGTGCTTGTTGAGAAGTCTATACATCGTCGCACGTGAAACCCCCAACTCTTTGGCTGCATTCGAAACCTGACCAGAATGAGACTCAAGCACCAGCAACAGCGCATCGCGCTCACTTTTTTCACGGATATTTTTTAAGCTGCGTTTACTATCACCACGTTTAGGAAGATCCAATTGCGGCACATCGATGATTACACTGTCAGACATCAAGACCGCGCGCTTGATCTGATTCATCAGCTCGCGCACATTGCCAGGCCAGTAGTATCTCATTAGAGCTCGCATCGCTTCTTCTGAATAGCCTTTTGCTTGAGCATTGTACTCTTTTGAATATTCTTGGAGATAGGAACGAGCTAATAGAGCGATATCACTGGCACGCTCTTTGAGGCTTGGTACGTTAATCCGCAGTACATTGATGTAGTGGTATAACTCTTCGCTAAAATCCCCATCGATCAGTGCTTTTTCAATATCAGAAGCATTCGCCGTCAAAATACGAACATTGACCTTCTTCATACCATCGCTGGTTTCTATCGTTCCTTCTTGCAAGAAACGCAATAAGTGCAACTGCTGAGTTTTGGAAATGGTCAAAATATCATTGAGTAAAACGGTTCCACCATCGGCCTGCTCTAGAATCGAAGGGCCAGCCTGCACATCAGCCCCAATGCCAAACACTTCGGATTGAAAGCGTTGTTCACTCATCGCACGACATTTTACAGAGAAGAATGGCTTCATCGCACGAGAAGAGATTTTGTGGATGGCTCGAGCCACGGTTTCCTTACCGGAACCATTTTCCCCATTGATCAGAATACTCACATCGGTAGGACCAATGCGTTTAATTTGATCGCGTAGACGCTTCAAAGGCACCGATTCCCCAATCAGCCCCATATCTTGATTGTTACCAAACGTCGGCCAAACTTTTTTCTCAAGTTTGAGCATGCCCAATTGATGACCTATCGTGCTGAGAAGTTGTGCGTCAGGGATAGGGGCAGTGAAAAAGTCGATGCAGAAGTTAACGATAAACTGGCAAATGGTGTCAGAGCTAAGTTGCTGTTCACGAATGAAAGCAATCCAACGCACATGCTTATGTGTACTGACCAAATTTGCTATGCCATTTAAACTGAACTCATCATGACTGAGATCGACGATACCAATGCACGGGCCGATATCTTCGAGCAATGCGTCGACTTTACGTAAATCTGCACACTGGTGGCATTTCCAGCCTACCTGCTCCAAAACGGACAACCAAGGCTCATAAGTGCCACCAACTACAACCAATGAGCCTGGCACAGAATCCATCTTAAACTGAGTCGCCATATACAACCTTTTCACAATTTCGAACATGAGTGACATTATCGAGACTAATGATCGACAAGTCTGTATCACATTTGAGACAGTGTATTAATTCTAAACTCAATAACCAATAGTTGGAATGCAGTTAGCATTTCGTTGTGTAAATAGAACTATGCTCAGTAAAAAAAACCACCCGAAGGTGGTTTTTTAAGCTTTCTGTTTAAGCTATCTAATTACGCTTGTGGGCGCATTGCAGGGAATAGAATAACGTCACGAATCGTGTGCGTGTTGGTCAGTAGCATCACGAGGCGGTCGATGCCGATACCTTGACCTGCAGTCGGTGGTAGACCGTGCTCGAGTGCCGTTATGTAGTCTGCATCGTAGAACATCGCTTCGTCATCACCCGACTCTTTCGCTTCAACCTGCGATTTAAAGCGCGCGTCTTGGTCTTCTGCATCGTTAAGCTCAGAGAAACCGTTCGCCACTTCACGGCCACCGATGAAGAATTCAAAGCGGTCTGTGAAGAATGGGTTGTCATCGCTACGACGAGCCAGTGGAGAGATATCTGCAGGGTAGCCCGTGATGAACGTTGGCTGCATTAGCTTCGGTTCTGCTGTTTCACCAAAGATCTCTTCAAGAAGCTGACCACATGTCCAGAAAGGTTCGACTTCTACGTGAACCGATTTCGCGATAGAAACCATTAGGTCACGGTTTTGAATGTCTTCTTCTGTTAGCGCTTGGATTTGCGCGTGGTCTGGGTTGTAGTGCTTGATCGCTTCAAACATGCTCATGCGAGCGTAAGTACCACCAAACTCAACAGTATGCTCACCGTAAGGCATTGACGTTGAACCTAGAACTTCTAGAGCAACAGAGCTTAGTAGTTCTTCAGTTAGATCCATCAGATCTTTGTAGTCCGCGTACGCCATGTAGAACTCCATCATCGTGAATTCTGGGTTGTGACGTGGAGAAAGACCTTCGTTACGGAAGTTACGGTTGATTTCGAATACGCGATCAAAACCACCAACAACTAGACGCTTCAGGTATAGCTCAGGCGCAATACGTAGGTACATTGGCATATCGAGCGCATTGTGGTGCGTAACGAATGGACGCGCACTCGCACCGCCAGGGATCACGTGCATCATTGGCGTTTCAACTTCCATGAACTGTTTAGAGATCATGAAATTACGGATTGCCGACATCACTTTTGAACGTACTACAAACGCGTTACGAGAATCTTCATTCACGATGAGGTCAACATAACGCTGACGGTAACGCATTTCTTGGTCAGTGAGACCGTGGAACTTCTCTGGCAGTGGACGAAGTGCTTTGGTCAGCAACTCGTACTCTGTCATATTTACGTATAGGTCGCCTTTGCCAGATTTGTGCAGCGCACCCTTCACACCGATGATGTCACCGATATCAAGACCTTGGTATTTGTCTTTCAGTACTTTTTGTACATCTTTGTCCGCATAAGCCTGGATACGACCTGAAGTCTCTTGGATCACTAGGAATGGTCCACGTTTCGCCATAACACGGCCTGCAATAGCAACCACGTGATTAAGTGCTTCTAGCTCTTCCTTACTCTTTTCACCGAACTCTTTTTGAAGGTCGCCAGCAAGGCTGTCACGACGGAAGTCGTTTGGGTGGCCATTTGCTTTGCAGCTCTTTCGGATTTGATCCAATTTTGCACGGCGTTCAGCAATGAGCTTGTTCTCTTCTGGTGTAGAGGCGTCTTGTACAGTTTCGTTTTGAACAGCATCAGTCATTTTCGATGTATCCTGCTTAGTCGGTGAAAAGCTTAAAGGCCTGATTTCAGGCTAGCTTCAATAAATTTGTCCAGATCGCCATCAAGAACCGCTTGGGTATTACGGTTTTCAATGCCGGTACGTAAATCTTTGATGCGAGAATCATCCAATACGTAAGAACGGATCTGGCTACCCCAGCCAATGTCAGACTTAGCGTCTTCATTAGCTTGTTTTTCCGCATTTTGCTTTTGCAGTTCAAGTTCAAACAGCTTAGCGCGAAGCTGCTTCATCGCTTGATCTTTGTTTTTGTGTTGAGAACGGTCGTTCTGACATTGAACCACGGTATTGGTTGGTACGTGGGTAATACGTACCGCAGATTCGGTGGTGTTTACGTGCTGACCACCCGCACCAGACGCACGATACACGTCAATACGGAGATCGGCAGGGTTAATGTCGATGTCGATGTTTTCATCAATCTCTGGGTAAACAAACGCAGAAGCAAAAGAAGTGTGACGACGACCGCCTGAGTCAAACGGAGACTTACGCACCAAACGGTGAACACCCGTTTCGGTACGCAACCAACCATAAGCATAATCACCGACAATACGTACAGTGACCGACTTAAGGCCTGCAACATCCCCTTCGGAGACTTCGATCACTTCGGTTTTGAAGCCTTTCGCTTCAGCCCAACGAAGATACATGCGAAGCATCATGCTCGTCCAGTCTTGTGCTTCTGTACCGCCAGAACCTGCTTGCAGGTCAATATAGCAATCTGAAGAATCGTGTGCGCCGGAGAACATGCGACGGAACTCTAAGCCCGCGAGCTTCTCTTCTAAGGCTTCAAGCTCTGGACCGATTTCATCAAAGGTCTCTTGATCTTCAGCTTCAATGGCCAGCTCAAGCAAACCTTCAACGTCATCCACACCTTGATCAAGTTGATCAATGGTTTCAACAACCGCTTCCAGTGACGCACGTTCACGACCGAGAGCTTGCGCTCGATCAGGCTCGTTCCAAACGTCCGGTTGTTCAAGTTCTGCGTTAACTTCTTCTAGACGCTCTTTCTTAGCGTCATAGTCAAAGATACCCCCTCAGGACATTTGTGCGCTCAGACACGTCCTGTAGACGGTTTTTAATGGGATTGATTTCAAACATGTTGGCTCAACATTTTAGAGTAGAATTTAACCGAGGAATTCTACTCAAAAATGTGACAGAGATACAGGAAAAATTGGGAAGAAATTTGCCCAATCCTGAAGAGAAAAAAGGAGCGAGATTCGTTCTCACTCCTTTAATGGCGGTTATCGAGCCTCGATGTGTTCAATCATCAATTGCAACGATTGATTGTTGCGAAACTCATTGATGTCCAGTTTGTAGGCAAGGCGAACGGTTTTCACCGAGGCATCTGGCCAGCGACGTAAATCGACGTTGAAGGCGATCCCGTCAATCATGATGTTGGTTGGATGACCTTTGAATAAAGGCTCAAGCATCAATTTTAGATGTTTTTCGCCGACCAATTTCTGGTGCAGCACTTTAAATTCGCCATCAAAAATGGGCTCTGGAAATGCCTGCCCCCAAGGCCCCGCAGATCGCAGCAGCTCCGCAGTATGCATAGAAAACTCTTCAGGCTTGAGTTCGCCATCAGAAAGTACAATGCCTTTCAGTGCGGCTTCATCCAATTCGCGTTTCACCAGTTGATCAAACAGCTGACTAAATCGTTCAAAATCGCACTCTTTGATGGTCAAGCCAGCCGCCATCGCGTGACCACCAAATTTGAGGATCAAGCCGGGATTTTGTGTGTCAATCAAATCCAGCGCATCGCGCATGTGTAGGCTCGGAATAGAGCGACAAGATCCTTTGATATACCCATCGCCACCATCGGCAAATGCGATCACCGGACGATGATATTTCTCTTTGATTCTCGACGCTAGAATACCAATCACGCCCTGATGCCAATCACGCTGGAAAAGAGCCAAACCATAAGGCAACTCGCTGTTTTCGCCAAACTGCAGACGTTCACAAAACGCCATTGCCTCTTGCTTCATGCCCTCTTCAATTTCTTTACGAGTTTGATTGAGCCCGTCCAGTTCATGCGCCATACGACGCGCCGCGTGGATGTTGTTGCACATCAGCAATTCAACCCCAAACGACATGTCATCCAGACGCCCTGCGGCATTGATGCGCGGGCCCAGTGCAAAACCAAAATCTGCCGCCACCAAACGACGAGCATCGCGCTTGGCCACTTCAATCAAGGCTTGAATACCCGGACGCGCTTTCCCGGCGCGAATGCGCTGTAGACCTTGGTGCACCAAAATGCGGTTGTTCTCATCCAGCGGCACAACATCCGCAACGGTGCCTAAGGCCACCAAGTCCACCAGCTCCATCAGCTTCGGCTCTGTCATACCTTGTTCAGCAAACCAACCGCGTTTACGCATGTGGACACACAGGGCCATCATCAGATAAAAAGCCACGCCAACCCCAGCCAGTGCTTTGGAAGGAAAAGCGCAGGTCTGTAAGTTTGGATTGACCATCGCGTCTACCTCAGGCAACACTTGCCCGGGTAAATGGTGATCGGTCACCAACACTTTTAAGCCATGCTCTTTGGCATAACGCACCCCCTCAATGGAGGAGACGCCGTTATCCACGGTCATGATCACTTCAGCACCCAAGGCGATAGCCTGCTCGACCACTTCAGGGCTCAAGCCATAGCCATCTTCAAAGCGGTTGGGCACTAAGTAGTCGACATTGTTGCTACCAAGCATGCGCAGTGCAAGGACCGAGAGTGCCGAGCTGGTCGCGCCATCAGCATCAAAATCCCCGACCACAATAATTCGCTTCTGCTCACGTATAGCCTCAAAAAGCAGCTCAACGGCAAGTTCAATTCCGTGCAATTTTTGGTATGAATGCAGCCCTTTGACGGCGGTTTCCAATTGGCTTACGTCTTGAATACCACGGTTGAGATAGATGCGTTTGAGGATATCCGGCACACTGTCGGGCAAGAGGGAAAGATCGGGTTCTGGTCGTCGTTGTATTTCTATCATTAATTGAATAGAGCCCGCGGGTCAAACGCGCAGGCTCTGCTCCTTGAAGGTTTATTGTTGCTGTAAGCGCTCTAGCAGTTTTTCTGGTGGCAAGTAACCAGCAACCAGTTCACCATTTGGCAAGAAAATCGCAGGTGTGCCTGTAATACCGAGTTGCTGACCAAGTTGGTAATGTTGAGCAACAGTCTGCTTGCACTGCTGTAAATCATTTTTCGCTGGGGCAAATTTGCGGTTCACTTTAGCATCATGCATCGCTTCTTGTGGATTAGCGGCACACCAGATGCCCGCCATTTGTTCTGCCACAGGGCCCGTGCCACCTTGGCGTGGGTATGCCATGTAACGCACGGTGATACCTAAGTCATTGTAGCCCTGCATCTGGCTGTGTAGACGAACGCAGTAACCACAAGTAATGTCGGTAAACACTGTCACCACGTATTTTTCATCTTTGGCTTTGTACTCGATCGCGCTGTCAGCAAATTCGGCAATTTTCTTGGCGTTGAGCGGCGCTTGGCGTTCTGCAATCACATCCTTGTATTGACCATTTTCGTCAATGGCATACAAGGTTCCAGCGATAAAGTGGCTACCGTCGTTAGACGCAAATAACACCCCGCCACTGGTTTGAATTTCGACTAAACCCGCCACATCCGAAGGTTGAATATCCATGATGTTCAGGCCCAGCTTGGAAAAACGAGCTTTGAGAGCCTCGCTATCAAAATGCGTGTTCGCCGCCACTTGTGCCGCTGGCTGAGCTGTTTCGACAGCTTGGCTTTCTTCAGCACCGCAGGCCGTCACAAAGAGAGGAAGAGTTAAAAGAGTTAATCGGCGTAATACGCTCATTAAAATCACCTTGTCGTTATTCCGCTTTAAGCACGCGGATGATGTTGGCTATGAATCTGTTTTAGTCGTTCTGTTGCCACGTGAGTATAAATTTGCGTGGTCGATAAGTCACTATGACCAAGCAGCATCTGTACGACCCTGAGATCGGCCCCATAGTTCAATAAATGGGTGGCGAAAGCGTGCCTCAAAACGTGTGGTGACAAATGATCAGTATCGATACCTGCAATCACCGCATAGAATTTGATGCGATGCCAAAAGGTTTGTCTGGTCATTTGTCTGGCACGCTTACTTGGAAACACCACATCCGAAGAGGTTTCACCCAATAACGCCGGACGACCTTGTTTGATAAAGGTTTCGATCCAGTCGATGGCATTTTCCCCCATGGGCACTAAGCGCTCTTTGCCACCTTTACCCGTCACCCGCACCACACCTTGACGCAAGCTGATGTTTTCCATGGTTAAACTCACCAGCTCGGTAACACGCAACCCCGTGGCATACAGTAGCTCAAGCATGGCTTTGTCACGCAGTTCCACCGGATCATTCGGATCGGGCGCATCCAATAACGCATCGACCTGCTCTTCACTGATGTCTTTTGGCAAACGTTGCGGCAATTTAGGGCTGACCAATAGGGCACTAGGATCATCGGCGCGCACTTTTTCTCGATGGAGATATTGAAACAGACGACGAATCGCTGACAACATCCGCGCTCTTGAAGTCTGCTTGTAGTCTTGATCCACCAAATAGCTTTGGTATTGCTGAAGCCCAGACAGGCTGATGAAATTGAGCCGATAATGATTCGCCTCCATCCACTGCAATAACTTCATCAGATCGTTGCGGTAAGAGGCCAACGTATTCTCTGCGAGGCCTCGCTCCATCCACATCGCATCGAGAAATTGCTCTACGTAGCCAAAATCTTGCATATTAACCGATGCCGTTTGTTGCATGGACACACCTTAAATCATTGTAAATCAACAGTGCTGAGAGTAAGACAGCCACAGATTTAATGCTATAAAAAATCCATTCGGACGCGATATTCGCTGCAATCCTCCGCAGAATCGAGGTAGAATTCGCCATCGCATGGCAAAACAGTACTGATAACGCAGATGAAAATCGGACTTTTTTACGGCTCAACCACCTGTTACACCGAAATGGCGGCAGAAAAAATGCGCGCCATTTTGGGGGATGACTTGGTTGAGATCCATAATGTCAAAGAGTGCGACCTCGCACAAATGGCAGACTATGACCTGCTGCTTCTAGGCATTTCCACTTGGGATTTTGGCGAAATTCAAGAAGATTGGGCCGCCATTTGGCACGATCTCGCCTCCTCGCCTGTGCAAGGTAAAACCATCGCACTGTTCGGTCTCGGTGACCAAGAAGGTTATGGTGAATGGTATCTCGACGCGATGGGATTGCTGCACGATGAGCTTAAAGCGGTAGGTGCGGAGTTTATTGGCTATTGGCCAAATCAAGGCTACCAATTTGAAGCCTCTAAAGCCCTCACTGAAGATGGCAGCCACTTTGTTGGCTTGGCGCTCGATGAAGATTCCCAATACGAATTGAGCGACGAGCGCATTGAAACTTGGATTGAGCAAGTTCTAACGGAATTTCACGACAAGCTGTAACGCTTAAGGCGAATTTTCCGAACCTCGCCGGTTTGTGAATCAGAAGTCAGCAAAAAGCCCGTCACATTGGACGGGCTTTTTATTGTCTTACGCTTTCTTAAAATGCAGCGATTAAGCGGCTTCTTCAGCCAGTTCTTGACGAACAGAGCGGCTGACAAAGAACATACACACAATCGCCGTCATGGTTGGCAGCAACCACGCCATGCCCACTTCAAATAGCGGCAGTACTTTGAATGCAGACACATCCACGCCCGCCACTTTTGCTGCATCAATCAAGGCAAACAACAGTGAAACAAGGATAACCACGCGGTACGCCACTTGTGGGTTTGGTAATTTCTTACGCACGAAAGTCAGTGCCACCAACGCAATGGCCACTGGGTATAGTGCAAACAGGACCGGCACAGACAGAGAGATAAGCTGCGCAAGACCAACATTCGCCACCACAGCACAAGCAACGCCATTGATCACAACCCACGCTTTGTATGAAAGCGGAGTCAGTGAACTGAAGTAATCCGAACACGCTGAGATCAGACCAATTGCAGTGGTTAAACACGCAAGCAGTACAATTACAGACAACACGATTTGACCATAAGGACCAAACAGCGCTTGAACGTATAGGCTGAGAACCACGCCACCGTTGTCTGCACTAGAGGCCACCGCCGCGCTCGTTGCGCCAAGGTAGAACAATGAGATGTAAACAAATGCCAGACCGGCTGCAGCAATGAAACCTGCGTAAATCAGGTATTTAGTCGTTGCAGAACGCTCCGTAATACCACGGCTGCGCAGCGCATCAACGATCAACATGCCGAACATCAGTGAGCCAAACGTATCCATGGTGTTGTAACCTTCAAGGAAGCCTTTGGTGAGTGGCTGTGTTAGGTACTCACCTTTTGCAGCAAGCATTTCACCCTGGGGATCAATAAATACCGCAAGCGCCAAAATAATCAGGCCAACAAACAGCACTGGCGTTAATACTTTACCGATGACGTCAATCAACTTACCTTGCGACCACGAGAAGAACATCGCCACCGCAAAGAAAAGAATCGAGAAAATCGTCAAATGTGACTGAAGCGCATCAGCGAAAAAAGGCTTCACCGCCATTTCATAGGCCACTAGGCCAGTACGTGGCGCAGCAAAAGCAGGGCCGATGATGATAAAGATCAACACCGCCATCAATGTTGCTGCTTGTTTAGGAAGATCTTTGGTTAAGTGATCCCAAGTTCCACCAGCAACGGCAATAGCAATAATGGTGATCAAAGGAAGACCTACTGCCGTCAAAAGAAAACCTGACATCGCTGGTAACAGATGTTCACCAGCTAATTGACCAGCTAGAGGAGGGAAAATAATGTTGCCCGCTCCTAAGAAAAACGCAAACAGCATAAAGCCGACTGCGATAATATCGGTTAGTTTTAAAGTCTGCTTCACAGATAACCCTTAGAATAATTTTGATTGATGTTGTGTATGCATTCGCCGCTCTTTCGACCGACGATTGTGCTAATTTTAGGGGCGCATAATGACGAAACGACCACCAATTGGCAACCTTTAAGCCAAAAAACACTATATTAATTTATATAAATGACAGTATCACAGTGAATGTGACCAAGATCTAATTTGTATTTAGACGGATAAGCTACACAACAACGCATCAAAGTGATAACAGATAGAGAAATAATTCAAACAAATCCTTAACAATGGTTTTTCTATCTAAAAATAGGAAAAATGAAGAGATAAACATGAAGAGTGGCACATTAAAAACTAAAGGGTTCAAATTTAAACAGTTTTCAATCGCCAGCAGCAACTCTGGTATGCCCGTCAGTACTGATGGCGTCTTGCTCGGTGCTTGGGCCGACTTCCACTACTGCCAAAATCTACTCGATATTGGTACAGGGACAGGATTGCTTAGCTTGATGTGCGCTCAACGATACGCACATCTTTCGATCACAGCCGTCGATATTGACGCGCATGCCATGGAAGCCGCACAAGAAAACTTCAGCCACAGCCCTTGGCACTCAAGGCTTCACTTGCAACACGGTGACGTACTTAAGCTCAATTTTACACATCGTTTTGATGGTATTATTTGTAACCCGCCTTATTTTAATAGCGGCGAACAAGCCCAAGCGACACAGCGCGCTACCGCCAGACATACCGATACTCTGGCTCACGATGCGCTGTTATTGCGCTGCAGAGAATTACTCACCTCGAATGGCAAAGCCAACTTTGTATTGCCACTGACCGAGGGAGAACAATTTCTGCAACTCGCTCAACAGCAAGGTTGGCACCTGCACCGGCTATGTCGTGTCAAGCCTAGCCCGAATAAGCCCGTTCATCGTTTACTGTTTGAACTCGGTTTATCCACGGCAACAACGAGTGAAGAGCATCTCACGATCAACAACGGATCGACCTACAGCGATGCGTTCATCGCCCTGTGCCAAGATTTTTATCTCAAGATGTAGAAATAACGTGTGATCAAAATCACCGAACACTCTATAATATTCGCCCTTTTAGACTATTGCTGCCCATCGAACTTTGTATCATTGGGCATTGCTTGTGGAGAACACACTGTGATCAGAACCTTTGCCGATCTTGATCTTGACCCAAACTTGCTGGCTGCCATCGAAGAGATGGGTTACGAGCGCCCAACTCAAATTCAGGCAGAAGCAATTCCACAAGCCCTAGAAGGCCGTGATATTCTTGCTTCCGCTCCGACAGGAACCGGCAAAACCGCTGCATTTGTTTTGCCTGCGCTGCAATACTTGCAAGATTTTCCACGCCGTAAACCTGGACCAGCACGAATTCTGATCCTCACGCCAACCCGTGAACTCGCCATGCAGGTGGCCGATCAAGCTCGTGCGCTTGCCAAAAACACCAGTTTGAACATTTTCACCATCACGGGTGGTGTTCAATACCAAGAACATGCGGATATCCTTGCGACCACACAAGATATCGTGGTAGCGACACCGGGCCGCTTGATGGAGTACATCCAAGCAGAACGCTTTGACTGCAGAGCGATCGAATGGCTGATCCTCGACGAAGCAGACCGCATGCTTGACATGGGCTTTGCTCCAACGGTTGATCGCCTATCCAATGAGTGTCGTTGGCGCAAACAGACCATGCTCTTCTCTGCAACACTGGAAGGCAAAGGGGTGGAAGGCTTTACCGCGGATCTGCTGAACGATCCTGCGGACATTGATGCAGAGCCTTCGCGCCGCGAGCGTAAAAAAATCACCCAGTGGTATTACCGTGCAGATAGCATGGAGCACAAACTCGCGCTACTGAAAGACATCATCAACAACCAAGCGGAACGTACGATTGTTTTCCTCAAAACACGTGAACGTCTGGCGGATCTACGTGCTCACCTCGAAAGCGAACAAGTCAATTGCGCTTGGATTCAAGGTGAAATGCCGCAAGATCGTCGTAACAACGCGATTGCTCGCTTCCGCGATGGCAGTGTGAATGTACTGCTTGCAACGGATGTCGCAGCTCGTGGTATCGACTTGCCTGACGTGTCACACGTTGTAAACTTCGACATGCCACGCAGTGCCGATGTTTACCTTCACCGCATCGGTCGTACCGCTCGCGCAGGTAAGAAAGGCAACGCAATCTCTATTGTAGAAGCCCACGACCAACCAATGATGGATCGCGTAGCTCGCTACGTGAAAGAGGATATTAAAGAGCGCTTTGTCAAAGAGCTTCGCCCTCAACACAAGAAGCCGGTGTTTAAGAAGAAAAAGAAAAAAGACGATAAAAAAACGTCAGTGAAAAAGAAAAGCACCAAAAAGAAAAAGTAATGGTTCGATAACGTAAAAGGGTTGGCACTGTGCCAACCCTTTCTGTTTTCAGACCTTAGCTACAGCCAAATCTCAGTGTTGCTCTTCGCGCTTAAACACCAATTCTGTCGGAGTCGACTCTTCTTCGACAAAGTAGTAACCCGCACTGTCAAATTGAGTCAAATCCGCCACACTCGAAATACGATTTTCAATGATGTAGCGCGCCATCATGCCTCGCGCCTTTTTAGCAAAAAAGCTAATGACCTTGTATTGACCGTTCTTCGCATCTTTAAAAATCGGCGTGATCACTTGCGCGTCCAAGGCTTTCGGTTTCACCGCTTTAAAATACTCATTGGACGCAAGATTGATCAACACGTTATCACCTTGAGCCGCAATCGCCTCATTAAGTTTCTCAGTGATCACATTGCCCCAAAACTGATAAAGATTACTGCCTTTGGGGTTGGCTAATTTTGTGCCCATCTCCAAGCGATAGGGTTGCATCAGATCCAGTGGCTTTAATAGCCCATACAGCCCAGATAGCATACGCAAATGTTTTTGCGCGTAATCAAAATCGTCATCGTTGAGCGTTTCCGCTTCAAGCCCTGTGTACACATCACCTTTAAAAGCCAGAATCGCTTGGCGCGCGTTATCTGGAGTGAATTCTTCGCTCCACTCTTGGAAGCGACCCACATTGAGATCGGCGATTTTATCACTCACTTTCATCAACGAAGCCACATCCGCAGGCGTCAACTGGCGGCAAACTTCAATCAACTGTTTTGAGTAATCCACGAGCTCTGGCTGAGTGAACTTGTGGGTCACGAGTGGTGATTCGTAGTCGAGCGTTTTAGCTGGTGAAACAACGATAAGCATGACGATTCTTTCCCTTATTTTCTTTTTGACTAGGGTACAAAAAAAGCCGCGCATTGTCTGCACGGCTTTTCGAATCACAGTGATAGAAATTCTCGATTTCTACCTTAGTCTTTCTTGTTGTTGTCCCAAATGCCGTCTTCCAGTTGAGATTTCAGCTCAGGGAAATCATCCGGATTGAAGGTTGGTAATTTACCCGCTTTCAACTGACGGTTGTAATCTTTTGCCAGTTTGATCACGATGCCAGATAGCAGCAGGATCGCAACTAAGTTCACAATCGCCATCATGCCCATGGAAACATCAGCCAACGCCCATACCACTGGCAATGGGGCAACTGCACCAAAGCCCACAAGACCTAGCACCACAAGACGGAAGACATTTAAACCGGCTTTGTGGTTGTGCTCCAAGAAGACCAAGTTGGTTTCTGCGTAAGAGTAGTTAGCAATGATGGAGGTGAACGCAAAGAAGAAAATCGCGACTGCCACAAAAATGCCTCCCCAACTTCCCACTTGCGAGCTTAACGCCAACTGAGTCAATTCAATGCCCGTGATCTCACCATGTGGCACGTACTCGCCAGACATTAAAATAATCGCAACGGTCGCTGAACAGATCACAATGGTGTCCATAAAAACGCCCAGCATTTGCACGTACCCCTGAGAAGCAGGGTGCGGAGGATATGGCGTTGCTGATGCCGCTGCATTTGGCGCGGAACCCATACCCGCTTCGTTGGAGAACAAGCCACGTTTGATACCATTAATCATCGCTTGTGCAATCGCATAACCCAAACCACCCGCAGCCGCTTCTTGCAAGCCAAAAGCACTCTTGAAGATCAGCATAAGTACGTCTGGCAATTTCTCCAAGTTAGAGAACATCACAAACAGCGCTAAAGCAAGGTAAGCCAATGCCATCACTGGAACGATAAGCTCAGCGGTACGTGCAATACGCTTAATACCGCCAAAGATGATCACACCAGAAAGCACAACAATAGCGATACCAACAGAAGAAGCTTCCCAGCCAAAGGCGTTTTGCATCGCATTGGCAATCGAGTTGGCTTGCACCGCGTTAAACACCAAACCAAAAGCGATGATCAGGAAGATAGAGAACAATACCCCCATCCAGCGCATTCCAAGGCCTTTTTCCATATAGTACGCGGGGCCACCACGATAGTTGCCATCGTCATCTTTGGTTTTGTAGAGCTGAGCTAGAGTACTTTCAGCAAACGATGTCGCCATACCCAGCATGGCAATGAGCCACATCCAGAAAATCGCACCAGGACCGCCGACGGTCAGTGCAACGGCAACACCCGCCATATTACCCGTGCCAACACGAGCAGCCAAACTGGTACAAAGCGCTTGAAAAGAGGAAATACCAGCACTGTCCGCTTTACGGCTGTTTTTCAGCACAGAAAACATGTGGCCAAAATGGCGGAACTGAATGAAGCCGAGTCGAACCGTGAAATAAATTCCCACCCCGACCAGCAAGTAAACAAGAATGGAGCCCCAAAGCAGGTCATTCATAAGATTGATTAAGTCTGTCATCGTTACCTCAAATTGAGTTGCGCTAGTCTGTGCTTCCGAGCCATCCACCAGATTGCTTAACCAAGTGTCAAATTAGCTTGGTGAATTATTATTTTCTATCTGCAATCCAGAATCGTAAATGTCGCTTCATGCATCCGTTTTACGTACTAGCGTTTTTTGACGGGCGGATAATGCAGCCTAGCCACGTAAAAATCAATATGAAACTGTATACTCATTTTTTTATTTTTCACTATTTTTATACCATTTATTAACATACAAGGCAGAATCAAGAATCAAAAACAGTTACATAAACCAAACAATTCCATTACAACAAAATGTATCGAAATATTTTGTTTTTCATTTCGCGTCAATTCTCTGTTAAGCCAAGAGTGACAAGGCTTTTACTCTTTCCCCACGCCCCCTCGCTCACTTACCTGTTGTGGATGAGAAATTCACAAACGCCTTTTCGGATCCTTACCCGCCTCTCTTTGACTTCGTACTGTATAAACACACACACTGTTAACATTAAAATTCTTTTCATTTAATCGTTTTCGTGAGATCGAACGCTCACTTTTTGAGCGCTCGTTACAAGAAAAATGTGATGCTGTGTTCAGTTTTAATCGAAATCTTCATCATACCGACACAAATGCGAAATCTATCATGGTTATGCTCGAAGAAACTGTGGTACTTAGTGACTGCACAAGCGCTGGTGATTTATGTGAGGTGGCTTATGGATGGCTTTGAACTAGATGACTTACTGGATTTTGAAACAACAAGCACAACGAAAACGCGCTCTAAACCAGTAAAAAGGAAATGGCGTGAAATTGAGGCGATGCTTGACCGTCGTAACTTACTCAAAGAGCTGCGTGATATGGACATGTGTCACGACTACTCACTGGAAGATATTAAGCTCTAACCACATTAACCAACAACAAATAACACTCTTACTCAATGAAAAGGCACCTCTCACAGGTGCCTTTGTTTATTTTGGGCTAGATCATCTCTTTTTCACTTTTCTGCACACGCTCTGCCAGTTGTCGGTAATGATCGGCAATGGTTTCACCAAAGACTGGATCGTCTTCATTAACCAGCCATTGCGATTCCACTTGTTGCCAATCTTGTGTGGTAAAAGACTCGGCGATCAATGGCAAAATCAAGCGCTCTTCAATATCCAAATGTTGCCGTTGTGATGAGATAAACGTCTCTAACTGCTCAATGAACATTGCTTGTGGCACCACAGCATCGTTCAAAATCATATGCACCACATCAGCAAAGGCCGCAGTTTTCTTTGCTAATTCTTTGTGTTCAAGCTCTAGGTTTTCAATGGTTCTCTGCGCGCCGTAGTGCTCTAAATAATGACGATAAAGGATGTCTTCTTTCGGATGGTGCACCTTTTCCGCATGATCAGATAAATAGGCGACAATCTCGGCGACCAAACTGTAGTTAATAGGTTGCTCATTTTTGAGTAACTCCACTTTATGGCGCAATATAGCGAGCATGCGCACAATGTAACCGTGTTCGCGTCTTATCCGTTCAATCATCATAGCGTTTCTCCTTAACACCTCATTTGTTGTAAGTGTATAAGATAGAACGCCATCCGGCTTAGATGCTGCTCAAAAAACCATCGTTTTCTACGAGATTACATTCAAATGTGCTTAGAGCGACAAAGGCAGTTGCCAGTCTATCGCTTGCTTTCCTTGATCAAGTAAATGTTGATTCGCTTGTGAAAAATGCTTACAACCCAAAAAGCCGCGGTGAGCAGAAAGAGGGGATGGGTGTGGCGCGGTGAGAACCACATGCTTATGGCGATCAATAAAGCGGCCTTTTTTCTGTGCGTGCGATCCCCACAATAGGAATACAACACCTTGTTGATGCTGATTGATCGCCTCAATCACTTTGTCAGTGAATGTTTCCCATCCTAATGAAGCGTGTGAATGCGCTTTGCCCTGCTCCACCGTAAGTACCGTATTGAGCAGCAATACGCCTTGTTTAGCCCAAGCTTCAAGGTAACCATGCGCCGGGATCTGAAAGCCCTGGATATCCTGCGCCAACTCTTTGTACATATTGACCAAAGAAGGAGGTGTCTTGATGCCCGGTAACACTGAAAAACACAAACCATGAGCTTGGTTGGGGCCATGGTAAGGATCCTGTCCTAAGATCACCACGTTGACATCTTGAAACTCGGTATAACGAAAGGCATTGAAGACATCCTTTGCTGGAGGGTAAATCACTTTGCCAGCTTGTCGCTCTGCTTCAACAAAGTTGAGTGTCTGTTGAAAATAGCTTTGCTCTTTTTCCGCACCAATTACATCGTGCCAAGTGAGTTGCTGTGTCATGGGGAGAATCCTATTGAAAACCATCAGGCGGTTATTCTATGTCAGGTCACTCCCCTAACCAAATTCATCACAAGCTATTGGTTTTTTTCGTGACTTTGTGGGCTTTTTTGTGGCGTTCTTGCATGCCCCTGCCCGGTAATATGACGGTTCGGTATTGGCCGTCTTGCAACAGAACGCACAACGTAAGTGGAATGGAACATCATGGTTGTAAACATAGTGGCATCCTCCTGTGACAAACTCGATAAACACTATTGTTCTTGTTTGCTATGAAAGAAAGATGCCAATTTGATGACAAAAAGCGCTAAGCGATTGAAGAGAGATGATATTTTCTCAACTGCTCAATTTCTTGCGGCCAAAGTTCAGGTTCAATAGTTTCTAAAATCAATGGGATAGAATCAAAACGGCTGTCTTTCGCAATGTATTCAAAACAGTCCCAGCCAATTTCACCTTTCCCTAGGGCATGGTGCCTATCCACCTTACTGGCTAATTTTACTTTTGAATCATTAATATGCATTGCACGTAAATAGTGCATTCCGACCACACGTTCAAACTCAGCGAAGGTCGCCTCACACGCCTCAGGAGTTCGCAGATCATAGCCTGCGGCAAAGGTGTGGCAAGTATCCAAACAAACCCCAACTCGACTCTTATCTTCAACCTGCTCAATGATTTCTGCAAGGTGCTCAAATCGCCAACCTAAGTTGGAACCTTGTCCGGCCGTGTTCTCTATCACCGCCACCACATCAGGTACCGCTTGATGCGCTAAGTTGATCGATTCTGCGATTAAAGACAAACACGCTTTTTCTGAGATCTTCTCCAAATGGCTGCCTGGGTGGAAATTGAGTAAGTTCAACCCTAGCTGCTGACATCGCTCCATTTCATCAATAAACGCGAGACGAGACTTTTCCAGCTTCTCCGCTTCTGGCGCACCTAAATTAATAAGATAAGAATCATGGGGAAGAATTTGCTGTGGAGAAAAACCCAACAACGCGCAATTGGCTTTGAACGCCGAGATGGTTTTCTCTTCTAATGGCTTGGCAACCCATTGGCGTTGATTCTTCGTGAACAAAGCAAACGCGTTTGCTCCAATCTCACGCGCCCGCAGAGGTGCATTGTCAACCCCGCCCGATGCTGAAACATGCGCGCCAATAAATTTGTTACCAAAACGGTTTTTGCTGTTTGTCATTTAATCACTTAACACTTTCAAGATAAGGGGCTAATTACAACCATTTAGCTTAGTTCAGTCAAATTTCCAACTAATTTTGTAGTAAATTTACAACAAAATTAACGCTTAACTATTTTTGATGTTATCAAATAAATCGTAATTGATAGTTTTTAAAGGGTTTATTGATTTAACTCAATAAAATAACCATCATAAAATTAATGTTTTTAGTTGTTTTTTGACCTAAATCAATACTATTATAATGGATATTAGCTATATAATACTCAGCTCGACAAAATTCGAAAATTAACACCAATAATCACCACGTAAGTGGACTAGGAGATAGTGATGATCCAAGGTATCCAAATTACTAAAGCAGCAAACGATGACCTACTAAACTCAATCTGGCTTCTAGATAGCGAGAAAAATGAAGCTCGCTGTGTAGCGGCAGTTTCTGGCTACGAAGCCGATCAAATCGTTGCAATTAACGAGCTAGGTGAGTTTGAAAGCCGTGAAGTGGCTATCGAAACAGCACCACGCATTGAAGGTGGTCAACACCTAAACGTGAACGTTCTAAAACGTGAAACGCTAGAAGATGCAGTTGCGCACCCAGAGAAATACCCACAGCTAACCATCCGTGTATCGGGTTATGCTGTGCGTTTCAACTCACTAACACCAGAACAACAGCGTGACGTCATTGCTCGTACGTTTACTGAATCTCTATAGTCTATAGAGAGTTCAAGCATAAAAGGCACTGTTTAGTGCCTTTTTTTATGTTAACTGTTTATTCGAGACATACACAAAAGCCACGATATAAATCGTGGCTTTGAGTGGCTTTCGATAACAATCGTTAGTCGACTTTGTTTAGATGGACATCCATTTGTGGGAATGGGATCTCGATACCATTTGCATCTAATGCTTCTTTAATAGCCTGCATCGAATCAAAATACACTGCCCAGTAATCTTCTGTTTTACACCATGGGCGAACCACAAAGTTCACCGATGAATCTGCAAGTGCAACAACACCGATCGTCATGTCTGGATCTTTCAAAACACGTGCATCTTTTTCTAGCGTCTCACGGATCACTTGCTTGGTTTTTTTCAGATCTGATTTGTATGAAACGCCGATAGTTAGATCGACACGACGTGTCGCATGGCGAGAATAGTTAGTGATCGCACCACCGATAACGCCAGAGTTAGGCACTACCACCATCTTATTGTCAGGCGTTTTCAATACCGTTTGGAAGATCTGAATCGCTTCAACAGAACCTGCGACACCGCTAATTTCCACGTAGTCACCCGATTTAAACGGACGGAATGCAACGATCAAAACACCAGCAGCAAAGTTTGATAGAGAACCTTGTAAAGCAAGGCCAACAGCAAGACCCGCCGCACCGATCACTGCAACAACAGAAGCAGTTTCAACGCCAACACGACCTAAAGCCGCAATCAATACGATAACAAACAGCAAGTAACGAACTAAACCGTGGATAAACTCCACTACCGCTTTGTCCATTTCTTTCTTATTGAGAACTTTCGCCACACTGTTCGCAACGGCTTTCACAATGATGTTACCAATGAACAGAATGACGATCGCAGAAATAATGTTTACACCGTACTGAATCAGTAGATCGGAGTTGTTAGTTAGCCAAGTTTCAGCCTGATTTAGACCATCCACTAATGAGGTATCAATCCCCACTGTTTCACCTGCCATAATGTTATTCCTCAAGTTATGACTTTAAAAATGGTACTGGCGACATATACGCCGTTCTTGTTAGTCATCTGAATATGCGTCAGAATTTTGGCACGATATCTTATTTTTGACATTTTGCAAAGTCAGGTTTTTGCAAAAGCTGTCAAAACAGAGATTTACACTCCTTTTAATATCGCAGATCAAGAGTAAGCAATTATTTCAAACTGTGCCAGAGTTTTTCTATCCATTAGCGAGCAGTATAAAAAAACCCGCTCAGAGAGCGGGTTTGTCTGCAAATCATTCTGTTCAGAATTACAGTACGTCAACTGCGTTAAGGTCAGCGAATGCTTTCTCTAGACGAGCAACCATTGACTCTTGGCCAGCACGTAGCCATACACGTGGATCGTAGTATTTCTTGTTTGGCGCAGATTCACCAGTTGGGTTACCGATTTGACCTTGTAGGTAATCGTGGTTCTTCGCTTCGTACTGACGAATACCATCCCAAGTTGCCCACTGAGTATCAGTATCGATGTTCATTTTGATAACACCGTAGCTGATAGACTCTTTGATTTCTGCTTCAGAAGAACCAGAACCACCGTGGAATACGAAGTTTAGTGCGTTTGGAGCGATACCAAACTTCTCAGAACAGTAAGCTTGAGAATCACGTAGGATAGTTGGAGTTAGAACAACGTTACCTGCTTGGTAAACACCGTGCACGTTACCGAAAGATGCTGCGATAGTGAAACGGTGGCTGATTGGGATCAGTTTCTCGTAAGCGTAAGCAACGTCTTCTGGAGAAGTGTATAGCTCAGACTGATCCATGTGAGAGTTGTCTACGCCGTCTTCTTCACCACCAGTACAACCTAGTTCAAACTCTAGAGTCATACCCATTTTTTCCATACGCGCTAGGTACTTAGCACAGATTTCGATGTTCTCTTCTAGAGACTCTTCAGAAAGGTCGATCATGTGAGAAGAGAATAGAGGTTTACCAGTTTGAGCGAAGAACTCTTCACCTGCGTCTAGTAGACCATCGATCCATGGTAGAAGTTTCTTAGCAGCGTGGTCTGTGTGTAGGATTACTGGCACACCGTAAGCTTCAGCAACTGCGTGTACGTATTTCGCACCAGCGATAGCACCAAGGATTTGAGCGCCTTGACCTTCAAGTTTCACGCCTTTACCAGCGAAGAAAGCAGCACCGCCGTTAGAGAATTGAACAACAACTGGCGCTTTCACTTTAGAAGCTGCTTCAAGAACACCGTTGATTGAGTCAGTGTTTACTACGTTTACAGCTGGAAGAGCGAAATTGTTTTCTTTTGCTACTTCAAATACTTTCTGAACGTCATCACCAGAGATAACACCTGGTTTTACGAAATCGAAGATCTTAGACATGGATGTAATCCTATTTATCTGTCGTTTTAAAAATAAAACTCGTTAAGTTTAAATTCTTGCAAACGTTTGCTCACAACTCGCGCTATTCTAGCAAAAATGAGATGTGCCGCAAACAAGAAAGCGGGAGAGTTACCCCCGCCTTCGTTTAATTACTTAGCGCGTGCTTCTAGCATTTCAACCGCAGGAAGTACTTTACCTTCTACAAACTCAAGGAACGCACCACCGCCAGTAGAGATGTAAGATACGTCCGCTTTGATACCGAACTTGTCGATAGCCGCTAGAGTATCGCCACCACCTGCTACAGAGAATGCTGGAGACTGAGCGATCGCTTCAGAAATACCTTTTGTACCCGCTTCGAAGTTTTTGAACTCGAATACACCAACAGGGCCATTCCACAGGATAGTTTTCGCGTTTGCGATGATTTCAGCTAGTGCTGCCGTTGAGTCTGGACCAAGGTCGAAGATCATGTCGTCGTCTTGTACTTCAGAAACATGTTTGATTTCCGCTTCTGCGTTTTCGTCGAATGCTTTCGCACACGCTACGTCAGTCGCGACAGGAATTGCACACTCTTTCATCAGTTTTTGTGCAGTTTCGACAAGATCCGCTTCGTATAGAGACTTACCTACATTGTGACCTTCAGCTGCGATGAATGTGTTCGCGATACCACCACCAACAACAAGTTGGTCAGCGATTTTAGATAGTGACTCAAGAACCGTTAGTTTAGTAGACACTTTTGAACCACCAACGATAGCAACTAGCGGGCGCTCTGGGTTGCTCATTGCTTTGCCTAGTGCTTCTAGTTCAGCAGCAAGTAGAGGACCAGCACACGCTACTTCAGCAAACATACCCACACCGTGAGTTGACGCTTGTGCGCGGTGAGCTGTACCGAATGCATCCATTACGAATACGTCACATAGTGCCGCGTATTTCTTAGAAAGTTCTTCGTCGTTTTTCTTCTCGCCTTTGTTAAAGCGAACGTTTTCAAGAACAACAAGTTCACCAGCGTTTAGCTCAAGACCATCTAGGTAATCTTTAGCCAGTTTCACTTCGCAATCTAGCGCGTCGTTTAGATAGTTAACAACTGGTTGTAGAGAGAACTCTTCTGCGTATTCACCTTCAGTAGGACGACCTAGGTGAGAAGTGACCATTACTTTCGCGCCAGCTTCTAGACATAGCTTGATAGTAGGAAGAGATGCGATGATACGTGCATCAGAAGTTACTTTACCGTCTTTTACTGGCACGTTTAGGTCAGCACGGATAAATACACGTTTACCTGCTAGATCCAGGTCAGTCATCTTGATTACAGACATGATGTGTCCTCTCAAATATTAAAAATAAAGTTTTTGAAAACTCGGCAACCCTGCCAAGCCTGTTAATTCTTCAAACTGGTTATTGATATGGAGTCACTACAAATTTATTTCAAGGCTAAAAATAAATTATCTCCGAGGCTACCGATACGACTATTTGGCAGCTTGCATTGCGAGCGCAGTATCCAGCATACGGTTCGCAAAGCCCCATTCGTTATCGCACCAAACCAGCATTTTCACCAAATGCCCGTTACTGACTCGAGTTTGGCTACCATCGACAATCGCGCTATGGGGATCATGATTAAAGTCGATGGAAACGAGCGGCGCTTCAGTATAGTCAACAATGTCACGTAATGTACACTGAGATGCGTTAACAATGGTTTGATTTACGTCATTAACTTTCACATTTGTATTAATCGTGACACTTAAATCCATTGCAGTGACGTTTACTGTCGGCACTCTCACTGAAATGGCTTCAAATTTGTTGGAAAATTTCGGGAAGATTCTTTCAATTCCCTTATGCAACTTGGTATCAACTGGAATGATGGATTGGCTTGCAGCTCGGGTACGACGTAAATCGCTATGATAGGCATCAATCACTTGTTGATCATTCATCGAAGAGTGAATGGTGGTAATGGTGCCAGATTCAATACCAAATGCCTCGTCCAACACTTTTATGATCGGCACAATACAGTTAGTGGTACACGAACCGTTGGAAACAACGTTGTGATCGGCTTTCAAAGTTTCATGGTTAACACCATAGATGATGGTGTTGTCGAGGTCGCTGGCACCTGGATGCGAAAACAGTACCTTCTTCGCTCCGGCTTTTATGTGTTCTTGCCCATCGGCCTGACAGCCAAATACGCCCGTACAATCGAGAACCAGATCGACCTCAAGGTCACGCCAAGGCAGCAGATTGATTTCGGAAAGGTGCAGAATACGGATAGCATCGAATTCTCCCTTACTTTGAGGGCAAGCGTCATGATGTACGTAGAGATGTTCTTGATCGTGGGAGATTCTCTTGCCAAATCGACCGTGACTGGTGTCATATTGCAGCAAGTGAGCCATGGCTTCTGGCTGAGCAAGCTCATTAACCGCGACCACTTTAATTTGTTGATGCTTACCGCTTTCATACACGGCGCGCAGAACATTACGACCGATACGTCCAAATCCATTGATCGCAACTTTTAGCATCTATCCTCGCCTCACCAAAAAATTCGTGTCACAGATACTACCCGATATGCGAGCTAAGCGCATTAAGTAAGTGATCTCAGTCGAGTTAATCTGTGGCTTCCCTTTTATTATCATTTGGGTTATGAATATATTTCAGATTGATTGAAGGCATTTCGTTGGCATTTTAGTTTATCGTTTTATTACCAAAGGAAATGCGTATGTCTGGTTACCCCGCGACTCACTTTTGTAAAGCGTGCAATAAAGAAACGGCTCACTCTGAAATTCTCGTCAGAAAGCCAAGCCGTTATGATACTGATAAAACGGTATTAGGAACTCTAAAGCTCTGGGCTCACACACTGATTAATGGCGGTCACTATTATGATATGGATCGCTACGTCACATGCAAAGTATGTGGTCAGAAAGAGAAAGATAACTGGGGCAACGAGTTTGAATAGGTACAAAAAAACCGAGCTTTGACGCTCGGTTTTTCTTTTATCCTCTTCAGCTTACGCTAGCAGTTCTTTCGCTGTGTTCACCACATTTTCTACCGTGAAACCGAACATTTCGAACAATTGGTCAGCAGGCGCAGATTCACCGAAAGTCGTCATACCGATGATACGACCGTCGAAGCCAACGTACTTGTACCAGAAGTCAGCAATACCCGCTTCGATAGCGATACGTGCCGTTACGTCTGATGGCAGCACTGCTTCACGGTAAGCCGCGTCTTGCTTGTCGAAAGTATCAGTAGCTGGCATTGAAACCACGCGTACTTTCTTACCTTCAGCCGTGAGTTGCTCAGCCGCTTTCACTGCTAGCTCAACTTCAGAACCTGTTGCGATTAGGATGAGCTCAGGTTTGCCATCGCTGTCTTTCAGGATGTAACCACCTTTGGCGATGTCTGCCACTTGATCAGCGCTGCGTGGTTGCTGTGCTAGGTTTTGACGAGAGAAAATCAGTGCTGATGGACCATCTTTACGTTCAATCGCCAGTTTCCATGCCACTGCAGATTCCACTTGGTCACATGGACGCCATGTGCTCATGTTTGGCGTTAGACGTAGCGATGCGATTTGCTCAACGGGTTGGTGAGTTGGGCCATCTTCGCCAAGACCGATAGAATCGTGCGTGTACACTTGGATGTTTTGTACTTTCATCAGCGCCGCCATGCGCATTGCGTTACGAGCGTATTCCATGAACATTAGGAATGTTGCGCCGTAAGGTACGAAACCACCGTGCAGTGCGATACCGTTCATGATCGCAGTCATACCAAATTCACGTACACCGTAGTGGATGTAGTTACCAGAGAAGTCGTTTGCTTCTAGCGATTTAGAACCCGACCACATGGTGAGGTTAGAAGGCGCTAGGTCAGCTGAGCCGCCCATGAATTCTGGCAGCATTTTACCAAACGCTTCTAGCGCGTTTTGCGATGCTTTACGTGATGCGATGTTCGCTGGGTTTGCTTGAAGATCTGCAATGATTTGGTTTGCTTTCTCTTCCCACTGAGCTGGCAGTTCGCCATTTACGCGGCGTTTGAATTCCGCAGCTTCGACTGGGTACGCTGCTGCGTACGCATCAAACTTCGCATTCCAAGCGGCTTCTTTTGCAGCGCCAGCTGCTTTTGCATCCCACTCTGCGTAAACGTCAGCAGGGATTTCAAATGCTGGGTGCTCCCAACCTAGGAATTCACGTGCCGCTGCGATTTCTTCCGCACCTAGTGGTGCACCGTGACAGTCGTGTGAACCCGATTTGTTTGGTGAACCAAAACCGATGATAGTCTTAGTACAGATTAGAGTTGGGCGAGGATCTGCTTTAGCGGCTTCAATTGCTGCGTTGATCGCTTCAGCATTGTGGCCATCTACTGCAGGGATTACGTGCCAACCGTACGCTTCGAAACGCTTAGGTGTATCGTCAGAGAACCAACCTTCAACGTGACCATCGATAGAGATGCCGTTGTCATCCCAGAATGCGATCAGTTTGCCTAGACCTAGCGTACCAGCAAGAGAGCAAGCCTCGTGCGAGATACCTTCCATCAGACAGCCATCACCCATGAACACGTAAGTGAAGTGGTCAACGATGTCGTGGCCTTCTTTGTTGAATTGCGCTGCGAGCGCTTTCTCAGCCATTGCCATACCAACCGCGTTGGTGATGCCTTGGCCTAGCGGGCCAGTTGTTGTTTCGATGCCCGGTGCGTAGCCGTACTCTGGGTGACCTGGAGTCTTAGAGTGCAATTGACGGAAGTTCTTTAGGTCGTCGATAGATAGCTCGTAACCGCTAAGGTGCAGTAGCGAGTAAATCAGCATAGAGCCGTGGCCGTTAGACAGTACGAAACGGTCGCGGTCAGCCCATTCAGGGTTTGATGGGTTGTGGTTTAGGTGGCCGCGCCAAAGAACTTCAGCGATGTCCGCCATACCCATAGGTGCGCCTGGGTGGCCTGAGTTTGCTTTTTGTACGCCGTCCATGCTGAGTGCGCGGATTGCATTAGCGAGATGTTTACGAGAAGGCATGTCTGCTCCTGAGTGCATTAAGCGAATTGATAACATAGAAAATCGAGTGGCGATTATTTTCGCAAAGCAATCTCTCGACTGCAAACGATTTACCTGAACAATTTGTCGAAATGTAAGCGACTTAATGCCATTTCACTGAGAAAAAAACATTTTCTCACTCGATTAAGCAAACGTTTGGTTTTAGCTAATAATAAAAAAGAGCTTGTAATTCGAGCATTCAAAACTAGAATAGACGTCTAGATGTAGAAACACCTACAAACGTTATTGTATTTCCTACTGCTGGAGCATGCATTCTCACAGCAGAATAGATTAAAAAAGTGGAGCTCTCATGGCTAAGCACCTGTTTACTTCTGAGTCGGTTTCAGAAGGTCATCCAGATAAAATTGCAGACCAGATTTCTGATGCGGTTCTTGATGCGATTCTTGAACAAGACCCAAAAGCGCGTGTTGCATGTGAAACGTACGTAAAAACTGGCATGGTAATGGTCGGTGGTGAAATCACCACTTCAGCATGGGTTGATATCGAAGAGTTAACTCGTGAAACGGTGCGTGAAATTGGTTATGTACATTCAGATATGGGTTTCGATGCAAACTCATGTGCAGTACTGAACACTATCGGTAAACAGTCTCCAGACATCAACCAAGGTGTTGATAAAGCCGATCCTAAAGAGCAAGGCGCGGGCGACCAAGGCATCATGTTCGGTTACGCATGTAACGAAACTGAAGTTCTTATGCCAGCACCAATCACTTACGCGCACCGTTTGATGGAGCGTCAAGCGAAAGTTCGTAAAGATGGCACACTGCCATGGTTGCGTCCTGATGCAAAATCACAGGTTACTTTCCAATACGAGCAAGGCAAAATTGTTGGTATTGATGCGGTTGTTCTTTCAACTCAGCACTGCGATTCTATTTCCACACCGGATCTTCGCGAAGCGGTTATGGAAGAGATCATCAAGCCAGTTCTTCCTTCTGAATGGCTAAACAAAGAAACAAAATACTTCATCAACCCAACTGGCCGTTTCGTTATCGGTGGTCCAATGGGTGACTGTGGTTTGACTGGTCGTAAGATCATCGTTGATACCTACGGCGGCGCAGCTCGTCACGGTGGTGGTGCTTTCTCTGGTAAAGATCCATCGAAAGTAGACCGTTCAGCTGCTTACGCAGCACGTTACGTAGCGAAAAACATCGTCGCGGCGGGTATGGCAGATCGCTGTGAAATCCAACTGTCTTACGCAATCGGTGTTGCTGATCCAACCTCTATCATGGTGGAAACATTCGGTACTGAGAAAGTATCACACGACATCATCATTGAAGCGGTACGTCAGTTCTTCGACCTACGTCCATACGGCCTACAAGAGATGCTGAATCTACTTCAGCCAATCTACAAGAAGACCGCAGCATACGGTCACTTCGGTCGCGAAGAGTTCCCATGGGAAGCGACTGACAAAGCAGCACTACTGCGTGAGTTTGCTGGTATCAAGTAAGATAACCTCACCTCATTCTCCAAAGCCTTCGCTCAATGCGAAGGCTTTTTCATTTGTGCGACGAAAAATTCGCCACGGCATTTGTATTTTTAACTAACTCCAACGATAGTTAAATAAATGTTAAATGAGATTTATCTCTCATCTTAACGACAACAAAACAGATGCTAACGGTAATAAAAGAGAGCTTGCCCCGCATCTGAAACCTACTGACAGTCAACGTCAGTCTGACAGTGAATCGATCAAGGAGGAGCTATGCCTCGTACCGTAGACCCGTCGGATCTGGAGCAAAAACGAAAGGACGTTCCCGATCACGAATACGCTCGCACTATTCCATGTAACCAACTCAGTGTGTCCGCCCCGTTTCACTGGCTAGCACTTGGCTTGCATGACTTCATTCGAATGCCACTTATCAGCGCCTTTTATGGCTTATGCTTCATGGCTGCCGCCATCGGTATTGTGTTGCTGGTTGAGTGGCAAGGGACTCATTTGGTGGTAATGCCCAGCTTAGTGGTTTACATGCTCATCGGCCCATTTCTTGCGCTTGGTTTGTATGATGCCAGTTGGGAAAGAGAACGCGGCCATAGCGCCAGCCTACTCCACTCAATGAAAGCCATTGGCCGCAACTCTTCTTCTCAATGGGCCTTTGCGGTGCTGTTAGCGGTGTGCATGATTTTCTGGATGCGCATTGCCGCTTTACTCCATGCCCTCTACCCTTCTGTGCAAGGAGCACCACTTACAGAGTTTCTTCCTTTCTTAGTGATTGGTTCACTCGTTGGTTTCGTCTTAGCCAGTATCGTCTTTAGCATTTCTGCGTTTTCGATTCCGATGATGATGGAACGCCGAGTCGATATGATGACAGCGGTTTTCAGCAGCTTTAATGCCGTGAAGTCCAACATTCCGGCAATGATTGTTTGGGCAGCCATTATTTGTGGCGGCATTCTAATTGGCTTTGCCACTTATGGCATTGGTATGCTCTTCACCATGCCGATACTTGGCTACGCCACGTGGCACGCCTACCATGAAACCATCAAGAAAAAACACCACTAGGGTCTTTGCCCCTAGAAGCATCAACAGATAATGCTATTATTTGCCCTCATCACACCATGAGGGCAAATTTTTGATGAAAAAGATCGAGTTTGAGCTGCACTACCAAGCCCAAAAAGCACTGCACGCTTGTATCGATAAAGCTAACCGCTACTTTCAGCGCCAATTTCCAATGCCACTTCTTAGCTATCAATTGAGAGGCAAAGCGGCGGGTAAGGCGTATCTGCAACTCAATCAAATTCGTCTTAACCCGATTTTGTTCAAAGAGAACAAAACGGCTTTCTTGGAAGAAGTGATTCCTCATGAAGTGGCTCACTTGCTCACTTATCAGTTATATGGCCGAGTTAAACCTCATGGCGCAGAATGGCAATCCATCATGCAAGGCGCCTTTCTCTTGCCCGCCAACACGACACATCAATTTGCTGTCGCTTCCGTGCAAGGAAAAACCTTCCAATATCGCTGCCAATGTCGCGAGTTTCCGCTAACTATCCGTCGCCACAACAAAGTTCTGCGTAATGAGGCAAGCTATACCTGCCAAAAGTGCCGACAAACCTTGATCTTCACCGGCATCCAACTCTCATAGCTTGGCACTCCCCCCTGCTGCTATTATTAACTTACTTATTACATTGAATAAAATACGCGTGTTAGAATGCTAAAAGTCATACTTTTTAAAGACTTTTAGCATGAAGCGATTATTCATTTTTATTGCCTCGTTCACTGCCTTTGCGATCCAGGCCGCGCCACCCAGCTCCTTCTCTGCCGCCAAACAACAGGCGGTGAAGATCTACCAAGATCATCCCATTAGCTTTTACTGTGGCTGCGACATTGAATGGCAAGGCAAGAAAGGCATTCCTAACTTGGAGACATGTGGTTACCAAGTACGCAAACAGCAAACTCGCGCATCGCGTATAGAATGGGAACATGTCGTCCCTGCTTGGCAATTTGGCCACCAGCGTCAATGCTGGCAAAAAGGTGGGCGCAAAAACTGCAGTAAAAATGATCAACAGTTTCGCTTGATGGAAGCAGACTTACACAACCTCACGCCAGCGATCGGTGAAGTCAATGGCGATCGTTCAAACTTCAACTTCAGTCAGTGGAATGGCATGGATGGTGTCAGTTATGGGCGCTGTGAAATGCAGGTCAACTTCAAACAACGTAAAGTCATGCCGCCAGACAGAGCTCGTGGGTCTATTGCTCGAACCTATCTCTACATGAGTCAAGAGTATGGCTTTAAGCTTTCCAAGCAACAACAGCAACTGATGCAGGCTTGGAACAAATCATACCCCGTTGATGAATGGGAGTGCAGACGAGACGAGCGCATTGCCAAGATTCAAGGCAATCATAATCCGTTTGTACAGCAGTCCTGCCAAACTCAGTAACTCACCGTAATGACAATCAAAGGGAGAAAACTCTGTCTCCCTCTTGTTTTTTGCCCTCGTAGCATCCATGTTAGTCTCTAAATATTCGCGTAGTCAGGAACTTGAATCACCATGCGTATCCCTCGAATTTATCATCCAGAAACCATTCAACATCTAAGTGTTATTGCACTTTGCGACGACGCAGCAGGCCATATTGGCCGTGTATTGCGTATGAAAGAAGGCCAAGAAGTCTTGCTGTTTGACGGCAGTGGCGCTGAATTCCCGGCGGTGATCAGTGAGGTGGGCAAAAAAAATGTGTTGGTCACCCTGAATGAACGCGTCGAGCGCAGCAGTGAGTCACCATTAGATTTGCATCTAGGACAAGTGATCTCGCGTGGTGAAAAAATGGAGTTCACCATCCAAAAATCCGTTGAGCTTGGAGTCAACACCATCACTCCGCTGATTTCTGACCGTTGTGGTGTGAAGCTCGATGAAAAGCGTTTCGAGAAAAAACTGGCCCAGTGGCAAAAAATCGCAATCAGCGCGTGTGAGCAGTGTGGCCGCAATACCATTCCTGAAATTCGCCCAATCATGTCTTTAGAAGCTTGGTGTGCAGAAGAGTATGATGGCTTAAAGCTCAACCTACACCCACGCGCAAAATACTCTATCAACACGCTGCCAGAGCCAATCAACAAAGTGCGTTTGCTGATCGGCCCTGAGGGCGGTCTCTCTTCTGAAGAGATCGACATGACACAACAATATCAATTTGAAGAAACACTGCTAGGTCCACGCGTATTACGCACAGAAACGGCAGCGTTAACGGCAATTACCGCCTTACAAGTTCGTTTCGGCGATCTGGGATAACACGGAGAATAGTGATGATCAAACTTGGCATCGTAATGGATCCAATCTCGTCCATTAACATTAAAAAAGATTCCAGCTTCGCCATGATGCTCGAAGCTCAGCGCCGCGGTTGGGAAATCCATTATATGGAGATGAATGATCTACACTTAGATCAAGGTGTAGCGATTGCCGATACCAAGGTCGTGGAGTTGAAGGAAGATCCAAACGGATGGTATGAATTCAAGTCTGAACACACTCTACCACTATCGGAACTTGATGCGGTTCTGATGCGCAAAGATCCTCCGTTCGATACGGAGTACATTTACGCGACCTACATTCTTGAGCGTGCAGAAGATCAAGGCACCTTGATCGTCAACAAACCTCAAAGTTTGCGCGACTGTAACGAGAAACTGTTCACAGCGTGGTTCCCAGAATTGACACCGACCACCATAGTGACACGTAAAGCAGAGAAAATTAAAGCGTTTCGCCAAGAGCATGGTGACATCATTCTCAAGCCGCTGGATGGTATGGGCGGTGCATCGATTTTCCGTGTCAAAGAAAACGATCCCAATGTCTCTGTGATCATCGAAACACTGACCAACCATGGCCAAAATTACGCGATGGCACAAACTTTCGTGCCAGATATCAGCAACGGTGATAAACGTATTTTGGTGGTGGATGGCGAGCCAATGCCCTATTGCCTCGCGCGTATTCCTGCTAAAGGAGAAACTCGTGGTAATTTGGCCGCGGGTGGCCGTGGTGAGCCTCGACCACTGAGCGAAACGGATCTAAAAATTGCAAACGCAGTGGCTCCGACACTAAAAGAAAAAGGGCTTATTTTTGTAGGCTTGGATGTGATAGGCGATAAACTGACGGAAATTAACGTCACCAGCCCAACCTGTATTCGCGAAATTGAAGCAGCCTTCGATATCTCAATTACCGGTAAATTGATGGACGCAATAGAGCGCCGTTTACAAGCTCAAGCGTAATGTAGTCTAGCAGAGCCCACCATGGCTCTGCTGTAACAGATTGGAGTCCTGTATGAACCTGACAAATCACTTTCTGGTTGCGATGCCAGGTATGAAAGATCCTTACTTTCAACACAGCGTGATCTACATCTGTGAACATAATGAAGACGGCGCTATGGGTCTGATGATCAATGCGCCTATCGACATTACCGTGGGCAAAATGCTTGAACAAGTCGATGTTCAACCAGTACACCCACAACTCAATACCGCAAGTTTAACCAAACCTGTCTACAACGGCGGGCCAGTTGCTGAAGACCGCGGCTTTATCCTCCATCGACCAAAAGATTTTTACGAGTCCAGCTTACAAATGACTGAGCAAATCTCTGTCACCACCTCGAAAGATATTCTTTCGGTGCTAGGGACGGAAGCCGAGCCCTCTAGCTACATTGTGGCTCTGGGCTACTCCGGATGGAGTGCTGGTCAGCTGGAAACCGAGTTGGCAGAGAACTCATGGTTAACAGTAGAAGCAACTGCCGACATTATTTTTGATACCCCTATCGCAATGCGCTGGCAAAAAGCCGTGCAGATGCTTGGAATTCACGCGTCTCAGCTTTCCGATCAAGCTGGTCACGCTTAACCCATTTGATTTAGGTTATTTATGTCACGCACCATCATGGCATTCGATTTTGGCACCAAAAGCATTGGCAGTGCCATCGGCCAAGAAATTACTGGCACCGCATCACCACTCAAGGCTTTCAAAGCCAATGACGGTATTCCAAATTGGGATGAGATTGAAAAGCAAATCAAAGAGTGGCAACCCAATTTATTGGTGGTGGGACTGCCGACAGATTTACACGGCAAGGCCTTAGAAACCATTACCCCACGCGCGAAGAAGTTTGCTCAACGATTACAAGGACGCTTTGGCCTTCCGGTTGAATTGCATGATGAACGTCTATCAACCACGGAAGCGCGTTCTGAACTGTTCTCTATGGGCGGTTACAAAGCTTTAAGCAAAGGCAACGTCGATTGCCAATCCGCGGTGATTATTTTAGAGAGTTGGTTTGAAGCTCAGTGGGGCTAACCCCACTGCTTTTTTCTTGGCCGAGTAGAACCGCTGTAATTACTCAGTTAAGCCTTCCAATTTGATCAAAGCAAACTGCTTCTTACCGCGTTGCAACACATAGTAGCGATCAAACAGTGCAAAGCCGGGTAACACACCTTCTTGCTCTACTCGCTCACCATTGACGCGAATCGCACCATTCTCCAGCCACTCGCGCGCTTGACGCTTGGAACTGGCTAAACCTGAAGTGAGCAGCAAATCGATTAAGGAATCGGTACGTGATGCCGCCACACAAGGCAGACCATCCAACTCTAACTGAGACAACTCACTTAAGCTGAGATCGCTCACATCGCCGCTAAACAGCGCTTGAGTAATACGCTGCGCCGCAGCGAGCCCCTCTTCACCATGCACAAAACGGGTCACGTGCTCCGATAAAATCTGCTGTGCTTTTGGCTTGCCTTCGCATAACGCATCGGCTTGGCGGATTTCCTCAATCTCAGCCGTACTCAAAAAGGTGTAATACGCTAAAAATCGGTATACATCCGCATCATCACTGTTTAACCAAAACTGGTAGAAGCGATACGGCGAGGTTTTGCAACTCTCAAGCCACACGGCGCCACTTTCGGTTTTGCCAAATTTAGTACCATCGGATTTGGTTATGAGCGGCAGAGTTAAACCACCGACTTCAGTGCTATTGAGGCGGCGGGTCAAATCAATCCCGCTGACAATATTGCCCCATTGATCATTGCCGCCTATTTGCAGCGCACAGCCAAACTCACGGTTGAGATGTGCAAAGTCATAGGATTGCAGCAAAGAGTAACTGAACTCGGTAAAGGAGATACCTTGATCCGGGCGCGCCAAACGCTGCTTCACCGATTCACGATTGATCATGGTATTGACTGAAAAGTGCTTGCCCACATCGCGGAAAAAATCGATCAGATTGATCTTGCCGATCCAATCTGCATTATTGACCGTCATCAGCGATGTCGGCTTCTCGCTAGGTGAGGTCATCAGTTGAGTGACTTGCTGACTTAAATCATTCACCCATTGCTGCACGGTTTGCGTACTATTGAGCACACGCTCGTTGGCTTTAAAACTTGGATCGCCAATCATACCTGTTGCACCGCCGATGAGGGCAATGGCTTGATGTCCGGCATTTTGAAAGCGCTTAAGCATCAGCAGTGGGACCAAATGACCAATGTGCAAACTGCCTGCGGTGGGGTCAAAGCCGCAATACAGCACTTGCGGCGTGGCAAAGCGCTCAACCAGCGCTTCCAGAGGTGTGCTTTGTGCGATCAAACCGCGCTGCTGTAAATCATCAAAGAGTTGCTGTGAATTCATTTTGCCTCCCAAAAGTCTTGGCAAGCAGAGTAACTAATTTTAAACCTGAGAAGCGATGTCCCTAAAGGGACAATCTTGGTGATTAATGACCAAAGGAAGAGAGACTGCCTAATCCGCGGCAGCGCCAATCAGATGATTGAGAAACAGTTGGAAAAGCTCACTCAATGAGCTGACACGCAGTTGAGCATAGATGCGTTTGCGATGATTTTTGACTGTGCCGTGGCTAATGGCCAACGCATCGGCAATCTCTTGTGAGTCTAAACCTTGAATGAGCAATGCGGTGATCTCCTGCTCACGCGGGCTTAAACGCTGCGTGCCAAAACTTTGGATCGCCCGCTCAACCCAAATCCGTAACTCTTGGTTTGGCTGCGCACTTTCCGCTAACCGCAGTGGCTGCTGCTGCCAGTGCTGCTGACACAAGGCTTCCAACACCGTAAATCGCTGTTGCAAAGCTGTAATCTGTTCGCGCGGAAAAGAGCCCAACTTAAAGCTGCCGAGATACACTACAATCGACCGCTCGCCATCAAGATTGACCACCAGACTCACTTCATCCTGCCAACCCGTTTGCGCATAAAATTGGTGTTGATAGGCTTTTTGCTGCGGATTGAGCGGCATTAAATCGGAGAAATGAAATACCCCTGAACACGTGTTGTGCTGCAAAGCACTGTAGAAAGGATCATCAAGATAAGCATGAGTCAGATACCGCTGAAACAGCAGCTCACGCTGGCTCGAGAGCGAATCATACAGATAAATAGGATGTTTGTTTGCGCGATAGCCCAAAACAACCGCGCAATCAAAATCAGCAATACAACGCAACACCGCCACGAGGCGAGAAGTAAATTGCGACGTCTTTAACGCCGCAATCGCGTCACCTAATGCGAGATATTCTTGAGCCGAGACCTGCATGCGTACTCCACCAGTTCATCCGAGAAAGTGGCAGTATGCCCAATCAAGACTCGAAGCTCTACATCAAACTCGCTTGAGTTGCAGGGAGTGAAAGCAAAGCGCACAAATCCCCTCTAATCCATATCGATCTTGACGTTTGCCAAAGACCCGGGAGTACTAAGATCGCCTCGTTGTGTCTTCAGCATCAAACGTAAATCGTTGGCTGAGTCAGCACTGTGCAGTGCGTCTTCTTCGCTGATTTTGCCTTTCACCACTAATTTATACAGTGATTGGTCAAAGGTCTGCATGCCGATTTCTTTCGACTTCGCCATGGTCATTTTCAGCTCATGCAAATCGCCACGACGGATCAAATCTGACACGCGCGGGCTGTTTAGTAGCACCTCAAACACACCATGACGGCCTTTACCATTTTTGTCCCGAATCAACTGCTGACCCACCACCCCTTTTAGGTTCATGGAGAGGTCAAACAAAAACTGCTCTTTTTGCTCTTTAGGCACTAAGTGTAAGATGCGCTCCAGTGCTTGGTTGGCGTTATTGGCATGCAGCGTTGCCATGCATAAGTGACCCGTTTCGGCAAAGGTCATCGCGTACTCCATGGTTTCCCGACTGCGAATTTCGCCAATCAAAATCATATCTGGCGCTTGACGCAGCGAGTTCTTTAGTGCGATTTCATAGCTTTCCGTATCCAAACCGACTTCACGCTGGGTGACGATACAACGTTTATGTTCGTGGACAAATTCAATCGGATCTTCCACCGTCAAAATATGTCCACTGCGGTGGGTATTTCGATAGCCGGTCATCGCAGCCATGGTAGTCGATTTACCTGAGCCCGTCGCGCCCACCACCAGCACCAATCCACGCTTGGCAATCGCTAAATCCTGCAACACATTGGGAAGCTTTAACTCTTCAAAGGTTGGAATATTGGTCTCAATACGACGAATCACCGCGCCAGGTAGCTCTCGTTGGTAGAAGGCACTAACACGAAAACGACCAGAATCACGCACAATGGCAAAGTTGGACTCACGCGTTTTACGAAAATCTGCTCGTCGCTCTTCTTCCATTGCGCTATCAAGCAATTTTGCGACTTCACTTTGTGAGAGTTTTTCGCCTTGTGGACGCAGTTCGCCATCGACACGAAAAAGTATTGGCGCTCCGACGGTGATATAGAGGTCTGAAGCTTTAAGCGTAATCATCCCTTCCAAAATTTTATTCAAGTCCATAACGCTCATCACCTTTCGTTAAAACTGGATCGCTTCAATTTCAATTTTGGCGTCGACTTCTTCTTTGGCCACTTTGCCTTGTGCCATCAACTGACGCGCATTCTGTTCCATGGTTTGCATGCCGTGCGCAGCCCCTGTTTGGATAATGGAGTACATCTGTGCCACTTTATCTTCACGGATCAAGTTACGAATGGCCGGCGTTGCCATCATGATTTCATTACACGCCACTCGGCCTCCGCCAATCCGTTTCAACAATTTCTGTGCGATAACGGCGCGCAATGATTCAGAAAGCATTGAGCGCACCATGTCTTTGTCGCTGCCAGGGAACACATCGATAATACGGTCAATGGTTTTGGCTGCACTACTGGTGTGTAGCGTACCAAACACCAAGTGGCCCGTTTCGGCCGCAGTGAGTGCTAGGCTGATGGTCTCTTGGTCACGCAACTCACCCACCAAGATAACGTCTGGATCCTCACGCAATGCGCTGCGCAGAGCATTTTTAAAACTGTGGGTGTCGCGATGAACTTCGCGTTGGTTAATCAAACATTTCTGATTTGGGTGAACAAATTCAATCGGATCTTCAATGGTCAGGATGTGTTTGTTGTAGTTGCGGTTAATGTAATCCACCATCGCAGCCAAGGTGGTGGATTTCCCCGAACCTGTTGGTCCAGTGACCAACACTAAGCCTTTCTCGCTTTTCGCAATTTTTTCAAAGATCTGCGGGCACTCTAGATCTTCCAGTGTCGGTATTGTCGTTGGAATGGTACGAAACACCGCAGAGCAGCCGCGAGATTGGTTGAAGGCGTTAACACGAAAGCGACCAACGTTTGGCAATTCAAAGGAAAAATCGACTTCCAGCTTCTCTTCAAATTCACTGCGCTGTGAGTCATTCATGATCTCAAAAACCAAGCGATGCACATCAGCATGACTAAATGCAGGCACACCAAGCTTTCTTACATCACCATCTATGCGTACCATAGGAGGCACACCTGCAGAAAGATGTAGATCTGACGCATTATGCTTTACACTAAAATCCAGTAACTCAGTGATATCCATTATTTTTCCCTTAAAAGAATTGCGATGAACAGTATTCAACAAAACATTGAACAGATCACCACACAGATTCACGCCTCTACGCAAAAGTGTGGACGAGCTCCAGACTCAGTGCAACTTTTGGCGGTGAGCAAAACCAAACCTGTCGAGGCGATTCTAGAAGCGTTTCAGGTCGGCCAACGAGCGTTTGGTGAGAACTACGTGCAAGAAGGTGTAGAAAAAGTCCGTTTTTTTACCGAAAACCATCCAGAGATGCAAATCGAGTGGCATTTTATCGGTCCCATTCAATCGAATAAAAGTCGCTTAGTGGCGGAGCACTTTGAGTGGGTACACACCATTGATCGTGACAAAATCGCTCAACGTTTAAATGATCAACGCCCAGCCGAGCTCCCACCGCTGCAAGTGCTGATCCAAGTGAACACCAGCGGCGAAGCCTCTAAGTCAGGCGTATCCAGTGAGGAAATATTTGCACTTGCTGAGTTGATTTCTACCCTCCCGAACCTCACGTTAAGAGGGTTGATGTCAATCCCTGAGAACGTCGATGACCACGCATCTCAGCTGGCTGCATTCCAACCGCTTACTGAGCTACAACAACGTTTGGTTCAACGCTATCCAAGCGTGGACACTTTATCGATGGGCATGAGCGGCGACATGGATGCCGCCATCGAATCAGGTTCAACCATGGTGCGTATTGGCACCGCCATTTTTGGCCATCGCGATTACAGCAATAAAGCGTAACTCAGCGACTTTTACTTACTAGCGGAACAGAAATATGGAACATAAGAACATCGCTTTTATCGGTGCTGGCAATATGGTGAGAGCCATTGTCTCTGGCTTAGTGGCAGACGGTTACCCTGCCGATAAAATCACTGCCACCGCACCCAGCGAGACGCGTCGTTTACCCCTTGAGCAGCAGTTTGGCATTCAGACCACCAGCGATAATCTCATGGCAGCAACGCAAGCAGACGTGATCGTCCTTTCTGTCAAACCGCAAATGATGGAAGAGGTGTGCAAACCGCTGCAATCCGTCGATTTCTCCAATAAGCTGGTTATTTCGATTGCCGCAGGCATCAATTGCGCACGATTAAATGACATGCTCGCCACTCAACTCAACTTAGTGCGCGTCATGCCCAATACCCCATCACAACTCGGGTTAGGCATGAGCGGCTTATATGCACCAGTCTCAGTGGCCGAGCAAGATCGCCACTTTGCCGAGCAGTTGATGCAAGCGGTCGGCAAAACCTGCTGGGTCGATGAAGAATCGGGCATTAACCACGTTATTGCGGCGGCAGGCAGTGCTCCAGCGTACTTCTTCCTCTTTATGGAAGCCATGCAAGCTGAAGCGATGGCGCAAGGGTTTGATAAACAAACCGCTCGTTTACTGGTTCAACAATCCGCATTGGGGGCGGCCAGTATGGTGGTGGAAAACCCAGACACCGAACTGGCGACTCTGCGCGAGAACGTCACCTCGAAAGGAGGGACCACCGCCGAAGCATTGCGCACTTTCAATGAACATCAACTCTCTGATATCGTAGCTAAAGCCATGCAAGCGGCAGTGGCTCGCGCGCAAGAGATGGAAAAACTGTTTTAATCACCTGGCTGCTTAGCAGCTCTACGTTTTAAGGGGCATCTATGAATGCAATGAGTTTTCTGATTTCGACGCTGTTTGATCTCTATATCATGGTCGTGATATTACGAATTTGGCTGCAAGCCGCGCGTGCGGATTTTTACAATCCATTTTCGCAGTTTATCGTCAAAGCAACCCAACCCGTGATTGGCCCGCTGCGCCGTGTGATTCCATCCATTGGTAGCCTAGACCTAGCAACCGTGTTGTTTGCCTACGTCTTATGTGTGTTGAAGTTTGTTGCGCTGATCCTGATTGCTTCTGGTGGTTCCGTCACCTTTAGTGCCGATTTCCTCTACCTTGGCCTACTGTCACTGGTGAAAGCCGCAGGTGGTCTGTTGTTCTGGGTGCTATTGATCCGTGCGATTCTGAGCTGGGTGAGTCAAGGTCGCAGCCCTATCGAATACGTGTTCCATCAATTAACTGAACCTATGCTGGCACCGATTCGTCGTATTTTGCCCGCCATGGGGGGCTTTGACTTAAGCGTGCTGGTGCTGTTCATCGCACTGCAATTTGCCAACTTCCTGATGGGCGATGTGATTGGCCCGATTTGGTATCAGTTGTAATGAACCCAGCGGTTTGGCTTGATGGTGAGGATGTGGTGCTTCGTCTCTACATCCAACCCAAAGCAAGTCGTGATAAAATCCTTGGCTTGCATGGTGATGAACTGAAAATTGCCATCACCGCGCCCCCCGTCGATGGGAAAGCAAATGGGCATTTAACCAAGTTACTGGGTAAGTGGTTTAAAGTTGCTAAAAGTCTGGTCACGATAGAAAAAGGAGAACTCGGACGGCACAAACAAGTGCGTGTTCACGCTCCACAACAAATACCAGACGAAGTGAAAGCCATCTTGTGATGGCTTTTTGTTTACCGCCAATAACGAGTAAGGAAGTCTACAATGAACAAATGGATGGTTGCGTTACTGAGTTGTCTGATGGCTCTACCAACATGGGCAGAACAATTCAAAACCATTAAAGATGCGGAAGTGCATTACATCGCATTCAATTCCACCTTTTTAACCGCCAAAGTGGCGAGAAGCTATGGGCTAAAACGTAACGAATACAGTGCCATTATCAACATCAGTGTGTTGGACAAAAGCCGTGTAGGAAAACCAGCACTCGACGCCACAATATCCGGCCAAGCCAAGAATTTACTCGGCCAAATTCGTACTCTGGAATTTAAGCGTGTCCAAGAAGGAAGCGCGATTTATTATTTAGCGGAGTTGCCGATCAGCCACGAAGAGACCCTGACCTTCGATCTGGATGTCAACGCAGGCATCAAAGGCGCAGGCAAACTCAAATTTACCCAAAAGTTTTATGTTGAAGAATAACGAGAACACCATGAAAAAGATCGTATTAGCCACAGGTAACCAAGGCAAAGTTCGCGAAATGGCAGACCTACTTGCCGATTTCGGTTTTGATGTCGTCGCACAAAGCGAATTCAATGTGTCTGAAGTGGCTGAAACGGGCACGACTTTCATTGAAAATGCCATCATCAAGGCGCGTCACGCCGCTAAAGAGACCGGGCTTGCAGCGATTGCGGATGATTCAGGTTTAGAAGTGGATTTTCTTCAGGGCGCTCCTGGGATTTACTCTGCACGTTACGCAGGAGAGAAAGCCTCAGATCAAGAAAACTTAGAAAAGCTCTTAAAAGCGATGGAAGGTGTGCCAGAAGCAAAACGTACCGCGCGTTTCCATTGTGTGTTGGTACTGATGCGCCACGAAAACGACCCGACCCCCATTGTCTGCCACGGCAAATGGGAAGGCCGTATCTTAACGCAAGCACACGGTGACAACGGCTTTGGCTACGATCCAATCTTCTTCGTCCCAGAAGACAACTGCGCTTCTGCCGAGCTTGAACCTGTGCGCAAGAAACAACTCTCTCATCGTGGTAAAGCATTGAAACAGCTTTTTGCTACGCTCCGTGAACAACCTTTAGTATAAGGTGCTCGCATGTTAACGCCCCCAGCACTCAGTTTGTATGTTCACATCCCATGGTGTGTACAAAAGTGCCCTTATTGCGACTTCAACTCTCACGCACTCAAAGAGCAGATCCCAGAGCAGATGTACATCAATGCGCTGCTGGAAGATCTTTACCGTGACATCGAAAAGTATCAGCTTCACCGCGCGCCAAGACCACTGCACTCGATTTTTATCGGTGGAGGCACACCAAGCCTCATCTCAGCAGAAGGCATTCGAGATCTTTTGCAAGGGATCGAAAAACGCATTCCCTTTACGCCTTCGATCGAGATCACCATGGAAGCCAATCCCGGCACCATCGAAGCTGAGCGCTTTGCGGGCTATCGCAAAGCAGGGGTCACGCGCATCTCCATCGGTGTACAAAGTTTTGAGCAGCAAAAACTTGAGCGTTTGGGGCGTATTCATGGCCAAGATGAAGCAGTGAACGCCGCGAAACTGGCTCATCAAATTGGCTTGAACAGTTTTAACCTCGATCTCATGCACGGTTTGCCCGATCAAAGCATCGAACAAGCTCTGGCCGATCTAGACAAAGCGATTGAACTTAATCCGCCTCATCTTTCTTGGTATCAGCTCACTATTGAGCCAAATACCATGTTCTACTACAAACCGCCGGTTCTCCCCGACGACGACCAGTTGTGGGACATCTTTGAGCAAGGCCATCAAAAACTCACACAAGCGGGATACGTGCAGTATGAGATTTCCGGTTACAGCAAACCCGGTTATCAATGTCAGCACAATCTTAACTACTGGCGTTTTGGTGATTACTTAGGGATTGGCTGTGGCTCACACGGCAAACTGAGCTTTACTGACGGTCGCATCATTCGCACCACCAAAATTAAGCACCCGAAGGGCTACTTGGCGGCGCATCAAAATATGGTCAAACCCTATCTTGATAGCGAACAGTTGGTCGAAGAGATCGATCGACCGTTCGAGTTCTTTATGAATCGCTTTAGATTGATGGAAGCGTGCCCTAAACAAGATTTCATTGACACAACAGGGCTACCACTGAGTTTTATCGAGACAACCATTCAATGGGCCGTTGAGATGGGCTATTTGAATGACAACGAAACCAGTTGGCAAATCACAGAGAAAGGTAAGCTGTTCCTAAACGACTTGCTCGAAGCGTTTATGGCTGAAGAGAGTTAAGTAAGGACGCTACGCTTCGAGATGAGAGAAAGGACTTCGTCCTTCGAGAAGCGAAACAACACTAAGCTCGATAAATGACAAAAGGGTTGGCGCACGGACACCAACCCTTTCCTTTTTTCGTGAAATCACTTCTTTAGAAAATCGAACGCCCAATTCGCTCAGAAAGCAACTCTAGCGCTTTCGTACCCGCTAACGAGTTTCCTGACGGGTCTAACTCTGGTGACCAAACCGCAATGGTCATATCCCCCGGCACGATGGCGATGATCCCACCGCCCACGCCCGATTTGCCTGGCATCCCCACACGATACGCAAACTCCCCCGCCCCATCGTACAAGCCACAAGTTGCTAATAAGGCATTGAGCTGTTTGGTTTGCACAGGGCTAATAACGCGTTGGTCTGTGTGTACCGACACGCCTTTATTGGCTAAATAACTAAAGGTCTTCGCCAAATCGACGCAACTCATTTTCAATGCGCAAGCATGGAAGTAGTTGTTCAAAACCGGGATCACTTCGTTCTCAAAATTGCCAAATGAACGCATCAGATAGGCAATGGCCGCATTGCGGTCACTGTGCATCATTTCAGAGGCAGCCACCACTTTGTCGTAACAGATATGCGTTTCACCAGAAAGCTGGCGGACAAATTCCAGCAAACGCTGGCGTGGCGCAGATAAACGGCTGGCGAGCAGATCGGCCACCACAATCGCCCCCGCATTAATGAACGGGTTGCGCGGAATCCCCTGCTCCATTTCTAACTGAATCAGCGAGTTAAACGCCTGTCCAGAAGGCTCCTTGCCCACTCGACGCCAAATTTCGTCCGGCTGATACAGGCCCATGGCGAGGGTTAAACTCAGCGCTTTAGAAATGGATTGAATCGAGAACGCCTCATCGGCATCTCCCGCTTTGATCACCTCACCTTGATTGGTGTACACCGCGATAGCAAGCTTATGTGCCGGCACTCTGGCCAAAGCAGGAATATAGTTGGCGACTTTCCCACGCCCAATCAAAGGGCGAACTTCATGCAAAATTTCGTTGAGCAGTTCTTTTGTTGGCTTCATGACAGACTTTACCAAACCATTATTGTGTTTATTGTAGGGTCAAAAAAGCCAACATTTCTCAATGTTGGCTCTTCTTTTTCGCAGTGTGCTGATTTTATAAAAACCAGTCAAACAATAAATCCGCGATTAGCTCACTCGCTTAAATTTAATATCCCACACACCGTGGCCGAGACGATGGCCACGCGCTTCGAATTTGGTCAGCGGACGCTCTTCAGGGCGTGGAATATAATCACCTTCTTCGGCAATGTTGCGGTAACCTGGCGCTTGGTTCATGATTTCAATCATGTGCTCAGCGTAGTTTTCCCAATCCGTCGCCATATGGAAGATGCCTTCATTCGGGATCAGCTTTTGACGAACCATTTCCGCAAACTCAAGCTGTACGATACGACGCTTGTGATGACGCTTTTTGTGCCATGGGTCTGGGAAGAACAATTGCAAAGTGGCTAGGCTGTCGTTCGGAATCATGTGCTCAAACACTTCAACCGCATCATGACACATCACACGCAGATTGCTGATGCCCGCTTCACGAGCGTCTGACAGACACGCACCAACGCCAGGGCTGTGCACTTCAATACCAAAGAAGTTCTTTTCAGGGGCATTTTTCGCCATTTCAACCAAAGAAGCGCCCATACCAAAGCCAATTTCAAGCACGACAGGATTATCGTTACCAAATACCTCTTTCCAATCAAGAAGTTGCTTTTGGTAATCGATGCCCATTGTTGGCCAGCACTCTTTCATCGCATTTTCTTGACCTTTGGTTAAACGGCCTTCGCGACGAACAAAACTGCGGATTTTGCGGATCAGCTTGCCGTCTTCATTGTATTCGTTAGTGGTGACTTCACTCATGGATTCTGCCTGCACATTGATTAATCAAAGCGGGGATTATCCAAAGAATTTTCTTTGGTGCAAGTGTTATCAATAAAAACCATTATCCCCACACTTTGTCGGTTGTACTTTCATCACAATCTGTGGTGCAATTTTGCCTACAAATAATAGAACACAGAGCATGTCGTGACACCTTTTGCCAGCGCCATTTTGAAATGGTATGACGCCTACGGAAGAAAAAACCTTCCTTGGCAACACAATAAGAGCGCCTACAGCGTTTGGTTATCGGAAATTATGCTGCAACAAACGCAAGTTGCGACCGTGATTCCCTATTACCAACGTTTTTTACAGCGCTTTCCGACCGTGGTTGATCTCGCCAACGCCGAGCAAGATGAAGTGCTTCATCTATGGACGGGGTTAGGCTACTACGCTCGCGCACGCAATCTGCACAAAGCCGCGAAAATGGTGGCTGAGCAATATCATGGTGAATTTCCATTGGAACTGGAGCAGATGAATGCGCTGCCGGGGATTGGCCGCTCTACCGCCGCTGCCGTGCTCTCTTCCGTTCACAAACAGCCACATGCCATTCTTGATGGCAATGTGAAACGCACCTTATCTCGCGCCTTTGCCGTTGAAGGTTGGCCTGGGCAAAAAACGGTCGAAAACCAATTGTGGCAATTAGCGGAAGCACATACCCCCAATACCGATGTCGATAAATACAACCAAGCGATGATGGATATGGGGGCAATGGTCTGCACACGCAGCAAACCCAAATGCACATTGTGCCCTGTGGCCGAGCTATGCCAAGCCAACAAACAAGGTAACCCGCTGGACTACCCCGGTAAAAAGCCTAAAAAAGAGAAACCCGTTAAAGAAACGTGGTTTGCCATGCTGCACTACAACAATCAAGTGTGGTTGGAACAAAGGCCACAAAGTGGTATTTGGGGCGGATTGTTTTGCTTTCCGCAAAATGAGCATGCACAACTTGAAGCACTGCTCGAGAAGCGAGGCATAAAAGAGGGTGACATTCGCACACAAAACACCTTAATTGCTTTTCGCCATACTTTTAGCCATTACCATCTCGACATCACTCCGATTTTGCTGGACCTATCAAAGCAACCTGACATGGTGATGGAAGCCAGCAATGGTCTTTGGTATAACTTAGCCAATCCCGAAGAAGTTGGGTTAGCGGCTCCCGTCAAACAATTGCTGGAGAGCTTGCCCCATGAACTTCGTTAATGCTTTATTTAAGGAGTCATTATGAGCCGCACTGTGTTTTGTGCTCGTCTAAACAAAGAAGCTGATGGTTTAGATTTTCAGTTGTACCCAGGAGAGCTTGGAAAGCGCATCTTTGACAACATTTCTAAAGAAGCTTGGGGTCAGTGGCAGCATAAGCAAACCATGTTGATCAATGAGAAAAAGCTCAACATGATGGATCCTGAACACCGCAAATTGCTCGAAACTGAAATGGTCAACTTCCTCTTTGAAGGTAAAGAAGTCCATATCGAAGGTTACACACCACCGAGCAAATAATCTGGTTTTCTTCATGGTTAATCAATGACATCATAGCCAACGCTTTGGTGTCATTTTTTTAGGTTTGAATGGGTAAACGATGAAAAAGTTTGGGTATTTTTTAGCTGCATTGCTCTTAACCGGTTGTAGCCGCGAATTTATCGAAAACATCTATGACGTCAATTACCAACCGACCAACCGCTTTGCTAAAAATCTCGCAGAGCTGCCAGGACAATTTGAAAAAGACACGGCAGCACTGGATGCTTTGATCAACAGCTTCTCAGGCAATATTGAAAAACGCTGGGGGAGCCGAGAAGTAAAAATGGCAGGCAAAAGTAACTATGTGAAATACATAGACAATTACCTCAGCCGAGCCGATGTCAACTTTAGCAATGGCACCATCCTCATTGAGACGGTTTCACCCACAGAACCCAAACAGCACCTGAAAAATGCCATTATCACTACCTTGCTAACTCCAGATGATCCGGCCAATGTCGATCTTTTCTCCTCCAAAGAGATCCGCTTGGAAGGGCAACCTTTTCTCTACAATCAAGTGTTGGATCAAGACAAACAAGCTATCCAGTGGACTTGGCGCGCCAATCGCTTTGCCGATTATCTGATCGCCAATAAACTCAAGACACGTACGGTTGATTTTAAGAAAGCCTACTACGTTGAAATTCCCATGGTGGCAGACCACGTAGACAAACGCAGTTATAAATACGCCGATATCGTACGCCGCGCCTCAACTAAGTACGACATTCCCGAAGATCTGATTTACGCCATCATCAAAACCGAAAGCAGCTTCAACCCCTATGCAGTGAGCTGGGCCAACGCCTATGGTTTGATGCAAGTGGTGCCCAAAACGGCTGGGCGCGATGTGTTCAACTTGGTTAAAAATCGCAGTGGCGAACCCAGTCCGGAATATCTCTTTAACCCAGAAAACAATATCGACACCGGAACGGCCTATTTTTATCTGTTGAAAAATCGCTATCTGAAAGAGGTCAATCATCCAATATCTCTCGAATATTCGATGATTTCAGCCTACAACGGTGGTACAGGCGGTGTACTCAACACCTTTAATCGCAACGATCGAAAACGCGCAATGCGCGATCTCAACGCATTGCAACCTAATCAAGTTTATTGGGCATTAACCAAAAAACACCCCAATGCGGAAGCTCGTCGCTATCTAGAAAAAGTGACCAAATTTAAACAAGATTTTAACCAAGGTACGTCGCTTTAGTTGACGTGCGTCTACTTTCTCAACACTCGCGTTTTTTTTTGAACTTTTTTCTAAAAATCGGTTGACGAGAGAATCAAAAATCCGTTTAATAGCGCTCCGTTGCCCGGATAGCTCAGTCGGTAGAGCAGAGGATTGAAAATCCTCGTGTCGGTGGTTCGATTCCGCCTCCGGGCACCACAATTTCAAATCGTTGGTGCTAAATGTACGAGCGATAAAAAAATATAGTGTGCCGACTTAGCTCAGTAGGTAGAGCAACTGACTTGTAATCAGTAGGTCACCAGTTCGATTCCGGTAGTCGGCACCATTTACAACGTTGTCTTGCATGCAAGAAACACAGAATAGTTCCTCCTTAGCTCAGTCGGTAGAGCGACGGACTGTTAATCCGCAGGTCGCTGGTTCGAGCCCAGCAGGAGGAGCCACTTTCAAAGCCAAGTCGAAAGACTTGGCTTTTTTCTTTTCTGCAATTTGTTTCCCTGTTAGTTCATTATTTTTCTTCCATTTATACTTTTTTCACGCCATAAATTTAATCGCGATCATGCTTTAAGACTAAGCTGCTATTTGTTTCAGTCGTGCTACATTAATATTTCGTTTCAATTAAACGGACAAACTAAGCATTTGCCGTGTTCATTGTGACTACAATATGAGCATTACTATGAAACTTAAGACACAAGCTTATTTATTATCGGGAATTATCTTAATTGCCCTCCTCGCGTTAACCGCTACTGGCCTTTGGACACTGAGGGTTGCCAGCAATCTAGATAACAAAGCACGAGTAACCGAACTCTTTCGCAGCGCTTATAGCATCCTGACCGAAGTCGAGAAAATGGCTGTTGAAGGCAAAATGCCCGAAGACGAAGCCAAAGCACTGGCCACTCGACTACTGCGTAATAACATCTACAAAGACAATGAGTATGTTTACGTCGCTGATGAAAAAATGATCTTTATTGCCACTCCATTAGATCCACAACTTCATGGCACCAGTTTTCATGATTTTCGTGATGGTAATGGCAACAGTGTTGGCCAGTTAATCCTAGATGTGCTTGGCCGAAAAACAGGCCAACTGGTGGAATATACTTGGACGCAAAAACTGGCCGATGGCTCGATTGAAGAAAAACTCTCGATCGCAGAACGAACGCCGCATTGGGGTTGGGTGGTCGGTACCGGCATCGGCTTCAATGAGGTCAATGCCCGTTTTTGGTCAACGGCTCAATGGCAGCTATTTCTTTGTCTGGCGATTGCTGGCGCAATTCTGGGTGGATTGATTGTATCCATCAACAAAATGCTCAATCTGCTAGGTGGCGAACCAAATGATGTGAGAAACGCGGTGCAAGACGTGGCGAAAGGAAAAATCCAAACCACATTTGATACCCAAGCACCTCAAGGCAGCATATACCAAGCCGTGCAAGAGATGAGCCGATCTTTGGCTGAGATGATCACCAACCTTGAGCGTTCTATGTACGCATTGCGTGGTGAGTTGGCCTCGGTTGAAAGTCGTTCTGACGCGATATCTAACCTGACCACAACTCAGCAACAATCGACCGCGATGATTGCAACTGCGATGACGGAAATGGCATCGTCCGCCAACCATGTCGCTGATTCTGCCAGTGATACTGCCAACAATACGGATGAGGCGGACAAGCAAAGCAAGCATACGCAAGTTTTGATCAGAAATACCGTCACCAATATTCAGGGGCTAGCCCAACAACTTGGTACCGCAAGCCAAGCGGTGGCAGATCTTGATCAAGACGTGAACAATATCGTGAAGGTCCTCGATGTGATCGGAGACATTGCAGAGCAAACTAACTTACTGGCCCTCAACGCTGCCATTGAGGCCGCTCGTGCGGGCGAGCAAGGAAGAGGTTTTGCCGTCGTCGCGGACGAAGTACGTAATCTTGCAGGAAGAACCCAATCCAGCACTAAAGAGATCCAGTTGATGATCAATAACTTGCAACAAGGTTCTCGCAACGCCATCCAAACCATGGAAGTGTGTGCCGAAACAAGTCAAAGCACGGTGGTGGAGTCTCAAAATGCCTCAGAGGCGCTGCAACAAATCGTACTGGCACTCGAGTCAATTAGCACGATGAGTCAACAAATCGCAACCGCTGCCGCAGAGCAGACAGAAGTCAGTGATGACATTGCTAAACGCATAAACATGATCGAAGACAGCGGCAATCAGTTAACAACCGTAGTGACAGAGAGTCATAACAGCACTCGTAGCCTAGCAACGCTGGCAAACCAATTGGAAAATTGGGTTACTAAGTTTTCCGTAAAGCGATAAGCTCACGCTGATTTAACGCAAAGCACGCTTTAAAGCGTGCTTTTTTTATTCGATAGCAACGCAAACTCACTTGCTAATATGAGAAATTCGCATCGCTCAGATGTCTATATACTGTACTTCGATCGTTTAAAACGAATAAAAACACCTCATTGCGGGCATAAAATCAGCAAACGATATTTTTTTTCTATTTTTATATTGACCTAGAAAGCGAAAAACCGTTTAATACACCTCGTCGCCCGGATAGCTCAGTCGGTAGAGCAGAGGATTGAAAATCCTCGTGTCGGTGGTTCGATTCCGCCTCCGGGCACCACGAATTTAAAGTCGTTGGTGCTTAACGTACGAACGACAATTTAAAAAGAATATAGTGCGCCGACTTAGCTCAGTAGGTAGAGCAACTGACTTGTAATCAGTAGGTCACCAGTTCGATTCCGGTAGTCGGCACC
>NZ_JAKGCY010000059.1:0-1229 GCF_021852965.1 Vibrio floridensis | reverse complement strand
TTGGGGTTTCAGAGGCATTACAGGTGACGAAGTCGCCGACTTAACCTACAAAATCCACGTATAACAAGGCGTTTAAGCGGGATTCATGCCGCGTGGCATTTTTGGTATGCGGTGAGTTTTTGTGGTGAAACTGGTTTGCGGAAGGTTGGTTTGGGCGGCATTCACCCCTTAACGCAGCGTTATGTGTCTCATAGGATAAATTTTCGCATGAATGGATATACTAAATGGGCTGTTTTGTTCGTGGCAGTCGTAGTCACAGGGTGTGATGGGCGAGTTAAAACCGAGAGTGAATCAGTGGGCTTCTTTATCTCTTCTGAATCTGTGTCAGGAATTCCAATTTCAGATCTTGTCTCGTCTCTCGAAAATCTTCCCAATCAAGTTGGTGGATGTGATGCTGTATATCAAAAGCCAACAAATGAGTTGTTGATTCAGTGCTCAAAGAGAGGTTTCAATTATACGAATGGTCAAGTAGAGGCAGCATTATCACAAGATGTTGACTTAAAAGTAGCCGAAATTCATGGGCAGCTTATTTACAAATGGTCAGTGGATGACATTAATTGCTCTATAGCAATTGAGGAGGAAAATGACATTTTCGAGCTTTGGTGTGGACGAGGCACATAACAAACGCTTTAAGACGGATTCGCAACGCGTGGCATTTTTACCATGCGTTCATTTTAGTGATTTAGGCGGTTTGCAGAAGCATCGTATTGCGTTGCTCACCACTTAAGCGGGCGTTAGTTGCTAGAAGATAAATTCGTATCAAAGGAGAAGCAAAGTGGTACATGCTTACGGCGCTGAGGAAACAAAAGCGTTCTGTTGTAACTGCAAAAAAGTTACGGTTCATAAGTATGAGAGCTTTTCAAAAACAGAACCTAAAACTGAATCAAGAGGTTTCTTTTCTGAGTTACTCGCTGCAATAGCAAGTGCTTTGATGGAAGGTGAGCCAACGGGTGATTATAAATGTAAGGTTTGTGGTACGAACCTTAGCACGCCTGACAATTTGGACTAAGTTCTTTGGCAAACATCAGTTATGCAACTAACAAAGCGTTTAAGTGGGATTCATGCCGCGTGGCATTTTTGGTATGCGGTTGGTTTTGGTGGTGAAAGTGGTCTGCGGAAGCTTGGTTTATGCGGCATTCACCCCTTAACGCAGCGTTATGCTTAATCAAATAAAATCAGTGGTTTATGTTTTTTCTTTGTTCCCTCAGCTTTCGGTTTTGTGCTTGTCG
>NZ_JAKGCY010000058.1:0-1289 GCF_021852965.1 Vibrio floridensis | reverse complement strand
TTCAATGCTCAGAGATGGCTGTATGTGGAATGCAGATAACGCCAAAAATTAACTATTGACGCCATAGTCTCTTGTTAGGCAAATTTCTACTCTTTAATTATCTTTATCAGATCATCTTTAGATATTTTCGTATAACGTGAAAATAGCATTTCTAAGTCACGTTCCGATTTATCTCGCAAAACATAAGTGAAGTTTTCTTGGTCAGGGATCCTAATATGTACATTACCCAAATAAGCTACTTTTCCTGACGTCACTTCGAAAGGAATAGAAAACCTGTCCTTAGAAGAAACTTGAAGGGGCGCTACTAGCCGAAAAATATCATACTTGCCCTGAGGTAGTTCTAGAATCACTAGTCTCCCTTTTTCCTTTGAAGCCCAGTCTAAAGGGTTTCTGTTTGTCCATAATGTAACATCCCCTTTCTCTGTACCATCCTCATTTTGATACTGTAGAAAAAAGTTTTCCAAAATACCTTCAGTGGTAAAAGAAAAAACCACAAGACCTCTATTAGATTTTTCGTCTAAACGATAATCCAATGGTGCATTAAATGATGCACAAGAAGTAAGTGTTAAGGAGAGAACTATGTATATTAAGTATCGAATCATTTTAATTTCCATTTATTTGCCTAACGCCGCGTTAAGTAGTGAGCAACCACCACCTTACCTAAACCATTACACCGTAAACACAAAACTCAATTTGAACAGAGAATGCCACGCGTTGCGAATCTGTCTTAAACGCTTTGTTATGTAAATTATTTCAGCGCAATGTAGACACTAACCTTGCTAGCACTTTCATAGTGCTCAAAGTCTGTTGTATATGCCCTTTCATGCTCACAACTCTGAGAGCTAAAGTGAGACCAAACCGACTGCCACGCAGCAATAACGGCAGCAGGAAACTCGCCTTCGGCTTCAAACTTTAGGTAAGAGCCAGAAAGTACAGATACTGATGACAGTTCAACATTTGAAGATGAGACTTTGTCCGAACCCATTAATACGTCAAAGTATCCATTCACATCTGACTCATAATTACAGTAGACACTATATGCCCTTGCTCCAGATTGATAGTCGATAACTACATTCGTATCAACGTACTCAACATGCTTTGGAATATTCGCCGTCTCTGGATTCATTTCAATTTCATTGCGAGTTCTTAGGACTAAACCTTGGATTTCAAACCCTTTTACTTCAACGACTTCCATTTTTCACTCCATTTACATAACGCTGCGTTAAGGGGTGAATGCCGCACAAACCAACTTCCCGCAGACCACTTTCACCACTAAAACTAACCGCATA
>NZ_JAKGCY010000057.1:0-1349 GCF_021852965.1 Vibrio floridensis | reverse complement strand
AAACACCCGCCCAAACACCAAAAGCTATTTGTACTTTTTCATCCATATCTACAATCCATCTTGTGAACATAACGCCCGCCTAAGGGGCTGGCAACGCATACCACAAAACTTAAACACAACAACCGTAACCACCGCGACTCATTGGGACTGGAAACGCCACGCGTTGACAGTCCCTCTTGAGGCGTTTGTTAGCTTCGTAGCCTATTGTTTCAAAATGACTTTTAACCATTTTTCTTGAAAGGTATTTTACGCAAAAGCATCACATAAACATACGTCCAACGCCAAAAGCTGTAAAGTTGACTACCAAAACTAAAAACGATCTAGGCTAAGTTGGCCACGGTTAAGAGTCCGCGACAAAGAAAGCAAGATCACAGCGATGATGCAGCCTTTTGTGAAACCAAACTTGCCGAGTGGAACATCCAACAACCTTGAAGCATCGAGGATTGTGGGTTTTCAGCGGCTTTGAACCTGCTGAACTTTCAGCAATTTCAACCAAATCGGCATCAGAGAAACTTGAAAGCCAAGTTGTGAAATCTGAACTCTAAAAGCTGATTTTTCAGAACAATTGAGTTTGGATTTTGATGATTTCAGCCTTTAAGGAGCTAACGCCGCGTTAAGGGGTGCCGGCACGCAATACAAAAGCTACCGCATTGCGCCATAAACACTGAACTCAACGCATACTAAAAATGCCACGCGTGCCAAATCCCTCTTGAACGCTTTGTTATGTGAATTCTTTCAGAGTGTTCAATACACACAACCATTAAATTCAATGACTTGATCGCTTAAAGCATGACTGCCATTGTAAGACTTAACCATACCTCCACGGTAGACAAACTGATTCCAATTGTTCTGCTGCACGTCGAAGTAATGGATAGGCAAAACTAACTCCGAATACCCTGAGCTTCGATAAACATCTGGCTCATAAGCGAAGAGAAAAGAATGAGTTACCCCAAAAGACACTAAGCATCGATCGAGTTCTTTCACGATGACTTTAGCTAAGCCCAAACCACGCTTACTTGGTGTAATGGCAATACCACCAATTATGCCCCCTTTGAAGCTTATTGAGCCTTGCATCATTAAACGACTATAAGCAAAACCAGTAGCGATAATCTGATTATCGTCTTCAATGAGAATTGCACAGACGAACTCACGATTGAAAATGAACATGGAATCTTGGCCAAAAACGGAGTTTAGATGAGCATGAAGTTCAGCTTCATAAGCCCCAATCTGACCACTTTTGACAACTGATATTTTCAAGGTTGACTCCATTCACATAACGCCGCGTTAAGGGGTGCAGGCACGCAATACAAAAGCTACCGCACAGTGCCGTAACCACCGAACGAAACGCA
>NZ_JAKGCY010000056.1:0-1352 GCF_021852965.1 Vibrio floridensis | reverse complement strand
AGCGCCCACGAATTGGAGTCCAGAAAACAGCGACCACTAAACGTAACTTGCCGACAAGACCAAAATTAGAAAGCTGAAAAAGCAAAGAAAAGATGCAACCAACTGATTTTACGTGACTAAACATAACGCTGCGTTAAGGGGTGAATGCCGCATAAACCAAGCTTCCGCAGACCATTTTCACCACCAAAACTCACTGCAAACCAAAAATGCCATGCGGCATGAATCCCGCTTAAACGCCTTGTTATGTGAATTTACCAGAATTTCCACCATGCCCTCTTTTCCACTTCACCACCCTCAGAACCGTCAGGGTATACAACTATTTCCGCTTGTGGGCTAAAGAGGGCAAGATTATGTTTAACAGCGAGTGATTGAACAAGGTCATATACGTAGTCAGATTTAGACCAAACCGAGCTTATAATTATGTGCGCGGCAGACTTATCAAACTCACAACTCCAAGGACAAAAATCGATGTCCTCAGTTTTGTCATCCGGAATGTCATCAATTTCAGGATGTATGGCAGTTAACTCACGATAAAAATCTTCTATTGCTGCATTTTTAGCAACATTACTGTAATTACCTTCAAGTATTTCAGCGTAAATTTCACTGGCTTCCGCGTTGGATACTCGCTTTTCCAAACTTAAAATTGCGATATCAAAACTCATAGTTTCCCTTATTCACATAACGCCGTGTTAAGGGGTGCAGGCACGCAATACAAAAGCTACCGCACAGTGCCGTAACCACTGAACCCAACGCAAACTGAAAATGCCACGCGTGCCAAATCCCACTTAAACGCTTTGTTATGCTTACAATTTAAAGCGTCTAATAAACTCTATAGCGCCACCGACTGCAAGCGTTGTTGCTAAATCTTTGGTGCAGAGATAGACGATTAGATCTATTGTAAGGTTTAGACCTACCCAAATCGTGTTGTATGCTAATTTTAGTTCCGTTAACAGATGCAACGAAGCGTGGTTTAATTTATATAATGTTGCTTTGTCGTCATATTCTAAAGATTTAGAATCGACCTTTTTGATTAGCTTGTATTGATAAAGATACTTTATTCGAAGTAATCGTAGTATCGAATCCTTTAACTTAGCATTCAGATATGTCGAAGGGATGTAATCAATCAGTGGTTTTTTCCAACCATTCGACTCACTGCCGATAATCAGCCCTTCAGTTTCGTGATTATATGATGCGGTATTGGAAATCATCTCAAGCAACTGCTCACCCAAGTAGATTTCTAACAATGTAATTTTCAACCACACACAAAAGCTAATATTGCGATCTTTAGATAACATTATCTTAAATACGCTATCTCTCATTCAACCTCCTTGTAAGCATAACGCCGCGTTAAG
>NZ_JAKGCY010000055.1:0-1484 GCF_021852965.1 Vibrio floridensis | reverse complement strand
AACGAGTATTAGACCGGTTAGCAACATCAGGATGGTTCTATATCCATATATTTGTGGATGGTCAGTTTGCAGGGCAGTTAGAATTTCGTAGCTTTTCACCCGAGCCTGAGACTGGCTATGTGCATCTCATTTACTTAAAGCCGAATTTTCGTGGTTCAGGTCTCGCTGCAAAATTGCAGGATTATATTGTAAGCACTTTGAGTAAAGCGGGTTGTTTGCGTGCTGTACTTTCAGTAAGCCGAACTAACCATCGAGCCCTCACATTCTATAAGCGCCATGGTTGGGAGTTCTTGCGCAAGAATCCCAAGCACGATGAAACCGACTTTTACCAACTTTGGCTACGCACCTAACAAACTGTTCAAGAGGGATTCGCAACGCGTGGCATTTTCACTGTGCGTTGGTTTTAGTGTTTAAGGTGGTATTCGGCGGCATTGGTATTGCGTTGCTCACCCCTTAACAGGGCGTTATGCTTAATCAAATAAAATCAGTGGTTTATGGTTTTCTTTGTTCCCTCAGCTTTTCAGTTTTGTGTTTGTCGGCAAGTCGGCTTTTTTGAGCGCTGTTTTTCGGACTCTTATTCTTTGGCGCTAGAAATTCAGAGAATTGCCTCAATCAATTCTTGAGCAACTACGCGGCTAGGGCGGTTGGCTCAATCAGAAATCCATTTTTGGTTTTTAAACTCCAAGCCAGTTTTGCCAAAATCCGAAGTCTGATTATCAAAACTATGATTCATTTCGGCTTTCTAATCTTTGTCTTTTGTTTGTGAATCAAAGTCGAGTTAATCTTGGTTCTGGTCAAACGTAAGCCATTGAAGCTTAAGCATAACAAAGCGTTAAAGTGGGATTTGGCACGCGTGGCATTTTCAGTTTGCGTTAGGTTCAGTGGTTACGGCACTGTGCGGTAGCTTTTGTATTGCGTGCCTGCACCCCTTAACGCGGCGTTATGTGACTGTCGCTAAAACGGCTCTTGGGGATAAGAGCCGTTTTAGAAGTGGTAAGGAGATCAGTGTTCAGGAATTTCTAATAATTGAACAACTCTATCTACAGCATTACTGATAGCTTCGTGGTTTTCTAATTTTCCTGAGCTGGCCGGCCCGAGAGCACCTGCATACAAAGCCAATTGTTTATCGAAAGGCAAATCCAACTGTTCATAAAGGTTTTGTCTTATGGTTGCATGCTGTTCTGGGTCTTGGTTGGTAAGGTTTACAAGCGTTTCATAAATAAGGGCTTTCATGTAATGTCCATTTTATTATAGTTTACGGGGTGCATATCATTGTACGCGTGTAGAGCTTGTAATTCTTACGCAACAATCACATAACAAGGCGTTCAAGAGGGATTCATGCCGCGTGGCATTTTTGGTATGCAGTGAGTTTTAGTGGTGAAAGTGGTCTGCGGAAAGTTGGTTTAGGCGGCATTCACCCCTTAACGCAGCGTTATAAGCCTTAATTGGAGACTGGTTTAAATGGAAACAGAAAGACTCAAGCT
>NZ_JAKGCY010000054.1:0-1497 GCF_021852965.1 Vibrio floridensis | reverse complement strand
ATGCGATGAATTTTGGTGGTGAAAGTGGTCTGCTGAAGGTTGGTTTAGGCGGCACTCACCCCTTAACGCAGCGTTATAAAACAAAAGGAAGTACAGTGGAAAAATCAGATTCGTTTATTGTGGATTTTTGGGCTAAGGTCTTTGAAATTTTAGGAAAAATTTCATTTTTCAATGTTATTCGAAAAATCTTCCCAAAAGCTAGGACTGGACGCTTCTCGGAAGTTTGGGCATTGAGTCATGTATTCTTATCAATCTTGTCTGTTCCAGCGGTTTTGTACATCAATAATCAGCTTATTGGATTTGGTATTGCGCTATATGCCTTGTTCCGCGTTTATGAAGTTGTAATTTACCAAACGAATGTTCTACTTTTCGATGAGTATCGAGCGATAAAGGCTGGTAGGGAATACGCATTACATGGATACCGCCGTATAGTCATACTTCTAATGCAAAACTATTTCGAAATCATCTTTTGGTTTGCTGCTCAGTATATATTTTTTCAGGGTATGTTTAAGTTTGCAGTTGAAGGTTCTCATGAGAGTGTGCTGGGAGCGGTTTATACTAGCTTTGTTGTAATGACTAGCTTTGGTTTTTACAACGTTACGCCTTTGGGTGTCGTTGCCTATTCATTAGTTATTGGTCAAGCTATGATTGGACTCTTTATGACATTGCTAAGTTTGGCTCGGTTTATAGGGGTTATTCCTACACCAAAATCAATGGATGTAACAGAGCAGTGAAATTGTTTTTATAACAAGGCGTTCAAGAGGGATTCATGCCGCGTGGCATTTTTGCCATGCGATGAATTTTGGTGGTGAAGGTGGTCTGCGGAAAGTTGGTTTATGCGGCATTCACCCCTTAACGCAGCGTTATGCAAATACTCAAATCAGCTGATTTTCCAGTGCTTAGGTCTAGGCTATTGGCGAAAATAAATTGGCTAACTGCCTACAGCATTCTGGTAAACTGCGACCAAACTAAGCGGTATTATTAGGATCCAAGCGATGAGCCAAGAGCAACCAAACAACCCTTTACATGGATTAACCTTAGAGAAAATCCTTGTTCGTTTACAAGAGCACTATGGTTGGGAAGGGTTAGACAGAGAAATTCAAATTAACTGTTTTTACAGCAATCCATCAATCAAATCTTCTCTTAAGTTTTTGCGTCGCACACAGTGGGCGAGAGACAAGGTTGAGGCTTTGTATATAGATACGTTTTGCCGTTAGAACATTTGCATAACAAGGCGTTCAAGTGGGATTCATGCCGCGTGGCATTTTTGGTATGCAGTGAATTTTGGTGGTGAAAGTGGTCTGCGGAAGGTTTGTTTAGGCGGCATTCACCCCTTAACGCAGCGTTAGCAATCTTAGGAGAGACAGTGTGCAACATTTTAAGGGATGCAAATTAGTTGTTCATTGTAACGAGCAAATTATTACCTATAAAAGAGATAATATTTCTTCCATTTCATATCCGAATTGCTGGGATTTACCTGGTGGCGGTCGTGAAGGG
>NZ_JAKGCY010000052.1:0-1703 GCF_021852965.1 Vibrio floridensis | reverse complement strand
GGCGTTCAAGTGGGATTCGTGCCGCGTGGCATTTTTGGTTTGCATTGAGTTTTGTGGTGAAAGTGGTCTGCGGAAGGTTGGTTTAGGCAGCACTCACCCCTTAACGCAGCGTTAGTTTGCATGAATAAACTCCCCCAGGTATGAAATCTAGGGGGGGGAGTCGTGTTATTTCAAATGATTCTGTGGGAGCTGTGATTGACCTAAGACAGCTACGACTAAGATAAAGCCATCTTCTTTAGTGAAATAAGCGGTGTGTTTTCCAATCGGGAAGTAAAAGCCATTTGGGTATACCTCGTCACAGCTTCTTCCTAACCCAGGGTTATCAGCTAGCATTTGAAACCCTGATAGCAGAGTGTCTTTGTAGTTGCGCCACTGTAATTCAGAAAAGTTTTCAACAGTGTAGTTTTTTGCTTTGCGCAAGTGAGATTGCGCTAAGTTACTTAGCTTGTATTTGTTCTTTTGCATATGTTAGTTACAGCGAATTTAGAAAGCTTTCGCCATCAATGGCGTTTCCATTGTTCAAGTCTTCTTTAGCTGACTTAAAGCAGTGTTTGAGGTACTCAACTTTCATAGCTTCTAACTCTTCAAAGTCACGAATGGACATGACAACGACAGTATCTTTACTGTTTTTGCTGATTTTTACCGGCTCGCGTTGTGCGCTTAGAAGTAGTTCGCCGAAATTTCGTTTGGCATCATTCGCTGTTAATGTATGCATGGTAAGTCCCCCAATTGAGTGTACAGTTAGATTATAGTGTGTCGCATGAAATGGTCAATTTAATTAAATCGTGCGATTTGTGTAAAATGCAAACTAACAAAGCGTTAAAGAGGGATTCATGCCGCGTGGCATTTTTGGTATGTGGTGAGTTTTGGTGGTGAAAGTGATCTGCGGAAACTTGGTTTGTGCGGCATTCACCCCTTAACGCGGCGTTAGCATAAATTTTTATAGAAGGAGTAGTAATAAAAATGGATAAACTAAGTTCTGATGTTTCATTCTATGTAGTGTCACCTAAAAAGTTTACGGTAATGTATGTTGGAACCTTAGGTTTCTATGGGTTTTATTGGATGTATAAAAATTGGTCTATATACAGAGTGGCTTCCGGTGAAAAAATTTGGCCTATAGCACGAGCGATATTTTTTATTTTCTTCTTACATTCACTGTGTTCTAAGGTAACCAAAAGTGAAAGTTTGTCTTCCCAAGCAGATTTGCCAAAAGTACTGGAATGGGATGCGACAAAATATGTTTTGTTGAGTATTCTTGGACAAATATCAGATCGTCTTTCTGAGAAAGAAATAGCATTACCATACAGTTTTTTTGTAGGTTTGGTGCTTTTTCCTTTTAAGTGTCAAATTCTTTATAAGATACAGTTGGTTATTAATGAGTCTCAAAATGATATGTTTGGTGACACCAACAAAAAGTTAAGTTGGCTTAACTATGTGTGGCTATCTCTGGGGGGAGCGTTGTGGTTAATGGTAATTATTGGTGGCTATTTAACCATTATTGGCGAAATTTAAGCTAACAAGGCGTTCAAGTGGGATTCATGCCGCGTGGCATTTTTGGTTTACTGTGAATTTTGGTGGTGAAAGTGGCTTGCGGAAAGTTAGTTTATGCGGCATTCACCCCTTAACGCGGCGTTATAACGCATTTGAGTACGCCACATATCAAGGATTGAAATGGAAGAATATTGGAATCCCATGGTGCCTGA
>NZ_JAKGCY010000051.1:0-1860 GCF_021852965.1 Vibrio floridensis | reverse complement strand
AATGCTCAGAGATGGCTGTATGTGGAATGCAGATAGCGCCAAAAATTAACTATTGACGCCATAGTCTCTTGTTATGCGTATTATCCCACACGTACCAGATTGAGATTTTCACTCGCTTTCGGAGGTTCAAAATACTGAGTGACATGATGAAATACTGCTTCTGTGTCAAACATAGCTCTTTCAGGTTGCTCAACTCGACGCTTAGCAATTTGGGATAAACATTGATCATCTGTTAGGTCTAGATACCAAAGCTCATGCTCACTACCTACTTCAACGCACAGTGATACGAACCAAGCTCTTTGATTGACAGTATTAGCTGGAAAATCCATGACAACGTTAACCCCTACATTTAGCAAACTCTGAACATGTTTTTTAACGAAAGGCTTTATGAGATTAGAGTGTTTAATGTAGTCGTCAAACGTTTGAATTTGTGAAGGATAATGAGCTGACAACCAGTCGTCTTCTGAAATTAGGACTGCATTATTTTCGGCAGCCACAACCTTAGATTTCGTCGATTTCCCTGCTCCCATCTTGCCACAGAAGAAGAACAGCTTGCCCTGATTTTCCATGTTTCCTCCATTTACGCATAACGCCGCATTAAGGGGTGAACAACGCTACCACCCGTTCTAAACCATTGTGCCGTAAACACTAAAGCCAATTCAAACCAAAACTGCCAAGCGTTGTGAATCCCTCTTGAATGCTTTGTTAGTTGCCAAACCTAAAGCTTTGATTTGAAGTTGATTGCCGCTTTGCCAACACTGTTTTTACGTGCTTTGAAAAACTCAAATCAGGCGTAGTTTCAAAGCGCCTGTCACTGAAACCACTTGGGACACAAAGCGCCGTAGAAAACGGATTAACGACAACAAAAAAGCGCCTTTGGACAAACAATGTTACAGAGCTAACTTTCAACATATAAACCAGTTTCTGAAATATAGAGTCAACCACAAAAGAAACCAACACACGATTTTGCAAACCCAAATAACTAGAAGTTGAAATACGAAAACCGAGCCAAAAACATACGGACCTTAGCCCTAAATATTTTGTTTTAGCTGCGTTTTTCTCGTTGGCAACTAACGCCCAATTAAGGGGTGAACAACGCCACCACCCAACGTAAAGCATTGTACCGTAAACACTAAAATTGAAGTAGAAGCAAAAATGCCAAGCGTTGAGAATCCCTCTTAAATTGCTTGTTATATGGCTGTTCACCAACATTGATTTACAATTAGTGCCCTAATCCAGGGCTTTCAACTTTGGTGAAGCTGTATACCACACATCATCTCTTTTCATTTTCGGTGGTTCATAAACTTGCTCTGGCTCTTTAGCTATGTCAACACCATAGTTTATTAGGATATCACGATGGCGTCTTAGCGTTTGTTTCGACACATAATGAGTGGATATTTGTCCCCTGAACCATAGTTCAGCAGTAACCCAAACACTGTGTTTTTCACCTTGGTGTATACGCTTTAGCAAACTGTGAGGGTGATTCTCAGGATATATAGGGTCAGGCACTTCAACATATTTCTTGAACTCAACAATATGCATCTTAAACTTAGAACTATTTTTCCAATCATAAAAAAATGCTCTAGCTTCATCGATTGAGTTAAACTCAGCGGCTTTTCCCCAACCACATTTTCTTTTTTTCGCGGACAAATATAACGCACTATCATATTCATTTGGGCCATAAGGCCAGCGATCAAAATATACTGGGTCATATAATCCTATGTTGAAAAACGAACGATATTCAGTTGCCACTAGTTGCTCCTAAATGATACCTGATTGCCATATAACGCCCAATTAAGGGGTGAGCAACGCCACCACCCAACCTAAAGCATTGTGCCATAAACACTAAATTTGAAGTAG
>NZ_JAKGCY010000050.1:0-2121 GCF_021852965.1 Vibrio floridensis | reverse complement strand
CCGACGAGCACAAAACCCGAAAGCTGAGGAAACATAAAAACCATAACCAACTGATTTTATTTGATTAAGCATAACGCCCAATTAAGGGGTGAGCAACGCGACCACCCAACCTAAAGCATTGTACCGTAACCACTATAATTGAAGTAGAAACAAAAATGCCAAGCGTTGGGAATCCCTCTTAAATTGATTGTTAGTGCTGATCTTTGAAGTCTTCGTTGTGAGAAATTGGGATATAATCCGGTGCCAAAACCTGCCCCATAATTGAAGGAAGGTTGACATCATTGTTATGTACTAATTTCCCCTGATGTTTGTCCCATTTAAAGATACTATGAGGACGCCCAGTTTGATTATTGATGATTAAACTGCCCCAATATATTTTCCATGTACACTCGTTTTCATTCCCCCCTTCCCCAACGCTACCATCTGAACAGAATGTTATTGTTTTACCTTCTTCGTGGTTCTCTCCACGATAGTAGAGATAAAACTGCCTTCCCGGCTTCAGTATTAGTTTTTTAATTTCTCTATTTTTCGAAAACACAGTCATGATGAATACGAAAGAAGCAACCAGAGCTGTCGTCAACAAAGCAACAATCGTGTTAATTATTGTTTTAGGTGCCTCTTCGATAAGAATATTAATCAAATAGTCCATTTAGACTCTCCACATGTGAAAGGCACTAACGCCTTGTTAAGGGGTGAGCAACGCAATACCGATGCCACCGCATACCGCCTTAAACACTAAAACCAACGCATAGTAAAAATGCCACGCGTTGCGAATCCCTCTTGAACAATTTGTTATGCAGATTCTACCCACTTTCGATAAAAGTCTACATTAAGCAACTTCGAAACTAACGTGTTGAAGTCATTGCTATTACCGTATTTTCTTGCCACATCTTCGAAGACTAAGTGACGACATTTGGAAGAGACACTCGGAAAGCCGTTTACTTCCCACTTAGAATGAACTTGTTTCCTTGAGATAAGAGCCCATTCTTTGGTTAGCAGATATCGATGGCCTTCATATGTTACTGACAAATCGTGTCCATCACATTGTTCAGGAAGCTGTCGCTCAATGACTGAAATCATACTACCCGAAACCCTAGAACCACTATGAGAGGTTTTACATGGGTGAAGGAAACGGTCATCAAAGGTTTTCTGTGCTAACCGATCTAAACCTAGCTTTGCTTCAATAGGGAAACAGGTTTTTGAATGTACATCCAAAATGCAGATATCAACTTTGTGTACGCCATCGAATATCAAATCGGAGCACGGGTCTAGCCTAATTTCAGGAACAGCTATGAACTCGTCAAACGAAAGCGCTAAAACTTCCTTCAGGAAAGAGCGAACCTCATCTGAGTTGTTAATAAGCTCGCATACTAGGGCTTCCCCGATATGGTTTAGCTGAATCATATTTTCTCCATCTGCATAACGCTGCGTTAAGGGGTGAATGCCGCCTAAACCAACCTTCTGCAGACCACTTTCACCACCAAAACTCACTGTAAACCAAAAATGCCACGCGGCATGAATCCCTCTTGAACGCCTTGTTAGCCTTTAATCGTTTAGCGAGAAGGCTTGTCCATGAACAGACTTATAATTAATACTTAGCCTTAGTGAGCTGATACTTTCTTCGAGACTACTAACTTCAGCCCAGTCTTTAGCCGGAAAATCCACGGATAGTAAGCGTATTCTTTGATTATGAGCAATAGCGTAGCCTTTAGATAACTCTGTGTAGTTAAAGGCGTCTGATCTGTCGCCGAATAATGCAGTAAGAGCATCTCTAGCACTATAGTTTTTGTCACCAAGTGCTACATCAAACGTTTCAATGAACGCTGGGCCTAAACCATTATTTATTAGATAAATTTCAATACGACCCACACCATTTTTAAAAAAGCGTTCAGTAAATAGATCCAGGTGAGGTTTTAGTGAGATACGATTTTGGCGACGCTGACTGCTGGCTTGGTACACTGTTAAAAACAGTGCGCACAACGCAATAATTTCAGATGCATATTTGCTTAGTATTTCCATAACTACCCATATCAAACTTGAAGGCTAACGCCGCGTTAAGGGGCGCAGGCATGCAATACAAAAGTAACCGCATAGCACCTTAACCACTAACCCCAACGCAAG
>NZ_JAKGCY010000005.1:0-246266 GCF_021852965.1 Vibrio floridensis | reverse complement strand
ATCGAAGGTCGAGACCTGGTGTTGTTGTCTAACAGCGGTGAATCGTTACGAATTCTCAACCATATGGCGGATAGTCATTCAGCGGTCGATCGCATTGAATTTGCCGATGGTGTTGTTGATAAAGACACGATGAAACCACAATTTACAGCGAGTGTGATTCTGGATGATTTGCTAACGGTTGACGCTATCGATGGATCATGGACTTACTTAAATGAACCGACGGAGACACCTATTGGCACGTCCGACTCTCAGCCACTAGTGCTAGCGCGTAGTACTATCCTCTCGTTAGATGACGTTTTGTCTACAACAGCGGCTACTCTAGATGAAGTATTAGTATCAACGGATACCAATAGTGCTGCTACCACGAAGTTTGTTGGAGGTGATGTTTCTGAATATCCAATATATGGCGTTGGTATATCTGCTTTGATTGAAGAAATGCAAGTTCAGCTAGCAAATAACTTAGACTGGTAGTGTGTTAGATAGCGGGCAAGTACGCTTCTTACTTGCCCGCTATTTTAATGTATGGCAGTTTGTTTACTAACGAGTGAGATTATAATAATGAACGTACTAAGTAAGTGTTGCTTGCGGTTTAATGGATTCCCGCTGGAAAGGGAATGGCAACAGTAGGTAAGAGTAGGTATGTTGTGGTAAGCACCGCTTAATGCCAGTACAGCTTATTGCGTAGGTGTTGGCCTTGATTACGAAGTTCGCTCTGAGTGCTTCGCCGATGTCAAGCTCTGGCTGAGCAAACCAATCAGCAAACACAAAATAAAGTAAATCGTCGTGGCTGGAGCTTGCAGCGGAAAGTCAACACTGATGTGAATCAACATGCCGATCACCACCATCAACGAGGCGAGCCCTAAACCGCGTAATGTTTTATCTCTCCGCTGTTGAAAGGCGCGAAACGCGCGATAGCCACAAAACAGCACCATCAGCCCCATCAGCGCCGTCACCAGCGCACCATACTCGAACAAAAACTGCAGGTAGTCATTGTGCGCATGGTCATAAAACAGCGTCACCTGGCTTTGGTTAAACTGCGGATAGGCAGAATAAAAACTGCCCGCACCATAGCCCGTCAGTGGCTCTTGCAGCAATGCTTGCCAAGTATCCAACACCACTTCATCACGCGATTCATGGGTTAAACTCGTCTCCACCAAACGCTGTTTCAGCTTCTCTAGGCCAAACCACTGGCTAATTACCAACGCATCAATCACAAACAAACTGATAATCAGAATGTACAAACTTTTCGGCTTGTTTTTATAAAACAAAAGCAGCAGCAAGCTGCCAACCGTCAAAGCAGTGAAAAACGCCGTGTTGCCCATGCGCGAACGGGTCAGCACCAGCGCAATCACCATAATGATCAGTGCAAGGCGCAGCAGCGCTTTGCTTGAGAGCAGCATCGCCAGTGCTTCCTTCAATTGTCGAGAAAACGAGCTGCTTGAGTTTTCTTTGAGTTGCGCCACCAAAAGGCCAAAGCCGAGGCATAAACACATCATCAAAAAGTTAGCCAAGTGATTTTGGTACACAAAGCTGCCCGATGCGCGATCCGATAACGGATACTGCCACACCGGAGAAACACTGAGGTCGAGTAGGGTAATCACACTGGCATAAAAGGCTTGGAACAGGCCGCTAGCAATCATACACACCGCCAGTAGCGTCAGCTTGCGTGGCGTGTTAATCAGCACCGCCGCTAGCAAACCAATCTGCCAATAGTGCAGTGATTTCAACGCTGCGGTAAACGCTTGATGGCGATCTTGGCTCAGTGGCAATGCCTCAAGGCTCTGCACATAAGACCAAACACTCATCAGCGCCAAGCCGAGCAACAGCCATTTCGCCCGCTTTATCCCTTCCAGCCACTGAGTTGCAGAAATCCCGATCACCGCAGCGCCAAGCAGCAGTGCAATCACCATCTCGTTCAGTGACCATGCCCAAAGGCGGTTACTGCCCAATGGAATGGGGAGCCAAAATACAAACAGCAAAAAGCAGGGCAAAAGCAGTGGCCTAATCACGTTTTGTTGACCTCGTTAAGCAATGGGTAGAAGGTTTGGCAGAGAGAAGATAAAGCGCCGCGAGGCCAATCAACGCCGAGGCGAACACGCCCAACGAGCTGGCCAGCAGATCCCACCAAGAGAAATGCCGCGTGGTAAAAAATCGTTGGCTAAATTCTTCAGCCGCGCAAATCAGTATTAGCAATCCGCTGGAGAGTGTCACACTCAGCAGGTGAGGAAACGCGCCAGAAAGTGCCACCAACAGCGAAAAATTCAGCGCGAAAGCGAGCAGAAAGTGTAAGTACAGATCGCTGCCCAGCCATTGTTCCAGTTCCAGCGCCAACTGCGCGTGAAATTGCCATGTTTTGCTTTGTGAAAGCGCAAAGGTGCTGACCGCCAAAAAACAGAACAGCAGCAGCGCGATAGGGCGAACGGCTCGCAAGTAATACCACTGATTTTTCATAGTGCCGCTTTCCGACACACTCTGATCGGTGTTTGCGGTGCATCAGGTACTCTGCTTGCCAATACACACGCCAGATTGAGCTTATCCAGCGATTGCGCATGGCGGGCAAAACGCTGAGCCACTTGCGGATGACGTAACGCCCGATCAATATGGCGCATCGTCATCATGCGCAGCTCTCGGTCCAACTGATTCCAACGTTCCAAACCGATACTGGCAAGCGTTAAGTTCACTTCGGCCATATAAGGGCCAAACCGATCCGCATTGAGCAGGTACAGGTTCAGATCTGAGCTGTCTAACTGATGTTCAATTTGCGCCAAATCAGACCAAGTAATCGGCCACTCTGGCCGAAGCTGCGCTCCTTTGATGTATGCTTGTTTGGCCAGCTGCAACGCCCGTTGCGGCGATTTTTCTTCAGAAAACGCAGTCGTCATCGAGGCATTTTTCTGTTCAGTGTATTGGACATACGCCTGCCACTGATGGCTTTTTCCCAGTAAATTGTAGTAATGTGGATGGCGAGGATCGTGTTCAATAGCACGTTCTAACCAACCCGTCACCTTATCAACATGCTCATGAGTGACGTTTTGCGGCGTTTTATTCCACAGTTCGATTTGTCGTTCACTGGCCAATATGTAGAGTGACGCAATGGCGAAATGATAGGCCCAAAAGCTAACCCAAAGGCAAGAGAGCAGCGCGATGGCTTTTACCACCACCGCTGGTCGGTTGAATGAACGTGATGTTTGGCCTGTTTGCGTCACTGTCTTGCCCCGCATCATCTAAACTTGCCTTGCGCCATAATAGCCTTGGAAGCTACCGTAATGACCATAGCGGCTCGCTTGTTTCGCATCCAGTTTGTTCAGGATAACCCCATCCATGCGGGTGCCTTGTTGTGCAAAACGCATCACTACTTCTTTCACTTCACTGACTCGGGTGCGATCAGCGTTAATCACGATGATGGTCGAATCGGCATATTGAGCCAATACATAGCTGTCACTCACTGGCAGACAAGGTGGCGAGTCAATCACGATTCGGTCATAGCGTGTTTTCAACTCGTTGATCAACTGCCCAAAGGCGGGTGAAGACACCAACTCTAACGGATTGCTGGTGATCACGCCGGCGCTGAGTACATCCAAGGAGAGGGCTTCGTCATGGAAGAGACATTCTTCTAATTGATGTGTTCCGGTTAGTACGTTGGTTAATCCAGGTTGGGCGTGGGTCAAACCGAAGTAGCCTCCCAAAGAGGGCTTTCTCAAGTCGGCATCAATCAATAACGTACGTTCCATTTGCCCTAAGGAAAGGGCCAAATTGATACTGGAAGTGGTTTTTCCTTCTTCGGGAAGTGAAGACGTGAGCATTACAACTTTGCTCGGTTTGTTGGTATTGGCGAGTAAGTAAGCGGTGCGAATACTACGCACTGACTCCATTAACTGACGATATTTGTCATCAAAATAGTCTTTTGGGCTCAGAGGCATACGTTGCTTCAACTTAGGAATGGTGCCAAGCAGCGTCAGAGAAAGCGCCTTATCAATCTGTTTGACATCGCTAAAGGTGTCTTTGAGCGAATCGGTCACCAGAGCCAACACGCAACCAAGCCCAAAGGAGGCGACAAACGCAAGCAGTACCACCAGTTTGCGGTTGGGTTTGCTTGGTTCTAACGGCGGTTTAGCGAAATCGGTAAATCGAGCCACGGTAGCGTTAAAGTCACTAGAAGCACTGGTTTCTTTCTGTCGGTTTAAAAACAGATCAAACAGATCGCGGTTGGTTTGTACTTCACGCTGTAGCTCAGAGAACTTAGCGTTTTGGATGCTCAGTGTTTGGAACTCGATTTTCCGTTTGTCCATTTCAGCCAGCAGCGTGTGTTCCGATTGCTTTGCTGCTTGCAACTCGCTTTTGATCCCTTTAACTAATTGGCGAATTTCGTTGTTGAGGTTACGCTTCACTGACTCCAGCTCCGCGGTGGCCGCTTTAAGCTTAGGGTGCTTAGGGCCGTAGCGTTTGGAGAGTTCAGAGACTTTTCGCTCAGCTTGAACCTCAGCCAGTTTTACATCTTGAATGGTCGGGTGGCTGGAAATTTCCGGAATCGAGGCAATTACACTCACATCAGGGCCTTTCTTGCTCTGATTCTGTGTGATGTTGAACAGGGTTTCTGCGGCGACACGTCGATCACGTGCATTGTTGAGTTGCGTTGAAAGTTCGGCAAGTTCTTTAGAGGCGAGCCCGGAAATCCCTTGAACATCCACCAACCCTTCCGATTTGAGGAATTGCTGCAACTTCGCTTCAGAAGCGCGCATTTTCTCTCTCAACTCTTCCATGCGCACGTTCAGCCAGCTGTTGGCTTCCTGTGCCACTTGCAGCTTGGCTTCGATGTTTTCTTCAATAAACACCTTGCCCACTTCATTGGCAATCAACGCGGCCAGCTTAGGATCTTTGCTCGTGTAGGAAATATTTACCAGCTGAGTTTTTCGAATTGGTGAAATCGAGAGATTTGCTTTAAATTTGGACAGTACAGCGCGCTGAGTACGATAATCTTGCTCTTCAGCGCTCAGCGGTGTTGTTGGTGTTTGCAACGCTTCGAGTAGAGGAAACGTCTCCTGCAGCCAAGCTTTAATCGAAGCTGGGCTCAAGTCCGCTTCGCCTTCTTCTGGGTTAAACTCAGGGTGATCAACCAACGCTAATCGCTCAATCACTCGCTCTGCAATGCGATCCGATTTGAGGATTTCAAACTGGGTTAAAAAATACTCTTGGCTTTTGGTATCAATACCATAGACCTCTTCAATGGAAACTGCACGTGCTTGGCTCGCTTCAATCATTAACGTGGCGCGCGCGGTGTATTGTGGAGCGATATTAAGCGCGACCAATATTGCCAGCAAAGTGGTCATGAAGGTAAAGCTGAGAATACGCCATTTGAAAGACATCAAGCCATGCCAAATCTGACGGAGATCGATAATCTGTTCCTGCGGGCGAGGCTGTGAAAGGGGATGTTCCATTGATGCTACTACCTAGAAAAAACTTTGTTCGATGGTGAGGATGTCACCGGGTTGAATTTTGTCTAAAAGTGCCACCTTAACAGGCCGAGCACTTGGGTTGTCACTCGGCACAATAAAGATATTGTTTTTGGAGGCGCGTTCTGTAAAACCGCCCGCAATGGTGATGGCTTTGTTTACGGTCAAACCCGGTGTATAAGGATAACCACCAGCTTTCTTCACTTCCCCATTGACAAAAAACGGACGATATTCGACCACACTGACAAATACGTTTGGATTCACCAAATAGCCATCGAGCAAACCATTGTGAATAGCAGTTTTGACTTGCTCAATACTTTTGCCTTTCAGCGCGATGCGGCCCAAAAACGGATAGTCAATTGAACCGCTATCACTAATACGAGTTTCTAATGACAGCTCAGGTTCGTCATAAACTTGGATGCGGATCAAATCGCCAACGCCCAGTTTGTAGTGACTGTCGTTTGCCAACGTCTGTAATGAAAACAATGCCAAAAAGAAAAGTAAAAAATACTTCATAACGAACTACATCACCCCTTCAAGTGAAACAAAATAAATGGTTTGTTCATAATCGACGTTACTTAAATTAGAGTCTTTCGATTCCAACCCAACGCCAGCTTTGACGCTCAACCAGCGCATCACATCGTAGTTGATGGAGGCATCAAAGTTATTGGTGTCATCGGCACGCGAAGAACCATCGTATTGCTCATCAAGCAAACGGTAGCCCAAGCTAGTGTTAACAACCTCGTTCCACTGGTGTTGCCACTTCACAGAATAGGTTGTTGTATCGATGGCGTTGCCGAAACCATCTGGGTCTTCAGCGCGACGGTTGGTTGCAAGTGTCAAGGCAGAGTAGGAACGCATCATATAGGTGACATCAGCATCCCAAGAGAAAGAATGGTAGTCTGATTTGTCACTGGCCTCGAAGTTTTTGCGTTGCAGACCAAGTTTAATATTGCCTTGCAGTGCACCTGTGGCATCCCAACTAGCACCGACATAAGAAAAGTAGTGTTTGCTGTCTTTCGTGCTGGCACTGGGAGCAGTTTCATCGTAGCTCTTGTCATTGGCTATAACTTGGAACAGCATGGAAGTCTTTGGAAAAGCTTTGTAATAGAAAATGGCGTTAAAGCGGTTTTCTTGCCAATCTTGGAAACGAGTAAGGCTACGGTTGTTGCTGTAGGTGTGGTCGCCCCAGCCTAGGTTAGTTTCAATACGCCCTTTTGCTTCATCTCGGCCAAATGTGTACTTGAAATTGAGGTTGTTAGTGGTGTATTCGTCGTGTGGCAAGTTGAGTGTCAGATCGTTATCACCACGCGAATCGTGGGTCAGGGCCAACGCATAAGCAAGGTTAAACTGGTGCCGATCGTTGAGTTCCCACTCGCTATTAAGATCAAAAAAATGGTCGGTAAAGTTATCTTGTGAAGAACTGAAATAGTCTCCGCGAGCAATACGATAGCCAAAAGTATGCTGCTGTGTTCCTGGCGCAAGAGAAATCACTACACCGGGCTCTATAACACTGTACGACGAGCTTTCTGTGTTGTTGCTCGTCTTGGCGAGGTTGTCATTGTGGCCAAGTGAGACATTCACATAAGGTGCAATGGCGATGCCTGATTCGGTTTCATACGGTACAGCTGTTGGTCCAGCTACGGAATGACTGGACATAGCGACCAATATACTGGTTGAGAGCAACTTGAGATTAAAAGAGTTCATTGTTGTATCCTTTAGATAAATCTAGTACGCATTTTGACCAGTAAAGCCGGTGAATACGGTTCTGAAGACAATTTTTAAATCAAACCAAATTGACCATCGCTGGATGTAATCGAGGTCATATTGAATACGTTTTTCCATTTTTTCTAATGTGTCGGTTTCACCACGCCAGCCGTTTATTTGTGCCCAACCGGTAATGCCGGGCTTCACTTTGTGTCTCAGCATGTAGCGGTTGATCAAACTACGATACTCTTCGTTATGCGCGACTGCATGAGGTCTGGGACCAACAATGGACATACGTCCTTGCAACACATTGAAAAACTGTGGTAATTCATCGAGTGAGGTGCGGCGGATAAACGCGCCGAAGCGAGTGATACGCGGATCGCCTTGTGTTGCTTGTACCACTTTGCTGCCGTTTTCCATCACCTTCATGCTGCGAAACTTCCACACTTTGATTGACTTACCGTCTAATCCATAACGGATCTGTTTGAAAATGATAGGCCCAGGTGAAGAAAGTTTGACGCCGATGGCAACCGCGAGTAACACAGGGCTAATCAAGATCAAAATCAGCGAACTCAATATCAAATCTTCCATACGTTTCAACCAAGTTGAAACACCGTTGAAGGGCGTATCGAAGATACTAAACGCGTTGACCTGACCGATGGTATACCAACGGGAATGCAGCAAGTTAAAGGTAAAGAAGTCCGGAACCATATAGGTGTTAACGGTACTGTCGGAGAACGCTTCAAGAATGTCGCAGATTCTCTTTTGTGCTTGCATTGGTAGGGTAATGTAGACTTTTTGCACATCGCCCTGCTTTGCTAGCGCCAGCGCATCGTTTATAGTTCCGAGTACAGGTACCCCTTCGATTAAGCGTTCTGCTGTTCGGTCATCATAGAAACCGAGCAGTTTAATCCCAATCTCTGGGTGTTCACGCAGGCTATTGGCTAGCTGTATCCCTTGAGGTGTCACGCCTACAATCACTGCGTGTTTGATGTGAACCCCTTTTTTGTGTAGATAGTAGACGAAAGAAAAAGCAACACCTCGCCAGAGAAGCAGTCCGGAAACAGTGAAGGCACTCCAGAAGCCAATCACTAGGCGTGAGTAGTTTTCCCCTGTTTTACTGAAATAGGTCAAAAGAGTAAGTGTGCACAAGGTTAAACCCCAAGAAAGTAGGGTACTAACACAGAGTCTTCTTAATTTGGACGTACGCCAGTCACTGTAAATATCAAGACTTTCAGCAAAGAAAGAATAAACAATGACTGCCAAAAATCCCGCGGCTAGATAGCCAAAAGTCGTGACGTGACTATGCAACTTAAGTGCGAGTTGAAGAGCAACTAAAATTACAATACAGTCAATAAAACGGTAAAAAATCTTACCTTGATATTGCGTAAGCCTTATGGTGCTTTGATTGTTCATGATCGAGACATCCTTGCCATTGACGTAGTTTTGTCCCCTTAACTCAGCAGTCCAAAATTTAGTTTTCGTTGACCCTAGAGTTGGGTTCTTATATGTATCATTTTCTTATGTTTTCTTTGTGTGCCTGACATGATTGTCCATTGGATTGGAGCGAATCTTTTCTATTAGGCAAACTTGGTCCGACATCTGGGTGACTCGTCCTAGTGCTTTTTGACATCAACCACTTTTTCAATCGAACACAAATCCTTGGATTGTTCGAACGAGGTTATACACAGACAAGTTTCCGACAGGCTTTCATCTTCAGGTGTCTGTTGTATTAATTATGAGTAGAGGTAACGACAGGCAGTAAGCTGACAACTGCCTAGAGCCAAGGTCTTTGACCATTCTACTTTTCCTAAGCTTGCTAAGGGTTTGAAGTCAAATGTCATTGCGTTATTCGCACTTTGATCTGACTTCAAAAACCACTAGTAAATGTTGCAGAAAAATTCCAAGTGCTCCGCTGTTTAGTTGGGTGAAGCTGTACCGCCACCGCCGCCACTGCCCGCACCAATTGCTGCGTTTGACCCAGGTGTTGTCACCAGTGCTAACGTCGGTGCTACCGCTTGTTGTGGGACATTAGCAATCACTTCTTGCGCTGCATTCTCAATCCCCGGTTGTGGCGCATTGACGATACCCGCTGCGGTTGGTTCAGAGATGGTCGCTGGATCCGCGCCGCCTTGAATAGCAGCAAGTAGGATATCAGTCGGTGCCATCAAGCCCGTTTCTCCTAAAGCGTTTACTACGTTTTGAGCGGTTTCAGTATCTGGTCGTGCTTTGATTGCTGCGGCAACCAACTCAGAACGCATCGTTTCTGGCACTGCTTTGAAGGCAGCTGTAACAACGCTTGTGACCATCTCTGCCGGTACAACCTCAATAATCGCTGCAACTAACTCATTGGCCAATTGAGGATTTTGCTCAATCGCTTGACTGATAATGGTTTCTGCCAGTTCAGGGCAACTCTGAGCAAGAGAAGCCGCTACAGCAGTAGTACTGTCTCCCGCTTGTGAGATTTGCTCACTCACGGATTCTGTTGTGCCGCAGTTTTCTGCAGCGTTTACACCTAGAGGAAGTAGAGCTCCAATAAGTGAGAGGTAAAGGATTTTTTTCATTAGGAATCACCTGTTGCACATTTAACAACGTAGAATCATAAATTCTAATGTTGCTCATGAATATGACACCTCGTACCTATTCGTCTGGTTTCTCATTATAGAGACTCATTTCATGCTAGTTGTTTTATGAGAATAGGCGGATCGAACATTTACAAATATACGTGTAAGCGCGGCTCAACAGTGAAGTAGACAGTGAAATGACCCTTTTCCCTGTTTTGTGTTGGTTATGCATTGAAAGTAAGTGTTGTTATATCTAGTTTATCCTTAGCCTATGATTCGGTGCAGTTAATAGAAAAAGGCCCCTTACATGAGTAGGGGCCTTAATTTAATTGAAGATTTATAGATTCTTAACGCTCTACGCCTTTTTCATTAAATAGGCGCTTACACGCACGGCCATCGCTGTGGAATAGGTGGCAGCGATGAGCTGGGATGCCAATTTCTAAACGATCGCCAGAATCCACGTCCAACGTATCTGGTTGGCGGTAGATCACATCCGCATCGGCACTTTCTAGGTTGAGGTAGACTTGCGTTTCATTACCCAGCTTCTCGACGATCATCACTTCACCGTCGATCACCGCGTCGCCTTGTGCAGAGGAGACTAGGTGCTCAGGACGTACTCCTAGAGACATGCGATCACCTTTGTTGACGGTTGTTCCATCCACTGGGACCCAGAAAGTCACGCCATTTGATAGCTTAACTTGAACGCGCTCGCTCTCTACATCCACGATTTGCACACTCATAAAGTTCATTTTTGGCGAACCAATGAAGCCAGCAACAAAGCGATTTTCAGGGTAATGGTACAGCTCTAGGGGTTTACCAACTTGAGAGACAAAACCGCCATCGAGTACCACGATTTTGTCAGCCATGGTCATCGCTTCGACTTGGTCGTGCGTAACGTAAATCATGGTACAACCAAGTTGACGTTGCAGTTTGGTAATCTGGGCACGCATCTGAACGCGCAGGGCTGCGTCTAGGTTAGACAACGGCTCGTCGAGTAAGAACACTTTTGGTTGTGAAACAAGGGTACGACCAATCGCCACGCGTTGACGCTGACCACCCGAAAGGGCTTTTGGTAGACGCTCGAGTAGGTGACCAAGCTGCAGGATTTCAGCGGCTTGCTCTACGCGTTTGTCGATCTCTTTTTTGTCTGCTTTCGCTAACTTAAGGCCAAATGACATGTTGTCATAGAGATTTAGGTGCGGATAAAGTGCATAAGACTGGAAAACCATGCCTACGCCACGTTTCGATGGCTCTACATCATTCATACGCTCTTCACCGATGTAAAGATCGCCAGAGGTGATGTCTTCTAACCCTGCAATACAACGAAGCAATGTCGATTTACCACAACCCGATGGACCGACAAATACTACGAATTCGCCTTCGTTGATCTCAAGATCAACGTTTTTAGAAATCAATACGTCGCCATACGCTTTACAAACATTTTTTAACGTGACACTCGCCATTTAGCTCGTCCTCGATCAATTTTTTTATAATTCACTGCCCATCATTATATGAATTATGGAGCCGGACAGTAACAGTAGGAATCGGTAAGTTAAGCAACAGTAAGAAAACAGGGCGGCACTTTAAAAATGGAGTTCCTAAAATTAAAGTGCCACCCACCATAGCCAAATACGAGTTTTCTCCCCCACATTCATCAAGATGTCTCCCCCGTGAATAACAAACTACCACTAACATCTTAACTAATGACATTCCACTCGTATGGCAATGAAAACCAGCAAAAACAGTGACCAAGTTGGTCTGCTGGGAAAGGGTTCTTACCATCCACTCTTGGATGGGTGCAGTTTCTTCGATATAGCACTCGCCTACATCCTCCTACGCTAATTAATTGTAGGGGGAGTAGAAAAGGAGGAGGGGGTTCTACGCCTCTTCCCCCAGAGTGGGCAAATATCACAATAATCGCGTCAGTAAATGTGAATTCGATCGCATCGAGTGCCGTTTTTGTGATTTTGCTCTCTTACCTCTAACGATGTAGATCACGAAAATACGCCATAATATCTGGGGCGTAGAGGATAGGAGGATGAGACAGAGCAGGTTTTTTCAGATGATATACGTCGAAATACGGCTCATCCTCTGTGGAGTAGCCCTACATCAAAATATAAAAAGGATACGAACATGAAAAATGCTCTAAGCGCTGTCGCACTAGGTACTCTTGTTGCACTGGGTTCTTTCGGTGCACACGCTGCCATTGAAGAAGGACAACTGACTATCTGGATCAACGGTGACAAAGGTTACAATGGTCTAGCAGAAGTAGGCAAAAAGTTTGAAGCAGACACAGGTATTAAAGTGACGGTGGCTCACCCAGATGCGCTGCAAGATAAATTCCCACAAACGGCAGCAACGGGTGACGGTCCTGATATCGTATTCTGGGCGCACGACCGTTTTGGTGGTTACGCAGAAGCGGGTCTGTTGGCTGAAATCAAACCTTCTAAACAAATTCAAGAAGGCATTGTGGATTTTGCATGGGACGCAGTGAAGTACGATGGCAAGATCATCGGCTACCCAATCGCGGTTGAGTCTCTATCTCTTATCTACAACAAAGATATCGTTCCAAACCCACCGAAGAGCTGGGAAGAAGTGGAAGCGTTAAACGCGAAACTGAAGAAAGAAGGCAAATCTGCCATCATGTGGAATCTAAAAGAACCGTACTTCACGTGGCCACTAATGGCGGCTGATGGTGGTTACGCGTTCAAATACACTTCTGAAGGTTACGACGTTAAAGACGCAGGCATCGCGAAAGATGGCGTGAAAGACGCAATGAACTTCGTTAAATCGCTGGTTGAGAAAGGCATCATCTCTCCAGACATGGACTACTCAGTATCTGAATCTGCATTTAACCAAGGCAAGACGGCGATGACCATCAACGGTCCTTGGGCGTGGGGCAACATTGAGAAGTCTGGTATCAACTACGGCGTGACTACACTGCCTAAGTTCAATGGTCAATCTTCTAAACCTTTCGTTGGCGTTCTTACTGCGGGCATCTCAACGGCATCACCAAACAAAGACCTTGCGGTAGAGTTCATTGAGAACTACCTACTGACAAATGATGGCCTACGTATGGTGAACAACGATAAGCCGCTAGGCGCTGTTGCACTGAACTCGTTCCAACGTGAGCTTGATGCAGATGCTCGTATTGCGGCGACGATGGACAACGCAATGAACGGTGAAATCATGCCAAATATCCCACAAATGAATGCATTCTGGGGTGCGGCGAAAAACGCGATCGTTAACGTAGTGGATGGTCGTCAAACTGTGGATGCTGCTCTGGCTGACGCAGAAAAACAAATGACAAAATAATGTAACTTTTTAAGGAGGGGGTAACTCCTCCTTACTTTTCTTTCTTTTCTATATATCGCTAGCAGGTTCCCTATGCAGTCAGTTCAAGGTACAGATGCTATGACAGCTCCAGCAGCCAGCCTGCCGGGCAGCAAAAAAGTGTTTATTAAATGGGCGCTTCTTGGCACGGTCGGTCTTATTAATGGTTATGCAACGATTCTAATGTATTCTCGCGGTGAGGTTGCTTTTGCAATGCTTACTGTGATTCTTACTGCGTTGGCGTTGTATGTGTTTGGTAGTAAAAAAACTTACGCTCATCGCTACATTTATCCGGGTATTGCCGGGATGATTTTGTTCATCCTCTTCCCTTTGGCATACACCGTTGGTCTTGCGTTTACCAACTACAGCGCTAAAAACCAGCTTTCTCTCGATCGTGCGCAAAGCGTGCTTTTGGACCGTACTTTCCAAAGTGGTGAAAGCTATCCGTTTACTCTGTATAAAACCGATTCTGGTCACCGTATTGTCATTAAAGATGGCGATGTCTTACTGTCGACACCTGAGTTTGTTCTTGGCAGCGCCATCAGCGATCTAGACCTTTCACCGGTGGATACGGTGAGCGGCACGGCAGAACCAATTAAGACCATTGTCAGCAACCGTACCGCACTGAGCAGCATCGATTTGCACTTTGCTAATGGTGATGACATCCGCATGAGCGGCTTACGCAAGTTTGCTGGCGTAGTGCCTCTGTACGCCATGCAAGCGGATGGTGAAACGCTGAAGAATAATCAGACTGGTGAATTGCTCAAGCCCAATATGGATGTGGGTTTTTACCAAGCGATAGATGAAGCAGGCAACTTTGTTGGTAACACCGTTTCTCCTGGTTTTGTGGTGCAAATTGGTACCGATAACTTTGAACGTGTTTGGAAAGATGACGGCATCAAAGAGCCATTCATCAGTATCTTTATCTGGACGGTGGTTTTCTCAATTCTCACCGTTGTGCTTACGCTCATCATTGGTTTGGTGCTGGCGAGTGTCGTGCAATGGGAAGAGCTAAAAGGCCGCGCTATTTATCGTGTATTGCTGATTCTACCTTATGCGGTTCCTGCGTTTATCTCAATTTTGATCTTTAAAGGTCTGTTTAACCAAAGCTTTGGTGAGATCAACATGGTGCTAAATGCGCTGTTTGGCATCAGTCCAAGCTGGTTCTCTGATCCCATCATGGCAAAAAGCATGGTACTGATTGTGAACACTTGGCTTGGTTTCCCTTACATGATGATCCTTTGTATGGGCTTGTTGAAAGCGATTCCAGAGGACTTATACGAAGCCTCGGCGATTGATGGCGCCAATTTTGTGCAAAACTTCACTCGCGTGACGTTGCCACTGATGATTAAGCCGTTGACTCCACTGCTCATTGCGAGCTTTGCATTTAACTTCAACAACTTCGTCATGATCCAGTTGTTGACGCAAGGTGGTCCAAACATGATTGGTACTTCAGAGCCTGCGGGTTACACCGACCTGTTGGTGAGCTACACCTACCGCATTGCGTTTGAAGGTGGCGGCGGCCAAGACTTCGGTTTGGCAAGTGCTATCGCAACACTGATTTTCCTACTGGTTGGCGCGCTGGCTCTACTTAACCTGCGTTTCACTAAGCTGTCTCAGAACTAAGGGTAAGGAGCATACAACATGGCAATGGTACAAGGTAAATCACTTAAATACCGCGTATGGGCAACCCATATTGCATTATGGGCCTTCTTATCGATGATCATCTTCCCTTTGTTGATGATCGTAGCAATCTCGTTCCGCGAGGGTAACTTTGCAACAGGCAGTTTAATTCCAGACAACCCGTCATTGGAGCACTGGAAGCTGGCTCTTGGTTTCTCAGTCACTAATGCAGATGGCTCTGTTACTCCACCGCCATTCCCAGTTCTCACTTGGTTATGGAACTCGGTAAAAGTAGCAGGTATTACATCGATTCTGATTGTTGCGCTTTCAACGACATCGGCTTACGCATTTGCGCGTCTACGCTTTAAAGGTAAGGAGACTATCCTAAAAGCGATGATGATTTTCCAAATGTTCCCAGCAGTATTGGCGCTAGTGGCACTTTATGCTTTGTTTGACAAACTTGGTCAGTATATTCCGTTCCTTGGTTTGAATACGCACGGTGGTTTGATCTTCTCTTACCTTGGTGGTATCGCACTGCATGTTTGGACGATTAAGGGCTACTTTGAGACCATCGATAATTCGTTAGAAGAAGCAGCTGCGTTGGATGGTGCTACACCATGGCAGGCATTCCGCTTAGTACTTCTACCTTTGTCTGTGCCGATTCTTGCGGTGGTGTTTATTCTGTCGTTTATTGGTGTGGTAGGTGAAGTTCCTGTGGCATCTTTGCTACTTTCTGATGTAAACTCTTATACATTAGCGGTTGGTATGCAGCAGTATCTCTACCCTCAAAACTATCTATGGGGTGACTTTGCAGCAGCGGCGGTGCTTTCAGCATTGCCAATTACCATCGTATTCTTACTTGCACAACGCTGGTTAGTAGGTGGTTTGACTGCCGGTGGTGTTAAAGGTTGATCTCTTCTCGCGATTAACTTAAGGATAAGAATAAGAGCGACCGTATCAGGTCGCTCGTTTTATTACTTTTTATTACCCATTTGGTTTGGCCGCCGATCTAGTAATAGAAAGTATCATGGCGTTACGCATAGCTGGCTGTTAGCTTTGTTCCTTACGATTATCACTAACAGTGTTTGTAACCAATTGCCTGAGTTTGTCCTCAGGCTTTTTTGTATCTGATGTTTTTGTCTTGATAGTATGTACAAAGGACAGAAGCAGAGTAACCATTTCAACTTTAGTCGCATAGTTGAGATGGGGCCTGATGCGTATCAGTTCACAAAAATAATTGTCGATGATGAAGTGGCTTGTAGCGAGGTCTGTACTGGATCAAAACTCTTTGCTCGAAGGTGCGCAGCCAAGGTATTGCAAGAGGGTATAGAGGCTTTCTTGTTGCAGAGCGACTCGACGGAAAAGATCGGCGAACGTCACATCGCCACCAAAACAGGCCTGGATATAGTGATTGATTTCGTCACTGGCGTATCCTTCCACATACATGGTGCGCACCCACTGATATTCAACCGACTTGAGATTGGCCAGTGTGCTTTCACTTAATGTGGTTTCCCTTAGTTTCAATGTGTTGTCTCTTGCTCATTTCAGTTGAGCGATTAAAACAAACCAAAATGACGCTTTTATGACGTTTTGATGTTGGAATGATGTCGAAACAGACGAGCGTGAGCCCTTAGCTTAGGTCACACGCTCGATGGTGGGGTGGCTACTTGAGGTATTTGACGTGCGCTTCCATCTCTTCACCGATTTCTTTGCGCATGTTCATCAAGCGAATCGCAGATTGCTCGAGCGCTTTATCTTCGTCGGTTTCAGGAATCCATTTTTGAATGGGGGTAGGTTGGCCATTTTCATCAACAGCGACCATGATAACAATGCAATGGGTGGTGAGTCGGTTTTTGAGATCTTTGGGATCGCTGGCCTGCACATCAATGGCAATGTGCATCGAGGTTGTCCCTGTGTAAATCACCTTGGCGCTGACTTCAACCAAGTTACCCACATGTATCGGTGCAACGAAACGAATGCCACCCGCGTAGGCAGTAATACAGTACTTGCCACTCCAAGCTGCAGAGCAGGCGTAGGCGGCTAAGTCGATCCACTTCATTACGGCGCCGCCGTGGACCTTTCCACCAAAATTCACATCCCCAGGTTCTGCGAGAAAGCGCAGAGTAATACTGCGTTGACCACGACTCATATGCCAATCCTTAACATGTCATTATTGTGCTTATTTGATAACAAAAATGTTACTTATTAGCAATGAGTTTAGCGTATAGACGCTAAGGTGTGCTTGTTACGCATGACAACGAATTATGAAATGGTCGCGGAGGTGACTTCCGACTGAACCATGGCCGCTTTCTTACGAGGTTTCAGTTGCGAAAGAATCACACCGAAGATCACCAATAACCCACCAACAAAGTGGTAAAGGTGTACCTGCTCTCCCAGCATACTTGTCGCTAAAGCCACTGCGACGACCGGAAGCAAATTCATGAACATTGCGCTGGATTCTGCGCCAATGCTGTCGATGGCTTTGACCCACATCCAAGGTGCGAGAATGGAGGCCGCGACGCCCGCATAAAAGATCAAAGGCAGAGCTTCTGCGCTAGGTAGCAACTGCTCGCTGGTCAGCCACAATGGTGTGAGCATGGCAACAGCAAACAGACCTTGCATGTAAATCAGTGTCCAATTGGAAAATGGCATTTTCCAGCGTTTCAATAACACGCAGTAGGCGGCATAGACAATCGCGGCAAGCACCATCAGTCCATCCCCTTGCGTGACGGGTTGTTCAATAAAGAAGGCCACATCACCTTGGCCAAGCATGTAGGCCAAACCAAACAGTGAAATTGCACCACCGATAAGGCTAAGAGCAGACACTCGTTTGCCCAAAAGAGGCACACTGAGAAAGACACTGATCAAAGGGACCAATGAGGTGATCAACGACATGTTAGACGCGCTGGTGGTTAAGCCCGCGTAGTAACCTAAAGATTGGTTTAACACCATGCCTAACGTTGCCAAAAACGCGAGTTTACTGAGGTACGGTTTTATCTGCTGCCATTGGCGAATCACATGAGGTAGGCAAAATGGGGTAAGAATCGCCATGGCCACAAACCAACGATAAAAGCTCATCGCACTCGGCTCAATAGCCGATGCTGCCAACTTATTAACAATGGAGTTGCCGCCCCAAATAAGAACAGTAAAAAGTGGAAGCAGATAAACCATGAGAACTTACTCGCAGAATGACAGTTGTCAGATAGTTTGTCAGGTCGTTATAATTACAAGTATCTCTTAAAAGACATTGCGCGTGATAGGAAGACAAGTTTGAAAAAGTCCCCTCGACATCTTCATCCCTCGTTATCAATCGATACTCCACCATCTGATGTGTTTATGAATTTCGAAGAGTTTCTCTCGAATACCGAAACACGTGAACACAGCCACACTTGGGGTCAGGTTCAATTGATCAGTGGTGGAATCTTAGAAATGGAAGCGCAAGGAACCCGCTTTTTAGCGCCGCCTCACCTGGCGATTTGGGTACCGCCCGGTATTATGCACCGCAGTTTCAATCGACGACCATTGGAGTATTGTTCACTCAATATTGCCAAACAGCTGACGGATAAATTTCCCGCGAAAACTTGTCTAATTCAGGTCACCCCGATTGTGTCGGCCATTATTGATGATTTTCGCCTGCGCGATATTAACGTGGCGACCGAAGAGTCGGATAAACGATTGGTGCAAGTTCTGCTTGATCAACTGGCAACCAAAGAAACCCAACATCATTTTCTACCATCATCCGATCACAAATACTTAGCCCCTATTTTGGCTCATGTAGAAGAGAATCCGACGGACACGACGAGCTTGTCAGAATGGGCAGAAAAAGTGCATACCACTGAGCGAACATTAGCCAGACACTGTCAGAGTGAACTTGGAATGAGCTTTACCGAGTGGCGTTTACGCGTGCGTTATCTTTATTCGATGGAGTTATTGCGCAAGGGGCAGACGGTGAAGGAAGTGGCATTGACGCTCGGTTATAACCAAGCCAGCCCTTTTATCAGTATGTTTAAAAAATACTCCGGGCAAACCCCGGAGCAATATAAAAACCGCCTGTTATAACTGAGTGATCACGTAGTCTAGACCGCCTACGATCGCAGCAACTTGTGCATCATCACACTCTTGTGCGGTCACTTTAGGGCTGTCTGGGTACACTTCTGTCGTGGTGCCAAATTGACAACCAGCCACGCCACCACATAAACCCAGCTTCACCATTGGGTAGTGAATGACGCCGTGTTGAATGACAGGAGAACCGATGATTTCACCGTTCTCATCGGCAGGGGCAATATGCGTGACACGCGATACCGATTTAATCACCGCAGCTTGGAATTCTGGCTGAGGATTCTCAGTGTCCGCGACGGTGTAAAAGCCGTCTGGGATCATCCCTTCGATATAGTCGATGCCATCGCGAGCGGCGAGTGCTGGACGGAATTCGCTCTCATCGGTGTCAGTGGTTTCGTGCAGATCAAAATGAACCAAAATCGGGCCTAGAGTGGCCACTAACCGCATCAGGCTGGCGGACTCTTCGGCGGGACTCTTTGCGTAAAATGAACGATTAGGGTCAACCGCATTTGGGTTCCAGCGATTGATGGTTTCGTAACCCCAAGGGCTGATGCAAGGTGTGCAAACCAAGTTGAAGTAAGGCTCGTATCGGGTGGCTTCGGTCGCCATAAATTTGAGAGCACCATGCACACCACTGGTTTCGTAACCGTGCACGCCACCGGTGATCAATACGGTTGGTTTACTCTCATCCCAAGCTTTGGTTTTTAAGCAGTAAAGCGGATAGCGGGCGGGATCGTAGGAGAGGGCGCCGTACTGTTCAAGCTCAAACTCTACGGCCAAAGCAAGAATCTTAGGGACAACTTCAAGCTGATATTCACGCTTTATGTGGGTTTGCTGTCGCCAAGCGAGGCGTTCCTCATCTCCCCATTTTTGTCCGGCGATACCGATTGGATACGTTGAATGCGTCTTCATAGAATTCCCTATTGGTGGCTGCGCAAATGATGTCGCAAGGTTAGATCGAGTTACCTTGAGATACAACCGTAATGCTAGGCTTACTCAATTTTTTGCACAATATTCACTTGGCGACACCGAAGAGCGCTGTTACATTTTGAAATGATTCGAGTTTATCTATGAGAAATCAATTATGGCTGGAGCAAGTCTATTAACGCTTTTGGATGATATTGCAACGGTGTTAGATGATGTTGCGGTGATGTCGAAAGTCGCGGCAAAAAAAACCGCTGGTGTACTAGGGGATGACCTTGCGCTCAATGCCCAACAAGTGTCGGGTGTGGCGGCAGAAAGAGAAATTCCGGTTGTCTGGTCGGTTGCGAAAGGTTCGTTCAAAAATAAATGCATTTTGGTTCCGGCAGCGCTGCTTATCAGTGCCTTTATTCCTTGGCTCATCATGCCTTTATTGCTGTTGGGTGGTTTGTTCTTGTGCTTTGAAGGGGCGGAGAAGGTACTGGAAAAGCTGTTCCACTCTTCTCACCAAACCGAAAGTAGCAGTGCAGAGCGAGTAATAGAGGACATTGAGCAATACGAAAAACAAAAGATTGCAGGTGCCATTCGTACTGATTTCATTTTGTCAGCAGAAATCATCGTCATTGCGTTAGGCACCGTGCAGGGGCAGAGCACCATGACACAAGTGTTGGTGGTGAGTTTGATTGCGTTGGCCATGACCATTGGTGTGTATGGTTTGGTGGCTGGCATTGTTAAATTGGATGACCTGGGTTTCTATCTCGAGAGAAAATCGCAAGGCAAAGGAGCACTCAATAGCATGGGCCAGGCTCTGATCCGATTTGCGCCAAAACTGATGAAAGTACTAACGGTCGTCGGCACTGCGGCGATGTTTTTGGTGGGTGGCGGCATTGTTGTGCACAACGTCCCTGCGGTTCATCATTGGATTGAACCGATCATCATGAATTTATCGGACCTCTCAATTGTCAGCGCCATCATTCCTACCTTACTAAATGGGTTAGTCGGGTTGCTCGCTGGGTTACTGGTTGTTGCTGTGTGGAGTGTTATCGGTAAGTTTCGTACTCAGTCTCATCACTGAGCGTTAGATATCAGAGACATCACAAACTCGGTTGCGGCCTTTGCGTTTTGCTAGGTATAAGGCTGCATCAGCGCGTTTTAAAAGTTCATCCCATTCGTCATTGTCCAGTAACTGCGCTACTCCAAAACTCGCCGTCCAAGGCTCTTGTTGCTTTGGGGTAAAACGTTGTTCGGCCACCTTTTGTCTAAGCTTTTCCGCGACGATGTGCGCACTTTCTATTGTGGTATCCGGCAAGACAACGAGAAATTCTTCTCCCCCAATACGAAAAGAGATGTCCTGTTTGCGAATTTGGGTGGTCAATAGGTGACCAATGCCAGCCAGCGTGACATCGCCTATCTGATGACCGTAGCGGTCGTTAATTTTTTTGAAATGGTCCAGATCTAAGATGATCACCGAAAACGGTGTCCTCAACCGCTGTGCGCGTGAAAGTTCCCGAGGAATCATCTCCTCTAAGGCTCTACGGTTATAAATATTGGTGAGTGTATCTCGCAAAGAGGTTTGATAAATATTGGCGATTAAGCGAGCGTTGATCATCCAAGGGAAGGTAAAGCCGAGCGTAAGGATAAGCAAAATCATGGCAAGGAAAGAGTACTGATGTACGCTACTTGCAAACATAAAGTCGGTAATTTGCGTGCTCATGTAGGTGATATAAACCCGAGCTAACATCCACAGTGCAAGGATCATAAATGCCGCAATGAGTAAGGCGATGGCTAAAGGGTGATCATCGTTTTTTCCTTCTTTTACAACATATGCAGCGCAGAAACTGCAAAAAGCAATATAGAGGCTGACTGCGATGATTCTCGCGTTGGTTGAGTTTTCAAAGTCGGTAAAGTAAATCAAGCAGAAAACCAACACTGGATAGAAGAATAGCGTTAGTTTTTCGGGCAACGACGGAGAGCAACGGAATCTCAGTAAGCTTGAGACAAACAGAGTAAAGCCTAAGCAAATGAAACTGTTGGCGAAAACTTTAGAAAACCACAGGCTAGTGCTGTTGCCAAAACTAAGAGTAAAGAAACCCACTGCAATAACGAAAACTGCGATAGCGAGAATTCGTAACCCTTTGATGTTATTTTGAATTGACTGCAACATCAAAATGCCGATCCCATAAGCAGAGCAGATCAGCACAGTGACGATAGATAAGGTTTTGATATCAAGATCTAAATCCATAGCACGCTGTTGATGTTGTCATTCTTGTTAGTGTCTTTGTATTAGCTTAGATGACGAAATCACAAAACCATAAAAAAGCCGCTGAAATCAGCGGCATTTTTTATGAGGAGGGTAATACATGGAATGATTAAACTATTTCACTTTCCACTCAACGTGTTCATTGGCGCGAATTGGCACCACAATATCACCACCAAATGGCATTGAAGCAGGAACAGGCCATGCGTCTTTTACCAACGTAATTGTGTCTTGGTTGCGAGGCAAACCGTAAAAATCTGGACCGTTATGGCTGGCAAACGCTTCGAGATTTTCCAACTTGCCCGCTTGCTCAAACACCTCTGCATACAGTTCCACAGCGGCGTGAGCCGTGTAAGACCCCGCACAACCACAAGCGGATTCTTTCGCGCCTTTGGCATGTGGTGCAGAGTCCGTGCCCAAGAAGAATTTCTTGTTGCCGCTCGTCGCTGCTGAGATCAACGCAAGCTGGTGGGTGTTGCGCTTAAGAATTGGCAAACAGTAGAAGTGGGGTTTGATGCCGCCCACTAACATATGATTGCGGTTGTACAGCAGGTGATGAGCGGTAATGGTTGCGGCAACGTTTTCATTGGCATTTTTCACAAACACAACCGCATCTGAGGTGGTGATGTGTTCGAGGACAATTTTCAAATCAGGGAAGTCTTGAACAATCGGCGCCAACACATTGTCTAAAAAGGTTTTTTCGCGATCAAAGATGTCCACATCGTGTGTGGTCACTTCGCCGTGTACCAGTAGCAACATGCCTACTTCTTGCATGGCTTGAAGGACTGGATAAATTTTCTTTACATCCGTCACGCCAGAATCGGAGTTAGTTGTCGCGCCTGCTGGGTACAGTTTTGCTGCGACTACTGCACCGCTGGCCTTGGCTTTGCGCACTTCATCCGCTGTGGTGTTGTCAGTCAAATACAGTGACATAAGCGGAGAAAATTGTTTTGTTTGGTTATGTGCTTGAATGCGATCGCGATAGGCAAGCGCCATTTCAGTCGTGGTGACGGGTGGGACAGTGTTTGGCATGATGAGTGCGCGGCCATTGTAACGGCTGATATCGCGAACGGTATCTGCCAAAACTTCGCCATCGCGCAAGTGTACGTGCCAATCATCAGGACGAGTAATAGTAAGTGTTGTCATTGTTGCTCCCACCATAGAAAAAGAATCCAAAAGGAGCCTAAACAATAGAAAGCAAACGCTTCCGTTTAGGCGACAGGATGATATAGGAAAGCGTGATCTATTTCACCCGATTTCTCTCTTGATGTAAAAAATGTGCTGAATTTTCATACTCTAACCTTCTGAGCAAAGATAACGCATTTCATCAGTTGGTGGTTTTCTCTCTCGCTTCAATTGTCTATCATGGCATCTTATAAATCATAATTCACAAGGAAGTTTCGATGCCGTCAGCCACATTACAACAGATTAATGTGTATCCAGTGAAATCCGTTGGAGGAATCGCTTTAACGTCCGCTTGGGTAGAAAAACAAGGGCTTGCTTTCGATCGCCGATTTATGGTCGCGACGGCGTTAGGTGAAATGGTCACTGCACGTAAATATCCTCAAATGGTGACGATACGCTCCGCTTTGGTTGCTGATGGGATTGTTTTCACTTACCCAGACAAACCCGCCCTGATGCTGAAGTATCAAGACTTCAAGCGACAAGAAACACCGGCGCAAGTGTGGAAAGACAATTTCACCGCTTACACCACCACTGATGAAGCGGACGACTGGTTTAGCGATATTCTGGGGATCCGTGTTGAGCTGTTGTTTTCTGGGGAGCAATCGAATCGAGTCCGTGAGAAGATCGGACACAATGTCAGTTTTGCGGATGGTTACCCACTGTTGGTCATAAGCGATGCGTCACTAAAAGAACTCAATCGACGCAGCCCGGAAACGCATTCGATGGATCAGTTTCGCACCAACTTAGTGGTGAGCAACTGCGACGCGTTTGCCGAAGATGGATGGAAAAAAATTCGCATTGGTGAGGTGATATTTGAAGCGGTGAAGCCCTGTGAGCGCTGCATTCTCACCACGGTCGATGTCGAGAAAGGTCAGTTTCGCGCCAATAAAGAACCACTGAACACCTTATTGACGTTTCGCGCCAATGAACAAGGTGGCGTCTTTTTTGGACAAAATTTAGTCGCGCTGAACGAAGGGATGATCCAAGTGGGAGACCGGGTAGAGGTGTTGGAAGTGAAAGAGAAAGAAGTCTATCCGGACAGTGCTTGTCACGATATTCGCCTTACCTGCGTCGAAAAAGAGACCATTGCACGGGATTTCGTGACGTTTTGGCTCGAACCAGAGCACGGGCAACTACCCGCGTATTTGCCAGGGCAGCATTTGCCACTAGAAATCACCGTTGATGGTGACACCATTTCACGTCGTTATACCTTATCGTCGAGCCCTTCTCGGCCAGGAAGATACGCCATTTCCGTCAAACGCATCGATGGTGGACGAGTGTCAAATTGGCTGGTTGATCATCTTGAGGTAGGCGATGAGCTGCTTGCACAATCCCCACAAGGCCAGTTCCATATTCAAGAGGACAAACATCAACCTTTGTTGCTGCTCTCGGCAGGTAGTGGCGTAACCCCCATGTTGTCGATGCTACGCTATCTTGCGGATCATGATCTTGTCGAGGATGTGGTGTTCTATCACCAATGTCGCTCCGTTGAAGATATCCCATGTAAAGAGGAGCTTGATGCGCTGAAATCACGCTACCCTGGGCTCACGGTTAAAATTTCGCTCACTCAAGCACCGATCGATTGGTTTGGTCTCAAAGGGCGCTTGAGTTTATCGCATCTTAAACAGATCAAGGCGGTGGAATCTCGTCAGGTTTTTGTGTGCGGCCCCGATGGCTTTATGCAAAAGGCGAAGAATCTATTGCTGAAAAAAGGGCTGCCTGAAAGCCATTATCATCAAGAAGCGTTTGGTGTCTCGACGTCGCCTAACAGTGAGCGCAAAACGGTTGAGCTGGAATTTAATGGTGAGACGTTTACGGCTGATAATCAGCAAACCTTACTGGAACACGTTGAAAATCATGGTTTGACGATCGCGCATAGCTGTCGAGCAGGCTTTTGTGGTGCGTGTAAGGTGAACGTCATCAGTGGGCAAGTTCATCAGCCTGAGGTTCCTGCGCTTACTGAGCAAGAAAAACGCGAGGGCAAAGCGCTGGCATGTTGTTGCGTGCCTTTAACGGATGTTCGTTTTCAGTCGTTGTAGCGACGCTTAGATTAAGTAAGCCAGAAACAATGACCTCGCTTAAAGCGAGGTCATTGTTTTATCTCGATTTCTAAGCTCACTTCGCATGGTGCTTGGTGAATCGTAAACTCGGTTAATCGTAGATGGTAGGAATAGGTTGGCGTTTGTGTTGTGTGGCTTTGTAAATACTCACTAGACGCGCACTGACGGCTTCAGAGACGGGTTTGCCTTCTAAGAAATCATCAATCTGTTCGTAGGTCAGATTCAGCGCATCTTCATCGGCTTTTTGTGGTGCCAGCTCTTCTAGGTCAGCCGTCGGTACCTTTTTAACCAAAAGTTCCGGTGCACCAAGCGTTTCTGCGACAAGACGAACCTGACGTTTACTCAAACCAAACAGTGGGGCTAAGTCACAAGCACCGTCACCGAACTTGGTGTAAAAACCCGTTATGTTTTCTGCAGAATGGTCGGTACCGAGTACCAGGCCACCCACATAACCAGCAATTTCATACTGAGCCACCATGCGAGCGCGTGCTTTGACGTTACCTTTAACGAAGTCGATTTTGGCTGCATCTTGTGGGATAAGACCTGTTCCCCCTAACGCAATATGAGAAGCCGCGTGTAAGCCATCGACACCGGCTTTAATGTTGACGGAAACAGAATGCGTTGGTTGGATAAACGATAGGGCAAGTTGCGCTTCTTCTTCGTCTTTTTGCTCGCCATAGGGTAAACGAACAGCGACAAACTGATAGTCATTGCTGTTCGATTCTTGGTTGAGTTGATCCACAGCAACCTGAGCGAGACGGCCACACGTGGTTGAATCGACGCCACCACTGATACCAAGAACAAGCGATTTACAGCCTGATTCAAGCAGCTTCTTTTTGATGAAAGCGACGCGGCGTTCAATTTCAAATTGAGGGTCGATGGTTGGAAGCACACGCATTTCATCGCGGATGAGTTGTTCCATTTCGGGTTCCTTTTCCTGCAAGCTAAATCCAGCTTAAATGACGCCAAAGGCACAAATATCAAGGCTGGTATTACAAATTTACTGTGACTGGTAGTATCATACCCGATTCGTTTTAATAGAAAACTCTCTGACTCGAGTAAATACCATTTATGTTGAAAATCGCCGTATTTGGCAGCGCTTTTAATCCTCCTAGTCTCGGTCACCGTAGTGTTATCGAATCACTTTCCCATTTTGACCTAGTGCTTTTAGAGCCTGCGATTGCCCATGCTTGGGGCAAAGAAATGCTCGATTATCCAATGCGGTGCATGTTGTTGGATGCCTTTATTCAAGATTTATCGTTGTCGAATGTACGGCGCTCAAGTTTTGAGCAAGAGTTGTACCAACCCGGAGAAAGTGTCACAACGTTCGCACTACTCAATCGGATTCAAGAAATTTATCCGGAAGCCGATATCACCTTTGTGATTGGTCCAGATAATTTTTTTAAATTCGCTCATTTCTACCGTGCGGAAGACATTTTACAAACTTGGTCGGTAATGGCCTGTCCAGAAAAAGTGTTCATCCGAAGCACAGATATTCGGACAGCTATTGATCTGGATGGGGATATATCCCATTTAACCACACCTAGCGTGAGAAAATTATTGATCGATAAACAGTTCTATAAGACAATTCCTTAGTTCTAAGAGGTCTGACTAGTATGCTTAAGAAAACACTCCTATGTTGCTTCGTATCAATGCTGTTTGCCGGGCAAGCGGCTGCGTCGTGTGCGTTGCTGGAAGAGCGTTCAATTATGCTGCCAGACAACGAATTTGAAGTGTGTACTACCTTAGAAGAGAAATTAAGCTTTTTGCGAGATAACGCAATAGCTTGGTGGAATAAAGAAAAAGTAGAATCGCGTCAGGATTATTGGGATGAATGGGCTATGAAGCCTAAAGACAACCCAGTACTATCACAAAATCTCTCCGATAAACATTTTGGCCTTGGTTTTTGGTTACCCGATGAGTTAGAAAATCAAGTTGCAAAAATGACCACAGAAGAGTGGCTCAAGAGCCATGGTGTGATGTTTAGCTTAGGCTTTGGCGATAAAAAGGCGGGGGAGCCGAGAATGCGTTTTGACTATCGTTGGCATGATGCCCAAGAAGCGGATCTCATGATGCAGATAGAAGTCCCATTTTAGACACTTGATTTCATACAAAGACGCCAGCTCAATGCTGGCGTCTTTGTTTTCAACTGGGCATTAGAGAATTTGCCCTAGCAGCATTTGGCAAATGAGGTCGCATTGTCCTTCATTTCCATCAAAGAGATCCTCGACGATCTGTGCTTTCTTTCCTCCCGACAAAGCTCGTTTTTGTGCTTCTCTGGCTAATAATGCGAGATGCAGTTCCTTATCAAGAGCTTCTGAATTGGGCGTCCAACCACTTAGTTTGTCGCTGAGTGGGGTGTGTTCAAACACAGGCTTTAACTGCAGTGCTTCACGTTTCAATACCGCGAGTATCTCCAACTGTGCGTCACTGCGCGCTGGATGTTTAGGGAGTTCATCGAAAAGTGCAAGAGCCAAGGGGGACAACGTAATATATCCAGCGCTTTGTGGGAATCTTTCACCGACACGGAGCGAAATAGAGCAGCCATCAAGAGTTGAGCCTGGCAGTAGGGTAAGTGAACACAGGCTGTTTTGAGGAATCCAGAATGATTGACCCGTTTCTAGGCCAAATTCGTGTTTGCCCATTTTGATTAATGCTAAACCAGAGCGGACAAGCAACCACTTGTGTTTTAAGGAGCGTTTTCTCGCCATTGCAGTTAAATGGCTAAAAGTCTCGCGTTTAAACTCAATCGCGTAGTTCATGTAGGGTACCTCAAATCTTGGGGCGCTAAGGTTACCGCCTAGCGTCGCAAAAGCCAACTATTGCGAGAAGGATATGGGCTATCTTGCGTAGAAAGGGAAAGAATTGAGGCACAATTTGTCATATTTGTGAGTTCACTGGTATGACCTTGTTAAAACAAAGGCTAAGTTAGCTGCGAGTATCGCGAACAATGCGTAGAATGTGCCAGTTTTTTTCAACATGACAAAAATAATGACAGACAACATTGATCCTTATAAAGAGATTCGCCCTTACAACGATGACGAGATTCCTGCTGCACTGGAACGTTTGGTGCACGATGATGAATTTATCAGTGCAATATTACAACATCGTTATCCCAACAGTGCTTCGTGGTTCAGGGGGCTTGTCGCACCATTCCTTAAATTCTATCTCAGAAGAAAATGGCGCAGCCTAGATTCGGTAGAAGCGATCCAGCAGGTGGTAAAGAAGTATCTTGAACAGACACTTAAAACAACAACAGATGGGGTAACTTATACCGGTTTAGAGAAGCTAGATAAACAGAGCGCCTATTTGTTTATCTGTAATCACCGTGATATCGCAATGGACCCAGCGCTCGTGAACTATGGCTTGTTCACTCATGGTCACAAGACAGTGCGTATCGCGATTGGTGACAATCTGCTAAAAAAACCTTGTGCAACAGAGCTAATGAAGCTCAACAAGAGCTTTATAGTCAAACGTTCAGTCAAAGCGCCACGAGAAATGATGAAAGTGCTTGGACAACTTTCTTCCTATATCAAGCATTCGCTTGAAACAGGGAACTCGATTTGGATTGCGCAAAAAGAAGGACGAGCAAAGGATGGTAATGATTTTACTGACCCAGCGATTTTGAAAATGTTCCATGTCGAAGGGCGCAAGCAAAAAGTGAGCTTCGCAGACTACATGAAGTCGCTCAAAATCGTGCCTGTTTCCATTTCGTATGAAAATGATCCTTGTGATATTGCCAAAGCGAAAGAGCTGTTTGAAAAAGCGAGCAATGGTAGCTATAAAAAAGGCGAATTTGAGGATATTGAAAGCATTATTCAAGGCATTGTTGGCTACAAAGGTCGTGTGCAGGTTGCGTTTGGTGATCTAATCGACAGTGATTTTGAGACACCAGAAGCGTTAGCGGAAGAGATTGACCGACAAATCCATGCTAACTACCATCTTTACCCGATCAATAAGCTAGCAGCTGGTCATGATGATGACTCGATAGCCCCAGCGGTGCGTGCGTCTTTAAAATCGAAGCTTGAGCAGCTTCCGGAAGGAGCACAGCATCACCTGGTTGCAAGCTATGCCAACCCGTGTAATAACAAGTAGCATCAACCCGCTGTAAACAACCAATGCCAGCGCCATCGCTGGCATTGTTTTTTCCTGCCCATCATGTGTTTGAAGTTTACTATTCACAATAGAAATCGCCGCTTACTTTTGGCGACTAAAAGGAGTAGCGAACACCCGCACTGACGGAGGTTGCATGCTCATCATTCGGTAGCATCTGGTAAGTGACAGCAGCATCTAGCGTTAAGCGTTGGTCAAATGGGGAGGCTAAGCTCACCCCTGCACTGGCATAAGGTTTAAAGCTGTCATCGGTAGTGGTTTGCTCAGTCGATGTGATTGCATTCCACTTGGTAAGCTCTGACTGGATATAACTTGCCCCGGCCTTACCGTAAACACTCAGCGGGCCTAGGTGTTGATCGACTCTTAAACCCAAACCATAAGCATCATAAGTTTGTACAAAATCTTTTGAGTTTGCCGCCACACTGCCGTTGACCGTCTCCACCTTTTTGTAACTCACATCAGCAGAAAGGAAATCGGTAATGCGATGGTTGTAACCCACTTGGAAAAAATAAGCGAGCTCTTGTTGATTGCCATTGTTCACCATTGTCGCGCCGACGTTAGTGTACATGGTACCCACTTCCCCTTTTGCATAGACCGCAGAAGGAAGCGCAGTCAAAAATGTCAGCGTAATTACAGAGAGTTTTTTCATAGTCGACACTGCCTTTGTTGTTCAATTGCCGAGCGGCAAACGTGTTCCTTGTTTATTCCTTAATACCTTACTAAGCAAAAAACAGTCCGCTTTTCATAGTAAAAGTTTAGGAGGGTTAACAAAAAAGTGAGAAGGTTGATAGGCAGCGACCACCTCGTTTAGGTCACATCTTGAGAAAAAAACGGACATGGGTGAACAAATAGCCAAAGCATTGCGCAAGCGTTTGCGAACGGTTTCTTAACTAACGGTATGAATTAAAAGATAAAAAAGAAATTAAGAGAGAAATCAAGGGGAGTGGGTATGGAATCTCTGCGATGGTAGCACAAAAAAATTTAAAAAATCAGACTTGTCGAAAAAAAATCGCGACCTATAATGCTGAAAACCGGAGCGTCTGCCAACGCTCCGGTTTTTTTGTGTCCGAAGAACAGTAACCTCGTCTGCCAACTTGGTTACTACGCACTCTGCGATGACACATACAAGTTATGAATCAAGGAATTACACAATGCGTATCGAACAAGAACTTAAGTTAGGTTTTAAAGATGTCCTGTTTCGCCCGAAACGTTCTACCCTGAAAAGCCGTTCTCAAGTAAATTTAACCCGCGAGTTTACATTCAAACATAGTGGTCGTCAATGGTCTGGCGTGCCTGTCATCGCCGCCAATATGGACTCTGTGGGCAGCTTCGAAATGGCGAAGGCACTTTCTCAGCATGGTGTAATGACCGCCATCCACAAACACTACACCGTTCAAGATTGGACCGATTTCGTCAAAGACGCTGACAGCGAAACCTTGAACAAAGTGATGGTTTCAACCGGCACATCGGAAGCTGACTTCCAAAAAACCAAAGATGTCATGGCGCTTTCCGATGAGCTGATTTTCATCTGTATCGATATCGCCAACGGCTATTCAGAGCACCTAGTACAATATGTTCAGCAAGTTCGCGCTGCGTTCCCAGACAAAGTGATCTCAGCAGGTAACGTCGTTACTGGCGATATGGTGGAAGAGTTGATCCTTGCTGGCGCAGACATCGTTAAAGTGGGTATCGGCCCAGGTTCAGTATGTACTACTCGCGTGAAAACAGGCGTTGGTTATCCTCAGCTTTCTGCCATCATTGAGTGTGCAGACGCCGCGCACGGTCTTGGTGGCCGTATTATCGGTGACGGTGGTTGTGCGTGTGCTGGCGATGTAGCGAAAGCCTTCGGCGGCGGTGCAGATTTCGTGATGCTAGGCGGCATGCTCGCTGGCCACGAAGAATCAGGCGGTGAAATCGTGCTAAAAGACGGCGAAAGCTACATGAAATTCTATGGCATGTCATCAAAGAGCGCGATGGACAAGCATTCCGGTGGGGTTGCAGGCTACCGCGCTGCGGAAGGAAAAACCGTACTATTGCCTTACCGTGGCAGTGTTCACGGCACCATTCAAGATATCCTTGGTGGCGTGCGCTCAACCTGTACTTACGTAGGCGCAGCGGAGCTTCGTGAGCTAACCAAACGCACCACGTTCATCCGCGTTCTCGAGCAAGAAAACAACGTGTTTGGTAAAGAGAAGTAAGCCGACACTTCGAAAATTACAAACTATCTAGAGCCGCTTTTTGCGGCTCTTTTTTGTCAGAAAATTGAGAGATGAGGTTTTTTAACATGTAACCTCCTCTTTATTCGTAATTTTTTCCTCTGTGATGTGAAGTGCTTCGACACTATTAGTTGCGATTACGTCATTTCATTGTGGTGCATGCGTGTTTCAGTACATTCTTTGGCTAAGTTAATGATCCGAGGAATTAATCATGAAACATTTTTGGGGATTATCAGTGCTAATTGCAGCACTTTCTGGTTGTGGCGGCGGTGGTGGTGGAGGCAGTGATGGTTCCAACTTAGCCGGAGATACGGGCGGAAAAATCACGGTGGAACAGACAAGCTTTTCCATAACCACTGATGGGTCGAATTCACACTATTGGCTCGACATACCCCTCAATGTCACGCTGCCCGGTTCCACGCAAGTTATTTATTTATACGTACGCAGTGACAAAGCTGAATCAACAAATGTTAGTGATGTTTACCTCGATCTCATAGGGTCAACACCACATGCTGGGATCGTTTTTAACAACGCGGCAAGTGAATTTTCTGAACGGCTTACTTTGTACTTTTGCTATGACCAAAGTTGTTCCAAGCAAGTCGTCGGCTCGCCAACAGATGTCCAGGTCAAGTTTGACATAACGACACCTTCTATCAGCAAATCAGTAAATACATCGGTTGAAGTGACAGCGCGAAGAGACGCGCCAACCGACACTGAATATGTCATCGAAATCCCAGTGACGGGTGTTAGCCAAAACTCATCCAACCTTGTTTCGTTTACTAGTCAAGATGGTTGGTCGAAGAACTATTGCACATACAATGACGCGAGAGATAAGGCGATATGCAATGTAAAAGAAGACAGTTTTAGTTCAAGGACCGATGCTGAATTGAATGCAGGGCATCGATATACGATGGAGCTCTGTGGAACAAAGGGTTGCGTGGACAATGTAGCAATAGACGTAAGCTATGTTGCGACCACAATACCGACGGCGACATACAGCGATGCTAAGGCTGTCAGCTACATATCGAGTTGGCCAAATCAGGTTAAATACAGCAGCTACTATAATGCGATCGTGGTGTTGAGTAACCTTTATGGCAGCCCTGAAATCAATATCGTGCCAGTTGATGGCAGCCCGACGATCACGATTCCTATTAACAACGAAGCAGACAATGAGACGAGTGATGTCTTTATTGATGAAGCAACCGGTGAAATCATTTTTGTGATTGGTTATGGCGGAAATGTGTACAAGGATTACTTCGTAAAAACGATGCAACCTAACCTTGTGGATCCGAGAGCGTCAGTGATTACATCAGTGCCTGTTGCCATTGATGCTATTTTGGGAAGTCATATTGCCTTGGCTGGTGATACCTTGTTTATTCAAGATCACCGTCTCGTCTATGAAGTGGATATCACTTCAGGTAGCATATTGCGTCAAGCCAATTTTGCTAACGCAAGCTATTTACCGCTGAGTATGGCCGCGAGTAATGGAAGCGTCTATGTACGGTATGACAACGGTACCCTGGGTGAAAATAATAGAGTACTCGTTGAACGCTTTACCAATAACGATCTGACATCGGATCCGGTTAAAACCTTAGCTTATAGTCCTGTAGAAATGGACGCCTGCAAACGTATGTTTAGCTATGACAACGTCTTATACACCAGCTGTGGGGAGCGAATTCCAACCACGATCGATACAGCTACGGACTTGGCTGCGCAGCAAACGGTTCCTAAGCCTGTGTGGTATACCGAGAGCAATAATGCTTATCGCGTATTGGTGGGCGTTGTTAAGTTAGACAACGGAAACTTTCTATACGCTGAAGAATCGAAAGAAAGTTGTTACAGTGATTGCCTCATTTATCTCACCGAAGCGACGCCGAATAACGAGGTGATTGCAGAGTACTTTGCGCCTACAGATCTCGAGCGTTTTAGTGGGCTAATGAAAGCAGACGATGGAAGTGTCTGGTTAGCGGGCCAAAAAGCTGGAGCCAGTGCATTTTTAGCTAAACTCGTTGCGCCTTAACACAGTGAAGGTTTTGTGATTGGCTTCTGCATATAGTTAGCTTCAATGCGGCGCGATTTAAAAATCGCGCCGCTTTTTACTGCTCTTTTATCGTCCAAAATTTGGTCAGTAAGTCGTGACACCCTATCACACGAGAGCTTGGTAAAACTTGTTTTCTAATCGCAGATTTCTTTAACTCGTAAACGGTTTTTGTTATCGCGGTTGGCGATAACTTGCGCGTGGTCGTCTATCGAGTCGAGTGTTTTTGCTAAGCGATCGTACATCACCACATTGACTGTCGCGGCGAGATTCATGCAGCCGTGAGTGGGAATGTAAACAACATGATGTGCTTTGTCGACCACCTCTTGCGGCAGTGAACCATCTTCCGGGCCAAACAGATAAATGGCTTTTTCAGGATGGGCGAAATGCGGCAGTGCAGTGGCGCCGACCACCAATTCGACACAAACAATCTCGACATCGCCGTCAAGGCTGGCGGTGAGGTCTTCCATCTCCAGTAAATCAATCCGCTCATGGCTATTTTGTGTATCGGTCTGAAACCTTGCTGCTCGGCTATAACGGGTACCGTTGTAGCGCACCTGAGTGGCGTTGTAGCAACCTGCCGCGCGCATCACTGCGCCGACATTGGTGGGGCTTTTGGGATTGTGCAGTCCAATTATGACTGTTGGCTCAGTTGTCATCGCTGTCTTTCTACTTCTGTATTGCTATCGTTGAGTTGGGTGCTCACAAAGGGCGGGATTATCGCTCTAACGGGGCAGGAGCGCTAGTGATGAATGCACTTCAGGGTAGATCTATGATGGTTCACTGAAGGTATCATGGAGGATTTGACTTACTTTCGTGGTAGCGCTGATTGGGGTGGAACTCTGGTACGAGTTGGTCTAGATAGGCCTGTTGCTGCAATATGACCTAACTGATTCTCCAAGTGTCAATCATGTAGATAAAATTAAAAGTTTCATCGGCTGCCGTGCGATACTCTGCGCTCAGCATAACGGGGTAAGCAGATACGAGGAAAAGATGAAGATTGATTTTACGACAGGTCCTTTAGGTGAGGGTAAGCAGCGTCAACTCAGTGCTGGGTTTGAGTCTCACAGTGAAACGCAATTGGCACCACCTTACCAAAAAGAACGTTTTAATTGGACGGTGGAGGATGAGCAGGGCAACCTCATCGCTGCGTTAACGGCAGACTTACTCTGGGATTGGCTCTACATTGATGAGCTTTGGGTTGATGAGGTATGCCGAGGCACGGGAATGGGCAAAAAGCTGATGGCTCAAGCAGAGGAGTACGCGAAACAACATTCGTTATCTGGTTTGTGGCTCTGGACACAAAGTTGGCAGGCTCCACAGTTTTATCAAAGCTTGGGGTTTGAAGAATTCACGCGCTTTGATGATTTCCCAGCAGGGCATAGCCGAATTGGTTTAAGGAAAAGGATCGCGAAGTGATGAGCGATTGCTTCTTGTAAGAACAAAAGGAAAGGTTAGCGCAGACAAGAATCAAATTGGTCGGTGAGTTTTTGGCGTAAAATGACTCTCAGATTGGCGCGAAATGACCTAATGTTTGATTGTAAGTCCCCTTATAGTTCTCCACAGTTTTGATACAGGAGAACTTTATGAAACGTTTTGCGAGCCATCTTTTTACAGCATCAGTCTTGGCGTTGTGTGTTTCAACGGCTTACGCCAATGATGATCATGAACCAAAAGTCGATCCTTCAGATCTGACAGCGGTGAGCACCTCTGGATACATCGGCATGAATAACCAAGGGGATGTAAAGTTGTCGGCTTCGCTGGGTTTTGGTCTTGATAACGGCCAGATGGCCATGGGAACGTTGGAAGGCACCATGGACCAAGAAGGAAAATACAAAGATAGCCGTCTACAGTATTTTCATGTATTTAACTTACCTTATCCTCACGTTCCACGAGTGGCAGCTTCTCTCGATCTTATTGATAATGCAAACTTTACCACTCTCGCAGCCGGTGCCGTTGTGATGTTTAACCCCGGTGTGAAAGATGTTGTGATGTTTGGCCGTGTCGGAGCTTTGGCGGGTCAGTATGACGAAAATTTCAGTAGAATGATGGGAGAAAACGATAGCGATATCATGGGGGGGATGGCAGCTGGGTACCTTTCTTGGAAGCCAGGTGCGGATGGTACCTATCTCATGTTCTCGCCAGAATACACCTACATGGACGGCAGCATAGAAACATCAACCTTGAAGACGTCGTTAACACTCGGTACCCCGCTTTCTGCAGATGGTAAACGCTGGGGGCAGTTTAAACTTGAGAACACTTATGGTCAGATGGAATCGAGTCAGAAAACGATCCACATCGATGACACGGTTGCGTGGGCCTTCTACAAAGTGTATTTCTAATCTTTCTGATTTTCCCCGAAGCAAGGATGCTTCCCATGTTGTTTTCTTCTTGTTAGCGATCCCTTTCACCCTCACTCCCACTTAATTTCTGATCTCTTAACTCCTGTGTTGTTTTTGCTATCGCACAGGTGAAGACACACTGATGACTTCCGCAATACCTTTTCAATGCCGTGGTCTACGACATTCTCTTTCTCTGCAGAGCTTTTAGCGATTTGAAGATTGGCTGTAAATCTTCTACCATTAGGTCAGTTTACGCCAAGGATGAGCAATCATGTCGCACAACATTAATACGACCAGCTCGAGCAATTTGCTGCCATTTATCCGGTATTTTGAGAAAAACAGCATTGACTGGAAAGCGGTCGCCGATCAATATCAAATTCCACATGATATCGAGTCTCGCCAAGTGTGGCTCTCTTCTCAACAGTTAATGTCGTTTCTTATGGCGATGGTTCGACACTCGAATAAGAAAGTCGGATTGGAAGTAGGGAAGCTGATTACTTTATCTCAAATCTCGCCTTCTCTAGAGAGCAATATCCGCCGTTGTGGTGATTTGTCGCAAGCGATAGAAACCGTGATACAAATGATCCCAGAGCTGAGCAGCCACGTGGTTATTTGGGTGGAGCAAATTCATGGGGATTGGTATCTCTGCCATCGTGGCGCCTATCATCCTTCGACGCTCGGTTTTGATCAAACAGAGTGGTATCGTTCATACGCTTTGCTCTCAATGTGTCGCCTATTTTTGGGTAAAGAATGGGTTCCAGAGCACGTCTATATGAGCTTTTCGAAACACCTGGCACAAGGACTTCCTTTTGAGTTCTCCAATACACGCTTCAGTTTTGAACATCCGTTCGGTGCTATTAAGATCGAGCTTGATAAGGAGTATCAACCCATTTCATTGACGACAAATGAGGTTGATTGGGTGGAGCGAATTAAGCGTTTGTCCCATACGTACGCAATATTGCCGTGGTTTACTGTCGATTGGTTTGCTGGTTTTCTTCATATGTCCTCACGAACGTTGCAGCGAAAACTGGCGGAGAAGGGCCTGTCATTAAAAGCACTTCGGGATGAGGCGAGGGTCGAGACGGCAAAACAGCTTTTGCAAGAAAAGATGACCTCGGAAGAAGTGGCGTGGTGTTGTGGTTATAACGATCTGTCTAACTTTAATCGTGCTTTTCGTCGTTGGACTGGTGTTACTCCAGCGCAGTATCGTACCCGCAATAAAGAAAGCGCGTAGTATGAACTACGCGCTTTCGACTCTCTTTGGTTACATTGTTGGATTATTTTTTTGTACGGCGAATCGCTTTACCGGCTTTCACTGTCGTGTCTAATTCGCTATTGTTCACCACGATTTCACCGTTGACCAGCAACCAATGTACACCTACTGCAGGGTGGTTTGGATCTTGGTAAGTACCGACATCAGAGATGGTTTCTGGGTCAAAGACAACAATGTCGGCATCCATATTAGGTTGAATTCGGCCTTTATTTTTCATCTGCGGAACGAAATCTTCGAGCAGCTGCGCAGGCATTAGGGTCATCTTACGAATGGCTTCTGACATCGAAAGCAACGCACGCTCTCTGACATACACACGCAACACTTTGGCAAAAGTACCATTCGAACGAGGGTGAGAGAACAAATCTTTTGGTAGCGGCCATTCATCTCCAGCATAGTTGTCTACATGCCCTTCTTCATCCATGTGCATCCAGAACATTTCATCGGATTCGATGAGTACATCTGGGCTTAAAATTGACGCATCCAGTTTCGCCAGATCTTCTGGGTTATTCTCATCTAGGAAGTGCCAAACAATAAAGGTTCCCGGATTGTTCGCTTGATAGTCAGCCAATTGTTTTTCAGACATACGCTCTTTGCCAAGCTGGAAGTTTTCTGCAGTCGAGCCCATTCGCTCACGCCACCCTTCACCTTGGAACATCGCCGCGCCAACAACCGTACTTGCTGCACCGTAGGGATAAGCGCCTACCGTAACATTAATCCCTTGTTCTTTGGCTTTCTCGACCATAGGTAAAATGGTATCGATGTCCTTGAGTGATGTGCTATTAATGTGGCACAAATGCATATGAGCCCCTGTAATCGCCGCATTACCGATGAGTTCTTTTACCGCTTCAAAAGAGCTTTGTGGCTCGGCATTACTGGCATAGCGAACGTGTGTATAGGTTGCCACATCTCGTTGCGCGGCAAGCTCCGCTAGGGCGTAATACTCTTTTTGTCCATGGCCTGGTGCATAGCCAGCATTAATACCGATGCCTAAGCCTCCTTCATCCAATCCTTGCTCGATCAGCTTAAGAATCTTCTCTTGTTGCTCAGGGGTTGCGATATCCATCTTCCAATCGTTGCGTGATTGCGCTTTTTGAAAATAGTCCGCGGTGGCTTCAGGTTGGGTACCACTAAAGGTTGCGATTCGAGCATATGTCCAGCCTGCTGCGGCGCCATAGTTCAATGGTAATCCCTTCTTGCCTTGCTCATCATACCAACTGGAAATGGGTAGCACGCCGGATTCTAACTCCAACATGGTGGTGACCCCTTGCATCGCTTGCATGCGATAGTCACCAATATTCTGCCCGTGGGCGTGAACATCAATAAAACCTGGGGCTACCACTTTTCCAGTGGCATCAATGGTTTTATCGCCGCTGATGGCATCCGTCGTGATGGTGACAATTTGGTTATCCTTGATACCGATATTGGCAATGGCATCAAATTTGGTTTCTGGGTCAATGACTCTACCATTTAGGATGACGGTATCGTAGCTCGCGGCAAGTGCAAAAGGAGAAAGAAGACTTAGGCTTATCACTGACGCTTTTTTTACAAACTGTTTTATTGGTTTCATCACAAAATTCCAGTTAGTTAACATTGATTAAAAGGTGGAAACGAAGGTTTGAGAAAAAAAACGCATCGTTTGTTACCGTTGTTCAGAAGTTGAACTCAATATAATCAGGCGAGCGAATTTTCGTAAGGTCATTTCGCGCCATTACACCTGTGTGATGTTCGAAGAGTGAAGCGCAACTCTTTCTTTTTAGTATAAGAACGTTTTTACATTATCTGCGGAAAAACGTTCGGCGAAATTCACTTAACTTGCTGTTGGTCGTCATTTTGCCAGTCAGAGTTCGACGGAGCTATCGTGATAGATAAGGTGAAATGGTAGTAAAGGTGTGGCTTGGCGTGATCTGCTACCCCACAATACCGTACAAATTATTCTGCATGCCATAGAGTTCTTTGGTGCCAAGTTGGCTAAAGCCGAGTTTTTGCAATAATCCATTGGAGGCTTGGTTGTCTGGTAGCGTGACGGCCAAAATCTGCTCCAACTGATAACGTTCAAAAGCGTTTGCCAATACTGCTTTGGCGGCTTCTTCTGCATAGCCTTGGCGCCAATGTTTTTCTAAAAACGCGTAGCCGAGATCTGGGTGTTCCAACTCTGGTCGTTTTAGCACGCCGCACATACCAACAGGCGTGCCACACGCTTTGAGCGCCACCATGCTTAAACCAAAGCCGTAGTGTTGGTAGCTGGCGATGGGGCCGTTGGTGAGGTATTGAATCGCAGCTTCGGTGGTGCGCACGTTTTTATCAGCAATGTAGCGAATAAACGACGCTTGGTTGAGCAGTTGGATGATGAAATCGCTGTCACTCAGCTCAAAATGGCGAACAATCAAACGCTCGGTTTCACACAATAGTGCCATGCTAATCTTCCTCATTGTTTTTAAATGCGTTGGCACTGTACGCCTTATTACCAATAGAAAAAAGCAGTTTAGTTCTTACCAATCTTTGACAGAGCGGTACAAACGCCAAGTCGTTTTTCTTATACAATTTCGCTGAATGTTTTGGCGATTTTTGCTCGCTTGTTATCACTGAAATAAATGGATAGACCGATGAAAGCGCGTTTTCTTCTTTTGCTCCTCGTTTTAGCGGGATGCTCTGATATAGTTCAAAGCCACTATGATAATTACCAACAGGCTCAAGCGGATCAACTCTTTGAAAGAGGGTGGCTGCCAGATGTTCTGCCTGTGTCGACCACGCAAATTGAGGTGGCGAATGATCTGGACAACAACACCTCTCAAGGTTCGTTTGTCATTGCAGAGAAAGAGATGGCGCAGTTTCTTAGCCAGCTACAGCCTTTAGAGAGCGAAAATCAATATCGATTTGAATCGGACAATAGTGTCTGGATTTTTACTCTCGGTGAGCAAGGCCATGTGCGTTATCAACTGACGTCGAATGATGACATTGTGAAGGACAGTGAAGAATAACAGTGAGAATAAAGCAAACAGCAGACACTATCATTGTGATTGCTTTGCCGTCCTTGATTCATCGTATTGGTGGGGAGACGACAAAGCACTTGAAAAGCGTGGCCGCGGATCATGGTTGTGAACTTAAGCGCGTTCGTCGATCTCGCCATTGGCAAATTGCTGGCGAAGCCTTAGCACTGCAGGCGTTTTATGACCAAGTAAGGCGCTTGGAAGAAAACTCGGCCAGCTACTTGCTCAAAAAAATGCAATTGGCGTTGGCTTCACACAGCGAGAAGCTGGAACCGCTGGAAGACAAATTACAGCGTTTGGTGATGGAAAATCCGGCGATTACCTTGGCGGAGTTGATGTCGCAAACGCACTGCAGCTTATCACAAGCAAGGAGTGCACGCTTTTCTGCTGAGGGTTTGTAAGCGGATTTAGCGGTTAGTGCAAATGAGATAAGAGCCACGATCAATGGCTCTTTTAACTTAATCGATACCTTGGGCTGCATTTAGCAGCCTTCTTTTACCTTTAGCTGCTTCACTGGCAACGCTTCAATAGGCCCCAAGTTGGGGTAGGCATCGGCAAAAATTTGCTTGCTGACCTCTTCCGCGTTGTCGTAGACATCCGTTGATAAACGTCCCGATGAATAACGGTAGTTAAAGTATGCAGTGTAGTAGGTGTTATCTGTAGCGACTTCCGGAACAGAGAAGGCTAAAACCGAACCGCCTTGGTAACAAATAGAAAATTTGTCTCGCTTATCTTTGCTGGTGGCTGGTTTGACATCCAAGATTGCGATCAGTTGGTTGGGCTCTACATTGAACACGGCAAAATCAGAGAGTGGTTGATCGTCATAAATCATTTTATTTGGTACGAAATAGCCATCTTTCTCTGTACCAGAGTAAACCGCTACTTGGAAGTTGCTCGGAAAAATCTGCATTGCTGCTACGGGTTGATTTGTCAATTGATGATCATTGGATAGCTGGCCAAAGGGGTCTGATGCACAGCCAGTGAGCATGACTATCGTTGCAATCGCCAGAGTAGAGGCTTTCATTTTTTGTTTCCTTAATCGTTACTTTTTATCGAAGAATTATAAGCTTACAGAGAACGTTTGCTTGGTAAACGGCATTTTTCGATGTGCAATTGCGAGAGAGATCTACATGGTGGCGCAAGGCAATGGTGATTGAACAACGGGCGGCCATCTTGTTTAGCCGCGATAAAAAGTCGAAACGGCTTAAGCAATATATGCTTACGGATTTTCTATTCGTTTTATAGAGGGTTTTGAGTAGCATTTGATGGAAATCTAATATCAGTGGAGTTTGCAGATGAAAAGTAAGGTTGTAATGTTGGTATCGCTGGCTGCTCTTTGGGGGTGTGACGATGCATCCAAAGCTATTGAGCAAGCACAACTTGCAGCGAACAAAGCTGTAGATGAGATAAGCCAGCAGGTTGAATCGTTCGATTTTAGTACCTTGACCCTAGAGCAGTTCGGTGAAGCCGCCGCGACAGCGACAGAACTCGTAGCGTCAGTGGAAGATTTAATGTCAACGGACTTGAGCGATCCACAAGCACTATTGAGTGCGCAGGAAAAAATCGCAAATACATATTCCTGCCTAGTCAGTGCTTCTTCAGAAAATAGTGCGCAAGCATTATTGGACAAAGTGATGGCAACAGTTGCTGACAAAAATCTTCAACAGTTGATTGAAAAAGCCACTCAAAAAGCTGAGATGGCCACTGAATGCGTTATCTAACGGATTAAACGATCAATCGAATGAAGAAAAGCGCCGGAATGGCGCTTTTCTTTTCAGTAAACGGGCATTGGGTTGACCGCAGTGAGTGGAGAGTTAAGCACGTTGCTGTTGCAACGTTTGCAATAGTTCATCCAGTGTAGCGACGCACAAAGAGGCTTGGCTGGAAAACCCTTTGTCTTCACCATTAGTCACCAAACAAGAGGGCATTGACGCATTGAAAGCTGCTTGCAGGTCATAAAGATAATCACCGACATACAGTATTTGCTCTGGCAACAACTGCCATTGCTTCGTTAACGTGATGAGCGATTGAGGATCTGGCTTGGGTGCACCGTGCTCGCGAGTTAACAGTACCTCTACTTCAATACCAGTGTGGCGCAGTTTCAACTCGCTTGCTTCGAGGCAATTACGGGTCACAATTGCCGTACGAATGCCTTCTTTTCTGAGATAGTGAAGCAAATCGTGACAACCTGAAAGCGGGGAGGCGTGCTGCGCATCGGAAAGTTCGCGATCCAAAATGGTCTGCGCAGCTTGCTGCCTAACATCGTGGTTTTCAATCGCATCCACAAAGCTGAGTAAATCCATCTCTTGCGGGCAACCTAGTTCGGCTCTAAGTTGTGAGAAATTGAGTTCGCAGCTGACAAGGGTGTTGTCCAAATCAAACACTACTGCTTGTATTCTTTTGATTTCTAGTGCTATCGGTGTCATGTGGCGTCCATTTTATTAGCGCTCATCGCAGTTTATCCCTTTCCCGAAAATTTATATGGTGATTATTTGTATCTGCCTCGAAAATCAGAAGAAAAGCGCAGATAACAAGCACGACTTCACTGTATTTGTGGTTGGCAATCCTTTTTGATTACCGAACGATTTTGTAAATGTTGCCGTTATCAGTGGTGAAGTACAGATAGTCATCAGGGCTGATGGCAATATCACGAATCCGTTCATTTAACGCTTCAAATAGGCGGCCAATCTCTTCAAGTTTGCTGTCTTTTACACTTACCACATTGACGTGGGTGAGTTTTAACGCTCCGATAAGCAGCTTGCCGTTGAGGCTTGGGTAACGCTCACCGCGATACAGAACCAAACTGCTCGGTGCGATTGATGGTATATAGACCCAATATGGCTCTTCAATGCCCGGTAATGATTCTGCTTCGCCGACGCGTACTGGGCCCCAATACTCTTTGCCATGGGAGGTTTTCGCCCAGCCGTAGTTCTTTCCGGCTTGGATGAGGTTGATCTCATCGCCGCCTCTTGGACCATGTTCAACAGACCAGAGTTGCTGCGTTTTGCCATCGAAAAACAGCCCTTGCGGATTGCGATGACCATAGCTCCATATCTCCTTTTTCACTTCGCTATTGTTGATGAAAGGATTGTCACTGGGTGTTTTTCCATCGAGTGTCAGGCGCAAAATGGTGGCAGCGTGGTTGCTCGGATCTTGGCCGTTGTCTCGAACGCCACGATCACCGATGGAGATATAAAGGTGATTGTTGTCGTCGAAGGCGATACGACTGCCGAAGTGGCGACCGGTTGTTGACACCGCATCCGCGACAAACAGCTCTCGCCAGTCGGAGAGCGCTTTGTCTTGCAAACGGGCTGTGGCCAGTACCACGGTTGTGCCAGTATCGACTTCTTTCGAAAAGGTAAAATAGAGCTGCTGACGTGTGATGGGGGATAAGGCAACATCAAGCAAGCCGCCTTGACCTGAGTCGTCGACATTGGTGACTTGATAGAGTGGGGTTTTCTGACCTTGAGTGACATCGAGCAACGAAATACGGCCATTTTTCTCGGTAATGACGGCGTTGGCACTGTCGATAAATTCCATTCCCCAAGGAATTTGATAACCCGAAGCGATTTTCGTTAGTTTTAATTCCTCACTTAGAGTGGAAAACGACACCAGCCCCAGCAGCACGGTTCCTAAACACAGACTTGTCCATTTCATTGCAACGTTCCTTTTGGCGGAATCCCTTTGACTTGATTAGTTTGAGTATATACCCAATACCCGTCGAATTCTGACCTATACTTATCCACTAGGAGAGCTGTGTTCTGTTAAATCAATCACTTTTGGGGCATAAGTATGGCGTACAAAGGAAGAATTGCTCAATGGAGCCAAGACAAAGGTAATGGTTTTATAAAAATCGATGGTTCAGGAGAAATGGTTTATTTCAATAAAGCAGAAGTTATTGGCACAGCGGCGCTGCATGATGTGGTTACTTTTGAAGTTGAGCGTAACAAGCATGGTCAAGTTATCGCAGTGACAGTACAAAAAGCGTTTGTTTTCTCTTTTGCTATTGGGGTGGCCATTATTTTTCTCACTGCTGTTTTCGCAGGAATTTGGTTGTTCAGATATCCGGCATTAGCCGTCTTACACTATTTCTTTATCAGCGCAGTCACTTTTGTGATATGCGCATTTGATGTCTCCGCAGCCAAGGAGAGCAAGCCAAGAGTACCAGAAATGTTGTTTTATGTTCTGGCATTGATTGGCGGTTGGCCCGGGGCATTCTTTGCTCATGTGGTTTTGAGTCATAAAGTGGGTAATACACCTTTCCTCGTGATGAGTTGGTTGATGGCGATGATTAACATGGCGGGCTTTGCCTGGACATTAACCGATTATGGCAAGAGCTATCTCTACTTGATGTTGGATCGGTTACCACTTCATTTGATTCCGGGTTTTGGTTAGTGCCTCGAGCATGATGACCTCTGTTTAGGAATACTCCATTTAAACGTCAATGTCACAATGAGAAAAGCGCTCCGAAGAGCGCTTTGTTCATATCAACTCGAACACCTTGAGATGATTACATTGCTGCTTCAAAAATCGCCGAGATCTCTTCGTGTGTTGCTTGTTTCGGGTTAGTGAAACCACAAGCGTCTTTGAGTGCATTGTCAGCCAAGGTTGGGATATCTTCTGATTTTGCACCAAGCTCGCGAATACCTGTTGGAATGCCCACATCTTTTGCTAGCTGTACAATTGCTTCGATCGCTGCGTCTGCTCCTTGCTCTGCGCTCATACCTTCGACATTCACCCCCATTGCTTTCGCGACATCGCGTAGACGCTCTGGGCAAACTTGTGCGTTGTAACGTTGTACGTGTGGCAACAAGATCGCGTTGCAGACACCGTGTGGTAGATCGTAGAAGCCACCCAACTGGTGCGCCATCGCATGCACGTAACCCAGAGAGGCATTGTTAAACGCCATACCCGCCATGAACTGTGCGTACGCCATTTGCTCACGCGCTTCAATATCGTCACCGTGTGCAACCGCAGTACGAAGGTGGGCTTGGATAAGCTCAATCGCTTTGATCGCAACTGCATCGGTAATCGGCGTCGCTGCAATAGAAACGTACGCTTCTACCGCGTGAGTCAGTGCATCCATACCTGTTGCCGCCGTTAGTGATGCGGGTTTTGCCAACATCAGTTCCGGATCGTTCACAGAGATAAGCGGCGTGGTGTGTTTATCAACGATTGCCATTTTGATATGACGTGCTTCATCGGTGATGATGCAGAAGCGAGTCATTTCAGACGCAGTACCTGCGGTGGTGTTAATCGCAATCAGCGGTAGCATTGGTTTCGCTGATTTGTCGACACCTTCGTAATCTGCAATGGTGCCACCATTTGAAGCCACTAAGGCGATACCTTTAGCGCAGTCGTGCGGAGAACCGCCACCTAGCGAGATCACAAAGTCACAATCGTTTTGCTTCAGAAGCTCTAAGCCTGCGTTTACGTTACTGATTGTTGGGTTTGGCTGTGTGCCATCGAACACGACTGCACTCACACCACGCTCAGAAAGAAGGTCTTGCACCTGCTTGACCACACCGATTTGATTTAGGATTTTGTCGGTAACAATCAAACCTTTGGTAAAACCTTGAGCCTTAACGCTATCTGCTGCGTCTTTTAGGCAGCCAGCGCCCATTAGGTTCACGGTAGGGATAAAAAATGCACTTGCCATTTGGATTGCTCCATCGTTGTTAGTTAATAATGATTCCTCTTCTGGTTATTACTTTGTCATAGGAATGGTGAAGTTAAATTTGATCTCAAACAAGTTGGGGGAGGGAAAGCCCTCCCTAAAAGCAGGAACTGTGAACAGGATCTTGTTGCACATAAATTTCGTTATCTTATTGATAATAAAGTCATAATCGATGACTGTTAAAGCAATCGATTACTTGGTGTCTCCTTAATGCAAGCGAAAAATCACGTTTGCTTTGGTTACCAGTTGTTTGGCTTTTACTGGCTATTTGATGGGCGCTGCGTTAGCATTGCCGACCTTTTTTCGGCAGGAGGTGTTATGTACATTGGTTTCGATTATGGAACAGCGAATTGTTCAGTGGCGAGAATGCAAGATGGCGAGCCAGAGCTACTCGCTATTGAAGGATCCAGTCACTATATTCCTTCAACACTTTCCGCCCCGACGCGTGAATCGGTTTCCGAGCATTTATTTCGTCATCGCGATATCAAGCCACTAGACAAAGTGGGTGAACAGGTATTGCGCCGAGCCATCAACGTCAATCGAGAAGAGAGCATTGAGCTGCACCCTGAAGATGTGGTGTTTGGCCAAGCGGCGCTTGATCGCTATTTGGCAGACCCAACGGATCTCTATTACGTTAAATCACCTAAATCGTTTCTTGGCGCCTCTGGCCTGCATGATGTGCAACTGAGCTTCTTCGAAGATCTGGTTTGCGCCATGATGGCCAACATCAAAACCAACGCAGAACATTCGGCGCAAGCGGTGATTCGTGATGCGGTGATTGGCCGTCCGGTCAACTTCCATGGGCGAGGTGGTGAAGAGGCAAACCATCAGGCCGAAGGCATTTTACGTCGCGCGGCGACACGTGCTGGTTTTAAACACATCGAGTTTCAATTTGAGCCGGTAGCGGCAGGTCTAGAGTACGAAGCAAGCCTGCAGCAAGACAAAACCGTGCTGGTGGTCGATATTGGCGGGGGCACGACTGACTGCTCTCTGATTGAAATGGGGCCAAGCTGGCGTGGAAAAACCGAGCGTGCAGGCAGCTTGCTTGCCCATTCCGGCCAGCGAATTGGTGGTAACGACCTCGATATTTATCTCGCGTTTCGTCAACTGATGGCGCCATTTGGGTTTGGCAGCAAAGCACTGAGTGGTATTGATATGCCCAGGACGCAGTTTTGGAACCCGATCGCCATTAACAACGTTCAAGCGCAAAACGACTTCTATGGAAGAGCCAATCTAGCGGCGCTGAAGCTGCTGCACAAAGAAGCCCAAGAGCCAGAGAAACTGGCGCGCCTGCTCAAGGTTTACCATGAAACGCTCGGTTATCAGATCGTCAGACGGGCTGAAGAGGCAAAAATTGCCTTGTCGGATAGTGAACAATATCAAGTTGCCCTCAATCTGTTTTCGGAACACTTACATGTGGATGTGAGCCAGAGCGAAATGATTGAAGCAATTGAGTCACCAAAGAGCAAAATGGTGGAGCTAGTGAAAGAAGCGGTGGAACAAGGTGGCGTGAAACCGGATGTGATCTTTATGACGGGTGGTTCCGCTCGCTCACCGATCTTACGCCAAGCTGTAGAGAGCGAGTTACCGAATGTACCCGTTGTCAGCGGCAACTACTTCGGCTCAGTCACCGCAGGTCTCGCGCGTTGGGCGGAGGTTTGTTTTCGCTGATTACGTTAATGCATTACCGTTTGACCTTACCCCAAGGCAAAGGTTTATACCTATTCTAGTCGTTAATCCAAAAGTAAGGTGACTTATGGGATGTTGTAATCAAGCGCCGAAAGGTGGTAGTGGAAAACCATCCACACTATTCATTACCATTGTAGTGATGATGGTCGTGGTGTTTGCATTAGCTTTTTTCGCTGGCTAAAAAGCACAAAAGGCGCTCTGGATTGAGCGCCTTCTTCATTTCTGCTTGATGGATTATTCTTCTGGTTTGACGGCCAGCATTTCTTCAATGCCTCCACCATTTAACAGCAGCGTGTAGCCAGATTGCGTGAGGAAATCGTACGCTTGGCCGGAACGATTACCACTGCGGCAGTACAGAACTATTGGCTGGCCCTTGTCGATCTTACTAAAGCCTTTCGCCAGTTCATTTAAAGGGATGTTTACTGCCCCTTCAATGTGTTTTTGCTGAAACTCGGCGGGTGTACGCACATCCACAACGAGTGCGCCTTGTTCGATCCATTCCCACGCTTCCATTGCGCGATTTGACGCATGAGCGAAGGAGGAAACGCAACTTAGCAACAGCAGGCTTAAAAATGCGCGCCAATGTGTATACCACTGAGTTTGTTGTTGGTTTTTTTGTCGCATGAAGACTCCTAATGACACCGCTTACCTGTCCGTATTCTCAACAAATTGGAGAGGATGCAAACAATGTGTCCAATCATTCTCCGAACGACAGGAGAAGTCTCGTTTTTAAGTCTAGATTGTGACTTCTATCATTTAATTGTTATTCCTAGAACGACGTTTAGCTTGGTAAGTGGCGATAGTGTTAAATATGTCAAATAGTGCGATCGAAAGTGAATAACTGTTTGCTTTCATTCTGTTTGGGAGTTCGTTAGTATCAATGAGTTGCTTAAATCACATCTAGGGATTTTACATGGGTGTTGCTATGACAGGGGTTTGTGTTAGCAGAAGTCTTTATATCGACAAACATGCCGATAAGGTAATCGATTACATCAGTGACTTTAGCACTTGGGCCAAATGGTCTCCTTGGTTGATTTTGGAACCGAAAAGCGAAGTGACGTTTAGTACCTTTCAGCAACAGCCAGGCGCTCAGTATGCTTGGAAAGGAGAACGGATAGGCGCTGGAAAAATGGAGCTCATGCACCTTTATGATCATCAGTTGGTGTTCAATCTGCACTATCTTAAGCCCTTTAAAGGCGAGGCGACTGTCTATTTCAATGTCTCTCCTGAAGGAAAAGGGGCTCGGGTAGAGTGGCAGTTTCAAGGTAAGTTGCCTTGGTATATGTTCTTTTTCCGTCAGACGTTTGGTGCATTACTCGGTATGGATTACACCCGTGGTTTACGGATGCTAAAAAGTGCTATTGAAACCGGACATGTCTACTGCAAGTTAACGGATCTTGGTGAGCGCGTTATGCCTCAGGTTCATTACATCGGTGTAAAAGGCAGCGCGACAGTCGAGCAGGTTGGGGAGTTGATGCAGCGTCATTTCGACAATCTGCATGATTACATCGCCGAATATCGCGTTCCGGTGTGTGGCGAACTGTTTAATCTCTACCATTCGATGTCGTTGAAAACGGGCATTTTTGAGTTCACTACTTGTATGCCAGTCTCTTATCCAGTTGAAGCAAAGGGCAAATTTGTCGCAGGTATGCTGCCATCGATGGCAGTATATGCGGTTCAGCATAAAGGCGAATATCAGTTTCTTGGTAATGCTTGGTCGTTTGCTTCCTCCTTGACCCAGGCGAAGAGAATAAAAACCAAAGGTAAGCCGATGGGTATTGAGAAGTTCTTAAACCGAAGAAGCGAAGTGCCTCCTGAACAGTGGCTGACCGAAGTGATGCTGATTAAGAGGAGTGAATGATGAATAATTTTGCTATTGAGATTCTATTAATTGCGTTACTCATGATCTTTGTTGCATTGATCGTCACACAAGTATGGCTGTGGTTGAGGCCGTTTATCTATGATGTGACGCTTCCCATAGAGCTCAAACATCAAGTGCGGTCATTAATGAATGAGCTAGATCAGGTCAAGCCGCAAGGTGCAATCGCAATGAAATACGCAGAACAGTTTGAACTTATTAGCTTAAGAAAAACTGCCATGCCGGAGAAACTGCAATTGGTCAAATCGTTGTTTGATGAAGTCAAAATGACACCGGGAGTGTTTGACAATCTGCATGAGCGAGCAACGATCGAACGCTGTGTCAACCAATATCAGGCGCTAATGAGTAGCGCGCCGTTATCATCACGTGCATTATGCTACTCAAATACAGGTTATTTCCTCTCTGCTTGTGGAGTGTGGTTATGCCAAGTTCTATTAGCGAAGTAGATCTGAATCTTCTCTCCTCTACAATTTGCATCATGCCATTTAGCGTTCTGCTGATTTTGATTTAACCAAATTTTTCTTGCCAGTCATCGACTCTCTTCTAGACTAAATATGTAGCTTCGGAACGTTTTGGAGTAGGACGCAATGGCAGGGCAGCTTATTCAAGAGTTTCATCATGTTGTTTCAGGAACCATTAGCTATATTGTTTCGGATATCGGAACGAATCAGGCAATTATTATTGACCCTGTGGCGGACTATTGCCTCAACACTGGCCAAATAAGTTTTGAATCGGCCGATAAGATTTTGCAGCACATACATGATAACCATTTAAGCGTGGTGGCGATTTTTGAAACGCACATTCATGCCGATCACTTAACGGGGTCATTCTACCTGAGCGAGAAGCTACAAGCGCCCATCAACGTGGCTGAAGGGGCGAAGAAAGTCTATGCCTGCTGGAAAGATGAGTTAGCTCTTAAAGAGTTGTATGAGTTTGAACACTTCCTTATGGATCAAGAGCATCTAGAGTTTGGTGAGTCTGATCTAGAAGTGATCAACACACCTTGTCACTCTGCCTCGGATGTGACTTTTAAAATTGGCGAAGCGATCTTTATTGGTGATGCGTTGATTCCTGAAAGCAATTGTCAGCTTTGGGAGGAGAAAACAAACATTGATCATTTACTGCATTCTCTCTATACCCACATTCAAAGCAATGGCGTTGATGTTTACTTGGGTCATGAAGAAAAATGTCATGGCGTTGATGGAGAGTGGAACGATGAGCGTTGTGGTCATGCAGTCTGTGAAGAACTCGTTGCTTCTGCGATTAGTTATAACTTAACTGCTCAGCTTCCGTCGTAGTTCCCATACGCAGAATAGCAAAAAGCCTCATCTTTCGATGAGGCTTTTATAATGTGGCTCCTCCTGCTGGGCTCGAACCAGCGACCTGCGGATTAACAGTCCGTCGCTCTACCGACTGAGCTAAGGAGGAACTATTCTGTTGTTGTATCTGGCACAACTTAAATAAGTGGTGCCTCGAGGCGGAATCGAACCACCGACACGAGGATTTTCAATCCTCTGCTCTACCGACTGAGCTATCGAGGCAAATTGTTCAGCACTAGCTCAACAATGCAATGTGGCGGAGAGATAGGGATTTGAACCCTAGGTACGCTATTAACGTACGCCGGTTTTCAAGACCGGTGCTTTCAACCACTCAGCCATCTCTCCATGGGCCGAGATAATAGGGGGAACCATCTGGGATGTAAAGTGGAAAAAGTTCGTTTGCTTGATTTCTAGCCATTTCGCATTTTGTTTGCTTTAATTTTGCGCGTTTGGTCTCTTTTTTGGACACTAAGGCCACTAGAAGCTGGCCACTCTCGAGTTTTTTAGTCGACTGATTCATATCGAGAGATGATGAAAAACCAAACCGTAAGGCTCAATAGCATCAGCGACAATGTGTCGAGTTTCACTTTCCATTTTTTGTTCTAATAAGGTCTGCTTATCTGTCGATGGCGAACCATAGAGCAAATAAGCAGACCTTGGTTGTCGATGTTCTCTTAGTGAATTATTTTGTTGAGAGTCGACAATACGGTTTCTATGCTTTAGTCATAAACTGCCTAGTCCTTAACCGCTTTGGCCGAGCATCTTGGTTTTGAACGCTGTTTTATAACCGGGTGAGATAATATGTAAAATTAATATTAATTTCCATAAATATATTCAATAAATTTTAACCAATGCGTTTAATTAGCGATTGATTAATTAGTGTTTTCATTTTTTTTAAAACAAGAGTTATGTATGAAATGATTAATCTGGTCTGGAATATAGCGGCTATATATCATGCTGGTATGGCTATTTTTCGTCAAAACATGGTCAGTCATACCTGAGATCTTTGTCTCCTCCACCGTGACCGTCCCATCAGACATTGTCTGTGTATCCATCAGTAAGAAGGGTCTTGCACCCAACGGAATCGTGCCTGCAATACTGCCAAGCTTTTGAGGGAAATCCCAAATATCCTCATGCATATTGAGCCCATGTTTTGGCGAATTGCCAAGCATCGCACCTAAACCAAGCTCTTGAATTTTCGTTACGATGGAAGCGCCTTTGAGCGGCGAGCCAATGGCCACCACATGTGAGATCTGCTGAAGGGCAGGGCGACGAGAGGCAAGATAATGTTTGATCATCAAGCCTCCCAAACTATGGCCAACCAACACATTCTCCGTCGTAGTGCTGAGCGCTTTGTCTATGGATTGGAAAACTTTTTCTTCATCAATATTGACCGTGTTGTAGGTGAGCGTTTGTGTTTGATAGCCCAATTTTTTTAGGCGCAAGCTGAGAGGTTGCATGACTAAACCATGCATATATAAACCGTGTAATATAATGATTTTCATCGCTTCACTCTCCATCCCTTGTCCCCAAGCTACCTGCAATGCCAAGCTACTTGGGGCGACCTAATATCTAGATTATCTCATCAAAAATAATGGCTTACTGTGAACAGGGTACAGCAACCAACTTTTGTACCTCTTGTTGCAGTTGATGTCGGTTGGCGTCTGTGCCTTTTATCGCTTCGCCAACGTTAACGCTGATTTTCGACCAGAATCGGCGTGGCAAAGAGGTGAGCGCATGCCCATGTTTATGACTGAAAAAGGATCCCCATAGTCCAACTAGTCCAACGGGAATAACAGGGACAGGATTGTCTCTGAGAATCGTTTCCACACCGGGTCTAAACTCGCCCAAGCTGCCGTCCGCTGTCAGGCGACCTTCTGGAAAAATACAAACGAGTTCTCCGTTATTTAAGGCTTGAGCAATCTGTTTAAACGCATTTTGATAGGTTTTTTCACATTTTTTCGGCGAGCAGATGGGAATCACGCCTGCATGGCGGAACACATATTTCAGTAGTGGAATCTCTGCTATGCCTTTTGCCATGACGAAGCGAATCGGGCGTGGTGAAATACCCATTAAGATCAGTGCATCAACGTAACTCACGTGGTTCGCAACCAGCAGCGCTGCTCCTTGTTGGGGAATGCCGCTACGACCCTTAATTGTCACTCGATACATGATGTGGCTAATAAGATAGCTGATAAATCGCTGGGTAAACTCGGGTACTTGGCGGTAAACATAAATGGCGATGGCCAAGTTCATCAGTGCCAACAAGGCGAACAATTGTACAATGCTCAGCTCTACCACAGTTAAGACGAAGATGGAGAGTGCTGCGGATGCCACCATAAATAGCGAGTTCATGATGTTATTGGCCGCAATAGCTTGCGCACATTCGCCATCCTCTGCACGAGATTGAATGAAAGCGTACAGTGGAACGATGAAAAGCCCACCGCTGACTCCCACCATAAAAAGATCCGCAATTACGCGCCAGTGCTGAGCGTTCTGGACGAAATCAGCCGCTTGCCAATAGGCGGATGGAAACTGTGCCGGGTTAGGCAGAGCAAAAAGTAGGTCACCACCAAACACGGTAAGGCCGGCAATGCCAAAAGGCAGAATACCGAGTTCCACTTGATCAAAAGAGAGTTTTTCACACAGCCATGAACCCGTAGCGACGCCAATGGAAAACAGTGCCAGCAACACAGAAACGACCGTGCTATCTGCATAGAGGTGTGTTTTTGCGAAGTTGGGGAACTGAGTCAGGTAGGTGGCGCCTAAAAACCAAAACCAACTGATGGCTAAGATCGCCATCCAGATTCCACGATTTTTCTGCGCATTCTTTAGCGTGCTCACTAAGCCAGAAATAGGTTTGAACTGTACTTTTTTAGCAGGTGTTTGCAATGGTAGTGCGGGCATTTTTTGGCTACTGACAACGCCAAGCAACGCCAGCACCAATACTAAGCCTGCGGTAATGTAGAGCCCATTTTCTAGCGCAATCAGCACGCCTGCGGTGAGTGTGCCGAGCAAAATAGAAACGAAGGTGCCCATCTCTACCCAAGCATTGCCTTTGACTAATTCGTTGGCTTTGAGTGCTTGTGGAAGCAGGGAGTATTTTACTGGGCCAAAATAGGCAGATTGAGTCCCGGTGAGAAAGAGCAGTATCAGCATCGCGATGTAGCTTTGCGTTAAAATGGCGATGGCGGCGCAGCCCATCACCAACAGTTCAATCTGTTTTAGGCGCATAATTAATCGTGCCTTGTCCATATTGTCAGCGACTTGCCCAGCATGAGCTGAAAAAAGAAGGAAAGGTAAGATGAATAATCCTGCTGCGAGATTCACAAATAAGTCAATGGGCAGTGGAAGCTGTTCCACTTGGCTATAAGTGACCATCAGCAGTAACACATTCTTATAGACATTATCGTTGAGGGCACCCAAGCACTGAGTGCAGAAGTAAGGGAAAAATCGACGAGAAAATAACATTGTAGCCTCCATGAGTGCGTAGCTTTACTACGTTCCAATGGCAGGCAGAGTGCCGCAAATCCCTTTTAGGCGCGATAATAGCAACAAAAGTAACGTATGTTGTTACCCGAAATGCGATCTATTGTTACTTTTTACGCTGGCTCACGTTTGCTTCTCGCTCGGCGAATAGAGGAAAAGTCCAGCGGCGTATCGCGAGCACCAAGGATGTTCCGTGACGATCTTTGATATCCAGTTCGTTATCACTTTGGCAGGCGGCGTAGAACTCGCCGACCAGTTTTTGCATTTTCTGTTGCATTTTCTGGTTGCTGGGTAATGACATTAGCCCTGTTGCCATCACCAGCTTTTCATCCTCTGCGGAAAAATAGCTGTTGAAAAAGGCGTGTTGCACTTGCTGCTGGAAAAACGATTGAATGGGGCCACCGGCAATCCAGGCGAACTGCTTGGTTAGCTTCAATTTAAAGCGGTTGTTGGGTTGCAGTTCGATGATACCAAGACGATCGAGTTGCGCGCACTTTTGTATTAGATCTGGTTCACTGAACTGATATTGTTCGGCTATCTGTTTAAAGGTATAGCCATTCACAACGCACACCGCGACCAGTAGCAGTGCTTTGTCGTCAATCAGCTCTTTTTCCTGCTGATAACTGAGCGCCGTTAACCCCTGTTTTGGTGCATAGGCGAGCTTAAATAACTCACTCATCTCTAGGTCGATAAGCTGGCATATACGTTCCAAACGCGCCAAGCTGATGTTGTTGCCTTCTGCCAGTAAGCGTTTCACCGAACCTTCACTAAGATCTAAGGCCTTAGCGATGTCGATATAGTGCACGCCGTTCAGTTTGAGTTGAGTTTTTAGTTCAGCAATCAGTTGCTTCGATTCGGTCATGTTTTTTCCCGTATTCTCTGCTGAGTGTCCAGTTTGGCCTAGTATGCCCACCTCAATACAAAATTGCGAACAACAAAAAATGGCCCTAAACAGGGCCATGAGGGAAAACAAGCTTAGCTTTTTGGGGCGGAGGCGTCATCAACCAAGTAGAGAATGGATTGATAAGGTATGCCACTGTGATGCGACAAACCAATTTCACACGTGCGGCTATTGCTAAAGCCTCGCTGGCAATCACTGGGCACTTGCGCTTTTAACGGATGAACTGCGGCGGCGTTGAGTTCTGGGGTGGTGAATCCTTTATCGCCAGCCCAGCCACAACATTGAATATGTTCAGGAACAATGACGCGGGATGCGCACGCGTTGGCTAACGTTATCATGGCATTTTCCAGCCCCATGCGTCTTGAACTGCAAGTGACGTGTAACATGACGGTTTCGTTGAGTGGGGTAATGTCGAGATGTGGTAAGAGATACTTGCTGACAAAGCCTGTCGGCTCAAGCACTTCCATTGGTTGGCTAAACTGCTCAATGCTGCGTTTGGCACAAGGGCTGGTATCCATCAGCACAGGATAGATCCCTTCTCGACTAGCCTGCCACAGTACTTCTTCCAACTGTTTGGCTTTGTTTGTTGCTAATTCGTTCATTCCTTTGCTGTCGTATGGCATGCCACAACATTGATTGCTCAATTGCGCAGGGATGATCACTTCGTATCCTGCTTTCTTTATAAGTGACAATGTCACCTCTGTCAGTGGCCGTTGATCCGTTGCATCTGCCTGTTGCCCCATGTTACGGCTGGCGCATGAAGGCATGTATACCACTTTCTTCTCTGTTGCAGTGATAGGAAATGCGCTGTTACCAAGTGAGTGTTGATTGGCAGTAGGGTACTCTGGATACCAAATGGGTGTCGACCCTTTGGTCAGTGAGCGTAAGCCATTGGTGAGTTTGCCCACTGTTGGCGCGCCAATCACCTTACTCGCTAACTGGTTAGCACGTAGACCATTTCTGGCAATGGCGGTTGTGGTGCTGAAATGGTCCGCAGTCCATTTGGCAATGGGGGTAAACTTCTGATACTTAGCGGTGCGAAGCTTTTTCACCAAATCGCCAGTATTAATGCCAACTGGGCAGCGATCGGCACACAAACCGGTTGCTGCGCAGGTATCAATACCTTGATATTCAAAAACTTTCTCTAACTCGCTGGCTTGAAATTTTTCACCTGCCCGTTCTCTGCGCTGCAATTCTCGATAGAGCACGATGCGTTGACGAGGAGAAAGCGTCAGTGTTCTCGAAGGGCAAACGGGTTCACAAAATCCGCATTCAATGCAGCGATCCACCAAGGGATCGGCAGCAGGCATGGGTTTGAGGTTTTCTATATGCGAGTGGGGATTATCATTGATGATGACCCCAGGATTGAGCAGACCTTGCGGATCGAAAATCGTCTTGATCTGTTGCATCAACTGGTAGCCCTCACGGCCCCATTCTAGCTCGACATAGGGGGCCATGTTACGGCCTGTACCATGTTCTGCTTTAAGCGAGCCTTGATATTTGACCGCAACCAACTCCGCAACCTCATCCATAAACTTGCCGTAGCGGTCAATTTCTGTTTGGCTGTCAAACCCTTGGGTGAAAACAAAGTGCAAGTTACCTTCAAGAGCGTGGCCGAAAATGATCGCTTCACCGTATTGGAAACGATCAAACAAGGCTTGTAAATCACGCACGCCGTTAGCTAAGTTTTCCACTGGGAAAGCAACGTCTTCGATAATCACCGTGGTGCCGACTTCACGTACCGCCCCCACAGCAGGGAACATGCCTTTGCGAATTCCCCATAGTGTCGCAACGGTCGCAGCATCGCTGGTAAACGGCACGGATTCAATGATGGTGTACTCTGCCAATGCATCCATAACAGATTTACATTGTAAATCTAACGTTGTTTGGCAACTTGCATGAGACTCAACCAAAATGGCCGCGGCTTCGAGATCCAACGATGGAATAAAGCTGGGCATGCCCGCTTTGTCGGCAACAGAACGTAGTGCGCGTCCATCCATCAGTTCGACGGCTGCCACGGGTAATTTGGATAATGTCGTTACGGCGCGACAGGCTTCTTCGATGGTCGCAAAGACCAACAACGCCGAGGCTTTATTGGGGTGCTCAATGACGGTGTTATAGGTGATCTCGGCAATAAAACCTAAGGTGCCTTCTGAACCAATCATCAAGTGTTCAATGACTTCAATCGGATCTTGGTAATCCACCAAGGCGTTAAGAGCGTAACCTGTGGTGTTTTTAAGACGATACTTGTGCTTAATTTTATCTGATAATTCTTTATTATCAGCCACTTGTTGGCAAAGCGCTTCGATGCCGGAGACGAGCGAAGCGTGGCTTTGCTTAAAGGCGGCGATGCTGGCTTCATCAGCGGTGTTCAGTATGGTGCCATCACTAAAAACGATCTTCATACTGTCCACGGTGCGGTAAGAGTTTTGCGCGGTGCCGCAGCACATGCCACTGGCATTATTGGCCGCTATGCCGCCGATTTTGCAGGTATTAATCGAAGCGGGATCGGGGCCAATTTTGCGCTGAAAAGGGGCCAAGTATCGATTGGCATCCGCCCCGATTACGCCAGGTTGAAGAATGATCTTATTGCCATCGTCGACAATCTCATGACCACGCCAATCGTCGGTTAGGGTGATGAGCACAGAGTCAGAGACCGCTTGCCCAGACAAGCTGGTACCCGCGGCGCGAAACGTGCAGGGAACGTGGAGCTCGCGGCAACTTTGAATGGCAAAAATGACTTCTTGCAAATCCTTGAGTCGTAAGACGATCTTTGGCACTAAACGATAAAAACTGGCGTCGGTACCGTAGGCTAAGCGTTTGGCCTCTTGGGTAATGATCCGCTCTTGTTCAATGCGGGTAGCAAACACCGCAGCCAGTTTTTGATAGGTGGCGTTATCTAAGTTATTGACCATCATTGCTTCCTTTGTTTTGCAGCGTTTTTCGGTTTATGTTTTTACATCGCTGCGACGTATTTGCTCTTGATGTTTTCTATTTGGGCTAAAGCATCGTGCCATGTTTGTATGAAAACGTCACAATGGCTGAGAAACAAAACCTCAACGATGAGGCTGAGGTTACGTTTTTCGCTTATTGATCGGTAAGTAATAGCACCACGAGTTCACTTGGTCCGTGCGCGCCATAGGCCAGAGTTTGTTGGATATCCGCCGTTTTAGACGGGCCAGAGATCAACAGTGCATTGGTCGGCATATGATGTGCCCACTCTTGCTCCACCATGACCTCTAGGAAATTGCACTTGAGAGTCGACTGTTTGATCACGGCGATGTGCTTAGGAGGCACCAAGGACAAGGTTCTTGGCTCATATTCGCTTGGCCACAACACCAAAGCACCAGTGTCTGCAATACCGGCTAAAACATGAGTAATACCGACATCGATTTGGTTAAAAAGCTCACTCTTCCATTCTTCAATGTGGCGTTCAAATTCCACCACTTTCACTTGAGTGAGTCCGTTGCGAAAGGCGTGAATGTACTCTCCATCCGTGCCAATAGCGGCGGTTTGACATGCTTTGTCTGACACAATACGCGCGATGGTGGATTCGAGTTGTGACGCTTCTATCGTGTGCATTTCGGCGTGGCTGGCTTCCATGGCAGCGATGAAGCGGCGCACTTTTTCATCCTGAGTGACATTCTGTTCGTGTCCCCATGGTTGATAACTCAAGTGCGCAGAACTTTTTTCAATCGCGTTGGCGGCTTTGAGGCGATTGAGTATGTTGTTTTTCGCATGGCTCATGATTCACCTCTTTTGCGTTTTTCTGCCATCAATTGGTGTAAGGATTTTTCTGCCGGTTTTGGCGCAGTGCGGCATTGTGTCCAAGGGCCGAGATTTGCCGGAAGTAGGTTACGCATTTTGCTGGCGATGGCCGTGCCTGAATGGTAGAGCGAGGGATGGCTAGCGGCGTAAGCAAAGCCTTTCATTGCTGCCGTTTCCAAACCACTGTGCGCCGCGTTTTGGCCGCGAAGTGGAGCATGGTTTGGCATGGGATCATTTTTCGCTTCTCGTCGCAGGCGTTGCAACATTTCAGGAATGGGGATGCGTACCGGGCATACTTCTCCACAAGCGCCGCAAAGGCTTGATGCGGTAACAAGATCCTGTGTTTTTTCCAATCCTAGTAAATGAGGAGAGATGATCTTACCAATAGGGCCGGGATAGACGGTGCCATAGGCATGGCCACCAATTTTGGTGTAAACAGGGCAGTGATTCATGCAGGCGCCACAGCGAATACATTGCAGCGTTTTGCGTAACTCTTCATCTTGATAAGCTTGTGAGCGGCCATTATCAAGTAGCACCAAATGCACTTCTTGTGGGCCATCTTTTTCACCATTTTTACGTGGTGAGGTAATCATATTGAAATAGGTGGTAATCGCTTGTCCGGTCGCACTACGGGTTAATGCGCTGTAGAGCGGCGGTACGTCGGTCAAAAATTCCACCACCTTTTCAATGCCAGTAATCGCAATGTGCACATTCGGCACGGTGGTGGACATGCGCCCGTTCCCTTCGTTCTCCACCAAACACAAGGTGCCTGTTTCTGCAACGGCAAAGTTGACGCCAGATAAACCAATATCGGCATCGTGAAATTTTTGTCGTAAGCGCTGGCGGCCAGTTTGAATCAAAGCATCTACATCGGTTGTTGGCGTGAAGTTGTCGAGATTTTTCTCGAAGGTATCACTCACTTCCTGCTTATTTTTGTGGATGGCTGGCATGATGATGTGGGAAGGTTTATCGCCGTCGAGTTGGACGATGTATTCCCCCATATCACTCTCTAAGCACTCAATCCCCAGTTTCGCCATCTCATGGTTCATCTCAATCTCTTCGCTGACCATCGATTTACCTTTGATGATCATTTTCGCCTGATGAGCGTTAGCAATGCTGGCAATGATGCTATTGGCTTCGTCAGCATTTTCTGCCCAATGGACATGAATACCGTTGCGATAGCAGTTGAACTCAAGCTTTTCTAGCAGTTGCGGTAACTTGCTTAAGCAGCGTTGACGAATGGCTTCCGCCAGATCTCGAATCGCTTTTTCCTCGGCAGGATCGGCAAAGGCGAGTTTACGTTTGTCGCGCAGATAATCCATCGCACCACGGAAATTGGCTCTGAGCTGCGGGTCCGCGAGTGCGACTTTGGCTTGCTGATGGAACTGTTGCGGAGTTTGTGACATTAGGCTTTCCCCCCAGTTCGTTCGAGTAGAAAACTGGCCAAGTGGCGACCTTTGATCGCTTTACCTTGATATTCAAATGCCCCGTTGATATTGAGCAAGCAGCCCCAGTCTGCGCTAACGAGTGTCTCAGCGGCAGTGGCCTCGATATGGCGAGTTTTGTCTTCCACCATGGCTTGAGAAATGTTGGGATGACGAACAGAGAATGTCCCGCCAAAGCCGCAGCACTCGCTTTCGTAATCTTGCATGCGCAGTTCAACATTATTGAGTTGTGAAAGCAGTTCTGTTGCGGTGACATGCACATTCATTTCCCGACGAGCCGCGCAGGAAGTGTGCATCACCACTGAGGTTGGTTGACCTTGGTCATTGAGTTTGACGCGACACACATTGACGAGAAATTCGGTGAGCTCAAAAACTCGGTCACAGAATTGGCTCACTTGGGCTTCTTGCGAATCGCCTTTAAAAAGACGGCGGTAATGATGATGCATCATGCCGCCACACGATCCCGATAACACAATCACGGGGTAGCTTTGCGGAAATAATTCAATTTGGCTGAGGGCAACTTGTTTGGCTTCTTCATCGTATCCAGAAGAGTAAGCTGGCTGGCCGCAACAGGTTTGTTTTTCAACAAAGATAACGTCAATGCCTTGCTGCTCGAGTAGTGTCATGGCATCGAGCCCTGCTTCTGGGTCAAACATGTCGACGAGGCAAGTGGCGTAGAAATAAACTTTGTCAGGTTTTGCCGGATAAATACGCATTGGCAGTGCTCCCGTGTAAAGAATGGCGTAGTGGTCAGCGGATAGCGCAGTGACTACGCTATGGTTGTCGGGGTATGCGACCGCTACGCCATATTGGTTTGGCGGCAGGTTGCACCTGCCACTCGTTGTCGTTATGAATCTGGCTATCTACGGTGTCATGAGTGCATCGGTGATCTGCAAACCGTAAATCAGTGTCAAACCGATGATGCCCGTGACTACAAGGTAGTAGAAAGTTGGGATAATGGTTTTGTGTCGTGTCGTATCTTTGATATCCATCGGGCCTGTTTTTTACACAGGTAAAGCGTATTGATTTGTAACTCCGTTGTTAATGCTGTGTGAATTTACCCCTTTATTTTTTATTGATATAGGGAAATAATGAAAATCATTCTTTCCAAAAATGACATAATCCAATGCGTGCAGATGACTTAATCTTATTTAGCCAAGTGGTTGAACAGGGCAGCTTTAGTAAGGTGGCTGAAGAAAATAGCCTTACAAATTCGGTAGTTAGCAAAAGAATTGCGCGACTTGAAGAAGAAATTGGCGCTCAATTATTATATCGAACAACGCGAAAATTAACCCTGACCGAGGCGGGCAAGGCGTTACTGCATAGTGCCAAAAATGTGAAGCAAGCCACTCAGGAGGCTATGGATGCCGTTGCAGGCTTTGGAGAGAATGTCAGTGGCCATATCAAAATGTCGGTACCGACGATTTCGGGAGATTTGATATTGGCGGATGCGGTTGCCGAATTTTGTAACCAGCACCCAGGATTAACCGTCGATATGTCGTTAGATAACCGATTTGTTGACCTCGTGTCAGGCGGCTATGATCTGGTCATTCGCACCGGCTATCTTGAGGATTCCAGCTTGATTGCTAGGCACATTCTCGACTCTCAATGGGTGGTGTGCGCTTCTCCTTCTTACATTGCCAAACATGGTAAACCGCTAATCCCTTCCGATTTAACTCAACACAACTGTTTGCAGTATGCCTACCAAACCACAGGGGCGTCAGAGTGGGAGTTTAAGGGGGAAAAAGGCAACTACATTGTGCGAGTGGCAGGGTGTTTTTCGACCGACAACGCAACGGCTTTGCGCAAAGCGGCGTTAGGTGGCCATGGTATTGCCTATGTTCCTCGCTGCTTGGTGTACCACGATTTTCGTAATGGTCAGCTGGTGGATATTTTTCCAGAACAAGTTGGTAAAAAATTGGGCATCTATGCGGTCTATCCGTTCACTCGCCAGCCACCGAATAAAGTGCGTTTATTAATTGAACATATTCGAGAGCGTTACCTGACCATTTCCCACTATTTTTGAGTGTTGCTGATGTTGAGAGGCGCTGACTTTGATTGATGATAAGTAATAAATTGCGATTGAGTCATCATTTCAAGAAATGTTGCAATCTTTACCTTGAAAACCGCGTAGTAAGCCCTAAGTTAAGGGGTGAAAATTATTCTCATTACAACCATAAGCAAACCCTAAAGCATGAAGGCCATTTGGCCTTCATGCTTTTTATAGAAAGTGCTTCACACAAAGAGTCACAAGGACGTTATGCAATACATCAAAACACGTAAAGACCCAATTGTTGATCATTACTTCGGCCATGCGGTGGCCGATCCCTATCGTTGGTTAGAAGACGATCGCAGTGCAGAAACCACAGAGTGGGTATCAGGGCAAAACGCCATCACATTTGACTATCTAGGCCAGATTGGTTTTCGCCAGCAACTCAGAGAGCAAATCGCCGCGAGTCAAGATTACGAAAAATCTTCTCAGCCTTTTGTGCATGGGGAATACACCTACTTCTACAAAAATGACGGCTTACAAAATCAAAGTGTCCTCTATCGCCGCAAAGGTGACGAAGCTGCGCAGGTATTTCTTGACCCGAACGGGTTTTCTGACGATGGCACGACCTCACTTTCTGGCGTGTTTTTCTCAAAAGATGACTCGCTGGTGGCGTACACCATTTCTGAAGGGGGAAGTGACTGGCGCAAGATTTTTGTGATCGATGCTGAAACAGGTGAGCAAATCGAACCTGAAATTGTCGATGCGAAATTTACCGGTGTGTCGTGGTTGGGCAATCAAGGCTTTTACTACTCGCGTTATGACAAGCCGCAAGGCAGTGAGCTGTCAGCCAGAACAGAACAGCACAAACTCTATTACCATCAACTGGGCACGCCACAATCCGATGATGTGTTGGTTTTCGGCGAGGCGGAAGGCGAACTGCATCGCTACGTTTATGGACAGACAAGCGAAGACGATCGCTACTTGGTAATCAGTGGCCACGAGTCAACGTCGGGTAACCGCTTGTTTTATGTCGATCTGCAAAGTGATGAGCGCCAGATTTACACCTTGTTGGATCACGTTGACTCTGATACGCATTTGCTGGATTCGACCGATCGTGAGTTTCTTCTCTACACCAACTTGGATGCGCCAAACGGTAAAGTAGTGAGTGTGGACATTGAAAGTGGTCAATGGCGTGATTTAATCGCCGAGCAAGATCAGCCTCTCGAGGTGGTTGCGGCAGGTGGTTATCTTTTTGCGACCTACATGGTTGATGTGCTGTCAAAAGTCGTGCAGTACAGCTACCAAGGGGAAAAAGTTCGAGAAATTACGCTGCCCGGCGAAGGCACCGCAACGGGGCTCGAAGGGAAGAAAAGCCAAACCACGCTCTACTACACATTCACCAATTACGTCACACCGCCGACGATTTTCTCGCTGGATGTGAACAGCGGTGAATCGCAGGTGTTCCAAGAGTCTAAAGCGCCGTTTGATCGTCACCAATACGAATCTCAACAGGTGTTCTACCCATCGAAAGATGGCACCTTGATCCCGATGATCATCTCCTATAAGAAAGGGATTGAACTCAACGGTAAAAATCCGACGATTCTCTATGGTTACGGTGGCTTCGATGTCAGTTTGACGCCTGCCTTTTCAGGTATGGTAGCCAGCTGGCTTGAGTTGGGTGGCGTTTACGCGGTCGCTAACTTACGTGGTGGCGGTGAATACGGTAAGGCTTGGCACAATGCTGGAACGCAATTGCAAAAGCAGAATGTGTTTGATGACTTCATTGCCGCCGCAGAATATTTAATTGAACAGCAATACACCAGTTCGGACTATTTGGCGATTCGTGGTGGTTCAAATGGTGGTTTGCTTGTTGGTGCCTGCATGACTCAGCGACCAGAACTGTTCAAAGTGGCACTGCCTGCAGTTGGGGTGTTGGATATGCTGCGCTACCACACTTTCACCTCTGGTGAAGGTTGGAAATACGACTACGGCACCTCGGCGCAAAGTGAAGAAATGTTCCAGTATTTGTTAGGCTACTCTCCGGTACACAACGTGAAGGAAGGCACTGCCTACCCAGCAACCCTTGTGACCACGGCCGATCACGATGATCGTGTTGTGCCTGCGCACTCTTATAAGTTTATTGCCGAGCTGCAAGAGAAGCACCAAGGCGCGAATCCGGTATTGATCCGAATTGATGTCAATGCCGGGCACGGCGCGGGTATGCCGATGAGCAAAATGATCGATCTCTCCGCAGATATCTATGCGTTTACGTTGTTCAATATGGGAATCACCGCATTAAAGTAATCCGTTTATTCATCTAAGGGATGTAAAAATGCCGCGATATGTTCGCGGCATTTTTGTTTGTGACTCTTATTTTCAGCCCAAGTCACTATTGGGTTGGCGGCCAAGCCAAAGAACAGCCATGTTCTACTTTTTCCATTGACGTTGTAATGTGAACTTGCGAGTTGGTCCTCGTTTGAGTCGACTTAAGCGACTTCTTCAATCTGTGGCTCATCGAGATCAAACGACGCGCTGATGAGCTTTTTGGTGTAGTCACTTTGCGGCTGGTGGAAAATATCGTCAGCACTGCCTTGCTCCATCACTTCACCTTTTTGCATCACCAGGACGCGATCAGACAAGGCTTTAACCACCGAAAGATCATGACTGATAAATAGATAACCGATGTTGTATTTTTTCTGCAGATCTTTAAGCAGGTCGATGACCGTAAGCTGAACAGAGCGATCCAGCGCCGAGGTGGGTTCATCGAGCAGAATAAACGCAGGTTTGAGGATCAACGCCCGTGCAATCGCAATGCGTTGACGTTGGCCACCGGAAAATTCGTGTGGATAACGGTTAATCGACGTCGGATCCAAACGCACTTCCTTCAGCGCTTCGCGTGCCATGCTCATACGCTGCTGCTTGCTTAGCTCTGGGCGGTGAACCGTCAACGCTTCGGTGATGATTTCGCCCACTGTCATACGCGGTGACAACGAGCCATATGGGTCTTGAAACACCATCTGTACTTGTTTCTTGAGGTCAAAACGTGCTTTTTCGCTCAATTGAGCAAGTGATTGACCTTGAAATTCGATCTCACCAGTGGAAGGCAGCAAACCGATGAGCGCGCGACCGAGAGTCGATTTTCCAGAACCCGACTCACCGACGATACCGAGTGTTTCGCCTTGCTTTAATTGCAGCGAGATACCTTTAACTGCTTCGAAATATTGGTTTCGACTCGGTAAAAAGTGCGGTTTGACGAGAAACTTAACACGAATGTCTTGTGCTTTGAGCAGCATCGGGGCAGATTCATCAACCGCTTCTTTGCTTCCTTTAGGAATCGAATTGATCAGCATCTTGGTGTAGTCGTGCTGAGGGTTGGCAAACAACGCTTGTGTGCTCCCTTCTTCAACGACTTCCCCTTTGCGCATCACCAGCACGCGATCGGCAAAGTGTTTTACCACGCCCAGATCATGGGTGATGAACAAAATCGCCATGCCCATCTTGGCTTGAATCTCTTTGATCAGATAAAGTACTTCCGCTTGCACCGTGACATCTAATGCCGTGGTGGGTTCATCTGCAATCAAAATTTCGGGTTCATTGATCAACGCCATGGCGATCATGATGCGTTGCAATTGACCACCAGAAAATTCGTGAGGGAATTTTGAATAAGCCTGTTGCGGATTCGGCAAATGAACGAGTTCGAACAACTCGAGTACTCGGTGTTTGGCCTGTTTTTGCGTCACCTTACGGTGACACATCATTGCTTCTGCAACTTGGATGCCCACACGCATAAACGGATTGAGTGACGTCATTGGCTCTTGGAAAATCATCCCGATGCGATCGCCTCGGACCTTGCGCATCGCTTGCTCTGATTTCTCAAGAATCGATTCCCCTTCAAACAAAATTGATGATTCCGAATGGACAATCGCGTTATTGGGTAACAGTTTCATCAAAGCACTGGAAGAGACAGACTTGCCAGAGCCAGATTCACCAACAATCGAGAGGGTTTCTCCGGCTTGGAGATCGAAGCTAACATTCTTAACTGCATCGACGATTCCATCGTTGGTCTTAAAACTGACCGAGAGGTTGTTCACCGTAAGAATGGTTCTTGATGACATTGTAATTCCTTGTCTTAGTTAAGGACGCGAGTAGCGTGCTGTGGAGCGCTACCATGAAAAAGTTGTAGCGTTGCAAACTGCGCGTGAGCGCGGTTGACTTGATCTAACTCCAGCATCCATTGCGCATTTCGCTGTGCTCGGCAAAATGCCGTCATGTACGAGAGCAAATCATCGCAATGTTTGCTTAACATGGAGTGCACACGTTGAATGAGTTCACTTTGCTCCAGTGCCACAAATTGGAACAGAGCATAGGTGTTGTTGAGGGTAGAAAAAGCGTCTTGATAGAGCCCCATACGGTTATACAGTTCTGACTGCATGATACTGGCGTCACGTAATCCGCTGAGTAAACAAACGAGCTGACACGGTTTGAGTTCACAGTCATGCGCGGCTGCCTGAATATGGGTAGGCAAGTAAGTAAGCACTTCACTGAATAAGTGATGAGCTTCCGGCCAATGACCTTGTTCCATTAACTCTTGGGCTTTAAGAAAGCGCATCCAGCATTGTTCGATGTTCACGTTACTCTCCTGTCTAAAACGCGATTCTTGAAGTTTAAATGAAAATTATTATCAAATGCAAATTTATATCATTTGATTTCATTGATTAACAATTGCTGCATTTCTGCTCACTTACGCTGGCGTGTTGCATAAGTCACTAAAAATTCTATTAATTCCGACTAGACTTGAGGTAGTGTGGAGAAAAGAACCTCCTGAGAGCTCAATATCAGCGATGAATGGATTGAGCTAACTGGGAAGAAAGACAAGAACAAGAAACAAGGAGGCAGCGATGGCGATTCAAAGATTATCTGCAGCACAACTCTATTCTGTAGCTGAGTTAGAGCAACTGCCATGTAAGTCAACCAAGGAGTTGGCTCCGATTGACGAGATTGTAGGGCAAGAGCGAGCACAAAAAGCGGTTGAGTTTGCTATGTCAATCAAGGAAAAAGGGTACAACATCTACGCCATTGGTCAGAATGGACTGGGTAAGCGCACGATGATTTTGCGCTACTTAAACCGCCATCAACACGATGTGGATGCGCTCTATGATTGGTGCTATGTCGCGAACTTTGAAGATATTCGTACACCTAAAGTGCTTAAATTGCCACAAGGTGTTGGGGTGCGTTTTCGCAACGATATCGAAAAGTTAATGACCAAGCTTGTTAACGCGATGCCTCTCGCGTTTGACAACGAAATGTATTATTCGCGAGCCGATAAGCTAAAAAACCAATTGGTGCAAAAGCAGGAGCAAGAGCTCGAACGGATTACCAAAGATGCCAAAGAGAAAGGCATCAGTTTGACCATCACCACGCAAGGGGATTATCAGTTCGTTGCGTTGAACGGTGAAGAGCTGCATACAGAAGAGACTTTTGATGCCCTAAGCCGTAAAGAGCAGGAGTACTTTGGTGCCAGTATCGACGAGCTTGAAGTGAACCTTCGTTCGATGGTGCGCCACTTAACGGAGTGGGAAGAGTCTTACAGCGAGAAAATCAAAAAGCTCAATGACGATGTGACTCGCGATGTGATTACGCACTTTATCAAGCAACTTAAACTCGATTATTCACAATATCCTGAGATCAAAACTTATTTAACGGAACTGCAAAAAGACATCATCGAAAACGCCGATATCTTTTTGGAAGAGACGGGTGAGCAAGGTGAAGTGGCCACTGCTTCTCTTGATAAGAAACTGCCGCGCCGCTACAAAGTGAACGTGTTGGTGAGCCGCAAGACGGGTGAGTTTCCAATCGTTGTCGAAGAGACACCAAACTATCACACCTTGTTTGGTTCGATTGAAACCGCGACGTTCAAAGGCACGGTATTTACCGATTTCTCCTTAATTCGTGCGGGTAGCTTGCACAAAGCCAATGGTGGCGTGCTGTTGATGGATGCACAAAAAGTGCTTGAGCAGCCGTACGTGTGGGATGGTTTGAAACGAGCGCTTCGTTCTCGTCAGCTCAGCTTTACCTCGTTAGAAAAAGAGGTGACGTTGACTGGTGCGGTGTCACTTGATCCGGAACCGATTCCGCTCGACATCAAGATCATTTTGTTTGGCGACTATCGCACGTATCAGTTGTTACAACACTACGATCCAGAGTTCAGCGAGCTGTTCCGTGTCACCGCCGATTTTGAAGATGAAATGAAACGCACGCCGGAATCTGAACTGCAATACGCGCGCTTCATCTCCAGCGTGGTGCATGACAATGGCCTGTTGCATTGCGATAAGAAAGCCATTGCTCGTATCATTGAGCACAGCTCGCGTCTGGTGGGCGATCAGAGTAAGTTGTCACTTCATTCTGCTCATATCGCTAACCTGCTGCGCGAGTCTAATTACGTGGCGAAACAATCCAACGCCAATATGATTCGCATTGGTCATGTGGAAGAGGCATTGAGCAATCAAGAAATGCGGGTAAGCCGCTTGCAAGATGCCGTGATGGAAGGCTTTATCAATGGCACTACGCTGATTCGTACCGAAGGTAATGCGGTGGGACAAGTGAACGCTTTATCGGTATTGAGCACCAGTGACCATGCGTTTGGCGCGCCAAACCGTATTACCGCCACCACCTGTTATGGTGAAGGTGAGGTGATCGATATTGAGCGCAGCGTGGATTTGGGTGGCAGCATTCACTCTAAAGGCGTGATGATATTGTCGGCTTACCTCTCCTCGGTGTTTGGCCGCAATGCGAAAGTGCCATTGACCACCACGATCACGTTTGAGCAATCGTATGGCGGCGTGGATGGCGACAGCGCCAGCATGGCGGAGTTGTGTGCCGTTGTGTCGGCGTTTTCCAAGCAGCCAAACCGACAGGATATCGCGATCACTGGCTCGATGAACCAATTTGGTGAGTCACAGCCGATTGGCGGGGTAAACGAGAAGATCGAAGGCTTCTTTGATGTGTGTGTCATCAAAGGTCGTCATGATCAACAAGGGGTGATTATTCCACGCTCGAATGTGCATAATCTGATGTTGAGACCAGATATTGTTAAAGCCGTAGAAAAAGGCGATTTCCATATTTGGGCGATTGACCATGTCACTGAAGCGATTGAGATCTTTACCGGCAAATCGGCGGGCGAGCCCACCGATGATGGCAGCTACCCCATTGACACTATCTTTGGTATTGCTCAAGCGAAACTCAATGCGCTAAGAAAGTAATCATTAATAAAAATCAATAACTTAATAATTAATTTAATCGTAACAAAGACGGCTCCTAAGGGAGCCGTTTAATGTTGAGTTATTATCATTGATATGAGAGTTGTGAGTGTGACGTTGTTAGTGAGTTCTGAAAATTCGCTATCTCTTTTCAGGTTCACTGGGTTGTATTAACACTAGTCGTGATTTTTTTAGTGCGCAAATATTCCACAATTTATTATTAAATTACTTAATATTTATGTGAGATTGATTCCATATTAATGGGGTTGAATGAAAAAATTGGCCCGATGGGCCAATTTCATCTTCAATAGCATGCATCGGCAGTGTTAGCGCTGAAAAGTGACTTGTTCACGCTCTCCAAGGTGGATGTGCGTTGTCGCAGGTTGTGTTTCTGCAATCACTTTACCGTGACGAACAGAGTAACGAACTGGCACTTGGCGACGCACTGCATCAAAACCATTTTCCGCAGGAAGGATCAGTAAGCTACCAGGTTTACCTGCTTCAATGCCGTGTTTGTCTTGAATGTTCAGTGTACGCGCTGAGTTGGTGCTGATCAGATCAAGCGAGTTGTTGATTTGGTCGTACCCCATCACTTGGCAAACATGCAGACCCATGTGCAGTACTTGCAGCATATTGGCAGTGCCTAGTGGGTACCAAGGATCAAACACGTCATCGTGACCAAAACAGACGTTGATGTTGGCATTGAGCATCTCTTTTACGCGCGTGACACCACGGCGTTTCGGGTAATCGTCAAAGCGACCTTGAAGGTGGATGTTGACCAGCGGGTTTGCCACGAAGTTGATGCCCGACATGCGCAGCAAACGGAATAGGCGAGAGGCGTACGCACCGTTGTAAGAACCCATTGCGGTTGTATGGCTTGCGGTTACCTTGTGACCCATGTTGAACTTGTGCGCCAGTGCGGCAAGCGTTTCAACAAAGCGCGATTGCTCATCATCAATCTCATCACAGTGCACATCAATCAAACGGTCGTATTTTTGTGCCAGTTCAAACACATAATGCAGCGACTCAATGCCGTATTCACGAGTAAACTCAAAGTGAGGGATCGCACCAATCACATCCGCCCCCAATTGAACCGCTTCTTCTAGCAACTCTTTCCCGTTCGGGTAAGACAGAATGCCTTCTTGCGGAAACGCTACGATTTGGATGTCTACCCACTCTTTCATCTCTTCACGCACTTCCACCATCGCTTTTAGCGCGATTAGCGTCGGGTCTGATACGTCAACATGAGTACGAACGTGTTGCACACCGTTGGCGATTTGCCACTTGAGCGTTTGCTTCGCGCGCGATTTAACATCTTCAATCGACAGCGTCTCTTTGCGTTCAGCCCAACGCTCGATGCCTTCGAAAAGTGTCCCGGAGATATTCCAGCTTGGCTCACCCGCGGTTTGCGTGGTGTCTAGGTGAATGTGCGGCTCGCAGAACGGGGCGACCGCCATGCCGCCCTCGGCATCAAGAACGTCACCGGTGTAATTGAGTTCGACATTGTTGTTTTCAATACGCGTGAATTGACCATCCTCAATCAAAATTTGCTGGAGACCTTCCTGTCCCTTAAGCGTTGCGTTCTTGATCAATAGTGTTGTCATGATGGTTCCTTACGCTGGCAGTTCGGCCAGTCTCTTTTTATTTAGAATAGGATTGAGAATCAGGTAGCTGATTGTGCCGCCGAGTACCGCGTTGATAGGTACTACACCTGGAAGGAAGTGACCTGCGGCCACTCCAATCGCTACAGCGATAATGCCAGCCCAGTTGACGGTTTGGAACTCTGCTGCGGCGAAATTGGAATAACGTTTACGGTTGATAAAGAAATCCGCAATGATGACGCCACCAATGGGTGGAATGGCAAGCGACAGGAAGGTTAACCAGCCGACAAAGTTATTGTACAGCCATAGTGCGCATAACGTGCCGACCAAACCGTTCACCATGGAGATGTATTTGCTTGGCAAGCCTGTGATGTTAGAGAAGCCTAGACCGGATGCGTAAAGCGCGTTGTCGTTGGTGGTCCAGATATTCAAACCAAGCACAATGATCGCCGGGATAAGCAGACCTTGCGCAATCATCACTTCGGAGATGTCGGATTGACCAGTGACTGCCGCGCCCGCAGCACCAAAGATAAACATCAGTGAGTTGCCGATAAAGAATGCCACCATAGTGACCATCACCGCGCCTTTTGGCTTTCTGCCGAATCGTACGAAGTCTGCGGTCAGCGTCCCTGCACTGATGAAAGAGCCAACCACCATGGCGAGAGCCACAGAGAAGTCCAGCGGTTGCGCAGGTTGTACTTTTTGTAGTTCAGCCACACCACCCACGCTGTTTACCGCTTCTACTACCGAGTATCCGCCGAGTAACGCAATTGCGGGTACAGCAATGGCAGATAACACCATCAGCGCAGAGATACCGAAGTAAACCGTCGCTGTCATTAATAGACCAGAAATGATGATGAGGGTATTGGTATCAATGCCTGTCGCTTTGTTGACTGGAATCGCAAACATCGCCACGCCAACACCAAACCAACCGACTTGTGTACCACCAAGCAGTGCTGAGGGAAGCCAAGAGCCTTTAGAGCCAAAAGAGAAACGAGCAAGAAGGTGAGTAGAGAGACCAGTAGAAGCGCCGATGTAACCTAGGAAAGAAGTGTAAATACCGAGGATGAGGTTACCAATGAGAACAGCGAGGAAGAAATCGTTAAATGAGAGTCCAGTACCGAGTGAACCGCCCGTCCACATACTCGCGGAGAAGAAAGTGAGCCCTAACATCACCATGGTTAAAGACGCAACGCCTTTTCTGGCTGAGTTGGGAACCGGGCCCAAACTGAAGTTATTATCGGCCGCCATTTTTACCTCCACGATACAATAGAATAGTCATTATAGACCCAGATTTTGGGTAAACGGCGCGTATTATGGTGATGAAAATGTTGGTGTCAATCGCGTTTTTGATAATAAAACGTTTGCATTTGATTTTTTTGTTTTTTGTTCAATAAAAACAAATGGATGGGATTTTAATATATTAAAAAATAAAGAATGGTATCGCGTTTGCTTTATTGTTTGCTTTTATGATTTATCTAACATTAATACGCTTTGCTTGTGAGCATGGGTGAGCAGCCGCTCACCCACTTTCGATCTAGGCTGTGACGGCAGTGCAGAAACTGACATCCGCGTGCTGGGTCTGTGGATCATAGGAATGATACAGCTCAAAGCAAGGACGCTCATCCGACTCTAAGCCACGCTCGACAAGCCGTGCCATCAACTCGTCCCACGCGGTGGCATATTGCGCGTTATCGGTAATGGTTTTACGGATGAACGCGTACTCACCGCCAGGAAAGTCTTTGATTTCGATCTCTCCATTGCCCTCCGCCTTTTCACAGTTGAGCAAGCAGATGTCCGTTCGACATTTGTCCGCAGGGGTAATCTCAGGGTTATCGTGATAAATGAAAATACAGGTGTTGCCCGCCAAACCACGCGGTCCTGCCCATTGATATAACTTTTGTGTTGCTGGTTCGTAGTTTTTGCCGTACTCACCAGTGACACGAATATAGGCAATTTTACTGGCTGGGAATGTTTGAATATCCATTGTGCTACTCCATGTTTGTGATTCCCCTCCAGTGTATGAGGGTTCAGTGAATGCTTCGTGTCCATTCTTGCGCAGCGTGTGTCCTATCTTGCTCTCTTGTAGCACCAGAGCAAACTGTTCAAGCGTTTCACACTGTCGAATCTGTGAGGGCGTAAGTCCAAAATGCTGCCGAAATGCTTTCGCTAAGCTTTGCGAGCTGGAGAATCCATAGTCTAGCGCTACCTCAGTCACGCTGGGTTTACTGTAAAACAGCAGATTGGCAATCTTTTCCAGTCGAAGGCGACGCAAGTATTCATTAAGCGTCTCACCAGTGACCGCTTTAAAGATGCGATGGAAATGGTAAGGAGAAAGGTGGGCCAAACGAGCCACTTCTTCTAGGTTTAGAGGCGTGTCAAAGTGGTTCTCGAGATAGCGAATCACAGGGATCAAACGTTGTTGATAATTGGTTTTCATAAGCATGACGGATGGATTGCAATGATGGATTTTGAATAATGAATCTCTCGATAGCCTAAGAGAATTTGACAAAGAAAGGAAAGTGTTTCGTAGGGAAGTTAGAGCAGATAGATAAAAAAAGAGCCAACCGCAAAAGGTGCGATTGGCTTATATATTTGTGAACAAATCAAGTTCACTAACAACGTCAGTTGGCTAGGTGACCCTCGGCTTAATAAGGGTCAATTTTATATAAGCAGAAAGCGTGCCAACTTTGTTTTGTCTTAAAAACCGCGTTTTTAGCTGGGTTTCTGTGACAATGGTTGCTTAATGGAAAATGTCCTTTGCAAAATGAAAATGCAATATGCGAAACATAATTAAAACGCTATTGATAGGTTAATGTAATAATTGGGCAATAAATGTACTGTTTTTTCTTCACTCAATAAAAAACGGAAGACGAAGCTTCCGTTTATCAGCGAGTTGCAGGATGAAGTGCTTTACAACATGACCAAGCTGGCTGTGCCGAGAAAGGCAAAAAATCCGACGACGTCAGTGACGGTGGTCAGAATAACCGACCCCGCTAATGCGGGATCAAGCTCCAGTTTATCGAGGATGATTGGAATCAGCACACCGAACATCGCAGCGGTAATGATGTTGACCACGATAGCAAGCGCAATGGTGCCACCAATAACGGGTGATTGGAACCAAAGCGCGGCTAATCCACCGATGATCACCGCCCATAAAAGGCCGTTAATGGCACCAATACCAAACTCGTTTTTAAATAGCGCAAAACGGTTGCCTGGGGTAATTTGGTTTAATGCCATGGCACGAACCATCAGCGTGAGTGTTTGACTACCGGCAATGCCGCCCATGGAAGCCACAATCGGCATCAATACTGCCAGCGCCACCACTTGCGATATCACGTCTTCAAACAACCCGATAGTGACGGAAGCAAGGATAGCGGTCAGCAAGTTGATGCCGAGCCAAACGCCACGTTTTTTAGAGCTTTTGACCACAGGAGCAAACAGGTCGTCCCCCTCATCCATACCAGTACCGGCCATTAAACGCGCTTCGTAAATCTCCCTTTGCGTGGTAAGGGCGAACTGCCAATCCACTTCGCCAATCAGGGTTTGGTCTTCATCAACAACCGGAAGGGCTGGCAACGAGCTGTGCTCGACGGCTTCGACGGCTTCCGCCAGTGCCATCTTGCTGCTTAGCAGAATGACCGGGTCAATCACCAGATTTTTTAAAATGGTACTGCCTTCACTACGCAGAATTTCGTAGTAATTGACGACGCCACGAAACTGTTTCTTTTTGTTGATAAGATAGACTTGCTGTGGTGTATCAAAGCTGTATTTCTCCATCAACCGTCTTGCACGGTCAACCGAGATATTAAACGGGAGAGTAATGATCTTTCGCTCTGCCCAGCGGCCAAGCTCGTCATCACCATACTGGTTTGCAAGATCGAACAGCTCTAGCTCTGATTTTTCAATCAGAGAAAGGGCTTCATTGATGATCTCTTCTGGCAGAGAGTCTGCCCATTCGATCAACGATAAGTTGTCTAGCTTGGCTAGCGTTAGCTTGAGTTCAATTTCTGACAAGGCATTGATGACGGAATAGCGTGCGTCGGCACGCATGTCGGTCAACACATCAATGTGCATTTCCAGTGGCAGAGCACGCCACAACCGAACACGATCATCGACAGGTTGCGATTCTAAAATTAAAGCGATGGAACCCGATTCTAAGCCAGAGTCGATAGAGTCATTAAGCAAAACAACCTGTTCGGCATCTTCTGCTTTCGCGATCTGCTCAATCAGTAAGGGTAGATCCTGATATTCACTCACAAAGTATCCCCCGAAAAAATAAAAACGAAAAAATTATAATGTTCGATAAGGTACTGGAAAGCGCAGTGAAATCAAAGCGTACAGAGGAAATAAAGTGATTGGGCGGTGAAAGTAAGGCCGTAAAATACGGCCTTGAGTGTTTAAATGGAATAAAAGAAGTAAAGTTGTGACTTCATGCGGATAATGATGCCGCGGATCACATCGAGAAACGCGAGGAATCCGATCGGTTTTTCACCGCTGACCCATGCCAAGCCCACTGAGCCGACAGGCAAGTCGTAGCCTTCTGGTTCATCAATTTTTAAACGCACAAAGTGATGTTTGTTGGCGAGGTTTTTACCCGTGGTCATTCGCACTGAGTCATCCCAACCGAGCAGGTTGCCTTGTGCTTCTCCAGTCGCCTCGACAATGCCTTCGACTTCCGCAGAGAAAATTTTTCCGGGGTAGACCGAAGAGGCGAACTCCGCCATTTGTCCCGGTTTGATATTGCGAATGGCTTGGTGATTAACACGCATCAAAACGTATTTTTCGTTGGTGTACATTTGCAGCCTTGGCATCATCGAAACACGTTGCCCTTCACGCAAAATGAAGTTGGTGACAAAGCCATCGGCTGGTGCGTAAACCAAGGTACTGTCGAGCTCCCATTGCGCTCGCGCGACTTGCTCTTTCGCTTTGGCAAGATCCGCCGTGCGGGTTTCGACGGCTAATTCTGCTTTGGTAATGTCGAGTTTTGCGCGGCTTGCATCGACTTCTTTCTTCTTTAAAGAAGATTGCAAAGTGACGATGTTCTGTTTAGCCAGCTCCACTGCCGTTGTCTGCTTGTCGATGTCATTCTGCGTGATGGTGTTCTTCACCACTCGGTTTTGTTCGACGTATCGCGTTAAGGTTTTGGCTTGTAACTGATGGTCGGCCTTCGCTGCTGCCAGCTGACTTTTTGATGTCTCAAGATCTTGCAGCGCCGCCTCATAGCTCGCCTGAGCAATGGCGATGTCTTCCTGCGCCACTTTAAGTGCCACTTGCGCGGCTTGGCTTGTCACTTGGGCTTGGTTGAGCGCAATTTGAAAGGGGGTGTCATCCAGTTGATAGATGAGTTGGCCTTTATGGATTGCTTGATTGGGCGAAATGTAGATTTTCTCAACTTTACCGTTGACGTTGCTGGAGTCCGGGCGCAATTGAATGTGTGGCGATTGCACCACTGAGCCGCCAGAGATATCCATCGGCGTAAAGTTAATCAGCCCGACCCACACAAACATCAGCCAAGAAACACCACCTAGGTAAGCAAAAGCTTTTGTCCCTTTGTTCCAAGGCATACCCACCATGCGCAGCAAGTAGATGAACAGCGCCCATACCGCTAAACCTTCAATCATTGCGCGTTCTCCTCTTGAGTGACTTCGCGTTCAGGCGTGCCTTTCCAAGTATCACGCAGGTGAATAATCGCTTTGTCCATATCGACAAAAGCGAGGATGACGGCCAGTACCCATACCCAATGCCACAAAAATCCAATCCAGGTGAGGGCGGTAATGAGTCCAATTTGATGGTGATCTTTGCTGTGTGCTTTGTTGATCGGAAGCTCGTGAATCTTCCAAAAACCAAATCCAGCTGCAGCGACGCTTGCGACTAACACGAAGGTCGCGACAACATGCAGTGCCGTGTCTGCGCCTGTTCCAACAAAAGGGACACTAAGTAGACTCATTCATTTCTCCTGTAATCTTTTCGCGTCATTGTGTTCAGGATTTGAAAGTGGTCTTTATTTGTGACAGATTAATTCAAAATTTAACCTTAATTGACGTGATCTGTTTATGGATATCAAATCGGTGCGCTTCATCCGTGCCATTTCTATAGTGAACCTCTACTTCAATGCGAAGCAGAAGTATGGTTTGGACGAGGGGCAACTGATCATTCCTCACTCCGTGTTTCAGCAACCGATGAACCTGATCCCGCTTTCTGAAGTGAATCGTATGTACGCCCAGCTGGAGCAGGCGACCGAACCCGATTTCATTCTTAATTTGACCAGTGGAGTGGACATAGCAAAATTTGGCGCAGTGGGGCGTTGGTTGTTTTCAGGGCATGATCTCTCTACAACCATCCGACGCATCAACTACGGAGTTAGCTGTCTGCAATCGGGGGCGTTTTTGGCGGGTGCTCAGATTGGCTCTATCGTCAAATGGACATACGACAATCCTTTTGTTCACACCGATGTGAAAGTTCACGACAGTATTCGCATCGCGATATTTATGACCAAAGTATTGCGAGAACACCTTGGCGAAGACTTTTGCCCAAAACGGGTGATGATTTCAGGCTCACGACAAAACCGTCAGCGTTATCAAGATTTTTTTGGTTGTGAGATCGGTTGGAATCACAAGCGTACCGAAGTGTGGCTCCATTCTGACGAGCGTTTGGCGGTTAGGCAGAAAAAACCAATAGCCAACAAGCGGCTGGCAATGAACTTTGCTGATCTGGATGATTTACTCAACATGCCGGTGCCAGATGATGAGCTAAAATCGATCTACGAGCTGGTCAACTACAGCTGTCATTATGGTTTACCAACGCTTCACCGAGTTGCTGAATTGATCTCGATGTCAGAACAGCAACTGCAGCGGCGGTTGCATGCACTAGGGCTAAATTTTTCGACGGTTTGCGGATATGTCCTTAGCAACCAAGCGGTTAATGCACTAACGCAAGGGGTATCCATTGAGGACATTTCTCGGCGATTAGGTTATACCAATATTGCTAGCTTCAACCGCATGTTTAAGAAACATCGTGGAGTGACGCCCAAAGAGTATCTACAGCGCTTCCACGATGTTCGTTAATCGTTCAATGGGGCAGAAAACCATCGTTTGCCATACGCTGATGCGTAATCCGGCGATGGAATTTGGCCCGCTTGTTCATCCACACCCACTAATGGCCCGACAACGGTTCGGTAGGGTAAGATGCCCGCCCAAACGGGGCGATCGAGATCGCTGCTATCGTCATTGACACCAAATGCACTGATTTTTACCGAAGCTTCTTCCAAGCCGATGGCGAGCAGCTCGGTGGCATTGAGCTCTTTTTCGTTACTTAAGCGAACCTGCTCGGTGCGACCAGGGGCAATCTGCTCAATAAAATGATTCAACAAACGATCCTTTTCTGCATTCTCTTCTATCACATTAAATTGACCAAAAACCACCGCGCTTCGGTAGTGGGCACTGTGGTGAAAGGCAGAGCGTGCCAACACCCAGCCATCAAATAAAGTAAAAGTGAGGCAGGTATTTTGCCCTGATCTCAGCGCTTTGATTAAGCGGCTGTTTCGTGCGCCATGAATATAGACTTGGTTGTCAACACGCCAAGCAAGCATCGGGATGACAATGGGTCCCGAGGCATCCGAAATGGCGATGTGAGCAATCAAGCTTTCATCAATGATCCGATGTAACTGCTCGACATCGTGCACTGCTTTACGTGCCGCTTTTTTAATTTGAGTCCTGTCCGTTGCTGATAACATACTTCTCTCCCTTTCGTGCGAAGTGCTTAGATGACACGAACAATAAAGACAAATTGGTCTAGCTATAAGGTCCAATTTTGATTTATGTTTAGATCCAATTGGAAAAGGGACTGACCATGCTACCGATTGAAATCGGCGATCTGACACTGACGCCAAAAACAGGTGTGTTACAGCAAGATCTTTACAACGCCATTCGAGAAAAAATCACGCGCGGACTTTGGAATAAGCAGGGGCGCTTGCCTGCCACACGTAAGTTAGCTCAGGCGCTCAATGTGAGCCGCAACACCGTCATCGCGGCGTACGAACAACTCAGTGCGGAGGGTTACATTGAAAGCCGTGCTGGCGCGGGCTACTACGTTGCGGTTGAGCTACCAGAGCACTTTCTAGGAGAAATGGCGATTTCACCAGCCCAAGAAAAAAGCGATGTGGCTTTCACGGCAGAACCTGAACCCATCAAGATCAACCGAGCCTTTGCGCCCGGCGTGCCGGATCTGGAAAAATTCCCGCTGCATGAATGGCAAAAATATCTACAACGCCAACATTCGCGGCGCACCATCTTAGGCAATCAAATCGTCAAAGGGGATTACGCCCTCAGGTGCGCTTTGGTCGATTACTTGGCGTCGAGTCGCTCTGTTAAATGCCAAGCTGAGCAAATCATCATTACCTCTGGCGCACAGCAGGCCTTAACCATCGCGCTGATGTGCGCAAAAGAAGTAAGCGATCCACTGTTAATGGAGCAACCGGGTTACAGCCAAATGCGCAAAGTGGCCCGCTTATTGGGCATGCCGATGGAACCCCTTAACGTCGCAGTGAGAAGTGGCATTGAGGTTGCCGATGTGCTCGCTTCTGAATGTCGTTTTGTCTACCTGACGCCGAGCAATCAATACCCAATGGGTACCACCTTAAGTACTGAGCAAAGAGTGCAGATCATCGAGTGGGCCCGAGTGAAACAGCGCTGGATCATTGAAGATGACTATGACAGCGAGTTCCAGTTTGCCCATCGCCCCTATACCAGCTTACAAGGGCTAGCTAGCCAAATTGGCGCCAGTGATCGCGTTATGTATATTGGTTCATTTAGCAAGATCATGTTTAACGGTTTGCGACTTGGCTACCTTGTCTTGCCCCCTGAGCTGGTGGATAGAGGCTGCGAAATCAAAGATGCCTTGAGTGGCGATTCGCCTACGCATACTCAGGCTGCGTTGGCGGAATTTATCGCCGATGGCGCGTTAATGCGTCATATCCGTAAGATGCGCCGCCTCTATGCGCAGAAGTACCAAACGATGATGGCGAGCATTGAACGCCATTTTGCTCAGCGTTTGGAAGTGATCAGCCAAGCCGCTGGGCTGCATGTGACCGTACGTTGGTTCCAAGGGCCTTCGGAGCAACAGTGGGCCGCCGCAGCTTTACGCCAAGGCATTGTGATTCGACCTTTAAGCTATTATGAAAGTGAAGCCTGCGCGCCACGAGATTGGCAGGGCGCGGTATTGGGATTTGGTAATGTGGCAGAGGAAGAGATTGACGGCAAGCTCGTTCTACTGGCAAGCTTGTTTGTGCAAATGTCGTCCCATCAATAAGGAAGCAAATTTATGTGTCGCTGGTTGGCCTACCAAGGAGAGCCTATCTATCTCGACAAACTGGTTTATGAGCCAGAACATTCGTTGGTGCATCAGAGCCTTGAAGCAAGAAAAGCGGCCACCCGCGTCAATGCTGATGGTTTTGGTTTAGGTTGGTATACCGAGCGGGCAACGCCAGGTCAATTCCATGAGGTGCTTCCCGCTTGGGGGGACGAAAATCTGCGTTCATTAGCGCATCACATTCGCTCTCATCGCTTTATGGCGCACGTCCGTTCATCGACTGGCACTTCGGTATCCCGCTCCAACTGCCACCCATTTATCCTTGAGCAATGGATGTTTTTGCACAATGGTCAGATTGGTCAGTTTGCCGCGGTGAAGTTTGCTTTAGAGCGATTACTGCCCGAAGCCATTTATCTCAAACGTCGTGGGACTACTGACAGCGAGTTGATCTTTTTGTTGATGATGAAAAATGGGCTTCAGCATGATCCCTTAAACGCCATTCGACAGACGATTGACGAAGTGAATCAAACCATGCAAGAAAAAGCGATCACTGAGCCGTTTAAAGCGTCCATTTGCATCTCAAACGGTGACGAGTTTTGGGTCGTAAGATACGCCTCGGCAGGCGACCCACCGACGGTGTTTATTCAAGATTGCCAAGATTCGATCATCCTCGCGTCGGAACCGCTGGACGGCCAGTGTCGCTGGCAAGTGATTGCGCCCCAAACCATCACACACATTCAAGACAGCGCGGTGACTAGCTATCCGATTGCGTAACTTATTGGCTGAGTTAAACCGACTCAGCCTTGTTCATTTGCTTTTTCGCTTGCAGAAAAAACAGAGCAAAAACGCTCAGTGCATACAGCATTGACCAACCAAGACAAACAAACACCAACGAGCAGAGTATCAATGAGACGCCGGCAAGCCACTTAGCATGGCCATTGAGCAGTCTGAAAGCAGCCAGCATGGCAAGCAGATAGATCAACACAAAAACGCTGTTGGCTAATTTAAGGAAAAACTCCAAATCAAGGCCGGATAGTTCACCAATCACACACGCCAATGCCAGTACCAAGCCGACGAGCAAAGTGGCGTTGATGGGCACGCCGCGACGGGAAAGTGTTGCCATTTTACCACTCGGATTATGTTCTCTCGCTTGCGCCCAGATCATGCGTGAGAGGCTTTGGGTATAGAGATTGATGCTGGCAAAACAGGCCGAAAAGCCAATCACACTGATCAGTGTTTTGACTTGTGTACCAAACAGTTGCTCACTCAGCCAAGGGATCGAAGCGCTGTCAAACTCAGCACTGCCGTAAGCACCAAATTTGAGTATCACCACCGAGCACGCCCAGTACGTCGCACCGGCGACAAAACAGCCAATGACGATGGCGACGGGAAAATCGCGTTGTGGATTTTTAAACTCTTCCCCCATATGAGCAAAGGCTTCGATGCCGACAAAGCACCAAAACATCACCGCCAGTGCTGCGCCAATAGGCAGGAGCGAGTCGCTGGTAAAAATGGGCATGTGCAAATCCTCGACACTGACTTCTCCGCGCCATAAGAAAGCACCAACAAGCGCGAAAATAGCCAGAGCAATCAGCGTTTGTAAGTGTCCGGAAGAGCGTGCGCCGAGCAAGTTGACCGCCACTAATAACGCAACGGTGATCAACTGAGCCATCAAGGCGTGATTGAGCGCGCTAGGCAGTAACTGCTGCAAAAAGCCAGCGGCGAGCGCAATCGCAGCGGGAACCCCGACGGGAATCACTGAAACAAACAGCCATGCCACCGCGCTTTCTAAGCGTTTATCAAACGCTTGGCGAACAAAATACGCCGTACCACCGGCGTTGGGGTAGCGTTTGCCCAGTTGAGCAAAGGTGAGGGCCACAGGGCAAATAAGCACAAACAGAAACAACCAAGCCCAGAGGGAATATTGACCGGCAATACTGGCGGCGATGGCGGGGATCATAAACAATCCGGTTCCCATCAAGGTGGTGGATAACTGGCCAATTCCTGACAACAGTGTAATTTCTTGTTTGAGTTCACTCATGACACGCTCCCTGTGCCGCTTCCATAGAAAATGAATAATTATGAGAATGAAAGCGTTAACCAAGCATATCGACTTTTGCAGAAAAAGGCAGCTAGCAAAGTGATGTTGCGCACCGACATTTTGACGCTTTTGTTGTTAATTGCCGTCAAAGTGGCGGTTAGGGCCAATAGAGCCAAGTGGATTTTCACTGCTTCACTAATTGAGCGTTGTGAGTAGAATGTGAGAGAGATTAGGGATGTTCACCACAGAGAAGAAATGGATAAATTTGATAAACAACTCCTCACCATACTGAGAAACGATGCACGTAGCTCGGTGACTGACATGGCGAAGGCGGTCAATCTGTCGCGTTCTGCCGTGACGGCCAGAATCAAAAAGTTGGAAAGTTATGGGGTGATCTTGGGTTACCACGCCGATATCGCGCAGGAGAAGGCCAGCGAAAAAATTGCCGCCTATCTGGCGTTGAAGTTTGATACTTCGGCTTCGAGCCATCATTGCGAAGCGTATGCCAAGGAAATTTATCTTATCGATGGGGTGAAGTGGTGCCACGCGATCAGTGGTGAAACGGACATGATGCTCTATGTGGAGGTGACGACTATGACACGGTTGAACCAGATCAGAGAGCAGTTACAAGCCTTCCCAGAACTGAAACACGTTATTACTCATACGGTACTGACGGAGTTCTTTAATACCACCAAAGTGTCCTGATTATGCTCAACAACATCAACCTCAATTTACTGCGTTCTTTGCTCGTGTTGCTCGAAGAGTGTCATGTTAGCCGAGCGGCCGACAGATTACACATTACACAATCTGCGATGAGTCGTCAGTTGGCCCAGTTACGAGAGCTGTGCTCTGACCCTCTGTTGGTCAGAGAAGGTAACCGACTTGTTGCTACGCCACATGCCGAAGCGCTACGGCCTAAATTAGTGCAGTTACTGAGTGAGTTTGAACATCTCTTTGATCATCAGGCATTTAACCCGCAAGACTGGCAGGGGCAATTGGTGCTCTCGTCGAGCGATTATGTTGCGCAGTTCATTGTACCGACGCTTTCCCGCGTATTGATAGAACAGGCCCCGCGTCTGACATTGTCCTACCGGCTTTGGCAGCCACAATATTTAGACAGCTTGCTCGACACGGGCATTCATTTGGCATCGACCATGTTGCCATCTCCTCCCAAAGAGCTATCCTACACGAAAATCGGTGAAGATTACTCGGTGTGTGTGATGCGTCAAGGCCATCCACTATCGGGCAAAGCAGCGTTGAGCTTGGATGACATGCTGCGCTACTCGCACATTAAAGTGACTGGCGGTGGTGACAAGGACTCCGCGACCGACAGTGTATTAAGAAAGTTGGGCAAAACACGTCACATTGCATTACAAGTGCCTTTCTTTTCCGCTGCGGTTAACGTCCTGATTCAAAGCGATTACATGATGGTGGTGCCTGAGCATATCGCAGTGAACTTGGCGAAGAGCCAACCTATTTGCCATTATCCATTGCCGTTTGAAACGGAAATTCATCAATATTGGCTAATGTGGCACCCCAAATACGATCATGACTCAGCCCATCGATGGGTACGAGAAAAGGTCACCCGCGTCATGCTGAGTTGCGAGTATTCAATCGGTATGATTTCAAATCATGGCAATCATGATTAAGTTTGATTTCAGTTCATTTAAATATTGGCTTACTGTGAATCATCACAGGAGAAGATTATGACATTCACAGTTTGGTTATCACTTTTTACGATCTGCATTTTGGGCGCGATGTCGCCGGGGCCAAGTTTAGCGATTGTCGCTAAGCATGCGTTAGCGGGTGGGCGAGCGAATGGTTTGGCCACCAGTTGGGCACACGCTTTTGGCATTGGGATATACGCTTTCGTGACCTTAATTGGTTTGGCGGTGGTGTTACAGCAATCCCCACTCTTGTTCAAAACCATTAGTTACGCAGGTGCGGGCTATTTAGCCTACTTGGGTTACAACGCGTTGCGCTCTCAAGGTGGTGTGGCGGCCAAGTTGGAATCGGGGGAGCAAACGACAGTTTTGCAGTCGGCCAAAGAAGGCTTTTTGATTTCTATTCTCAGTCCGAAAATTGCGCTGTTTTTCATCGCACTGTTTAGCCAGTTTGTGGCGCTGGGGAATGAGGCGAGTAATCAAGTGATTATCGTAGCGACGCCATTTATCGTTGATGGCCTCTGGTATACCTTCATCACCTTGGTGTTATCGAGCTCAAAAGTGGTGGACAAAATTCGCTCCAAAGCACAGTTGATCGATCGCCTGTCAGGCGTGGTGCTGATTTTGCTGGCAGCGCGTGTGGTGATGACGGTGTAATGGCTGAGTAATCGTTGGTTACCGATGAGCAACAAAAAAAAACGCAAGCGTCAGAGCTTGCGTTTTGTTTTGGACTTATGCGGCTTAAAGCGCTGCAAGAATCGTTTCAGCGTTACTCACTTCAAATGATTTAGGCGCTTCCACATTGAGGGTTGTGACCACGCCATTGTCGATAATCATCGCGTAGCGTTGAGAGCGAAGGCCACCAAAACCAGCGGTATCCATTTCCAAGCCAAGTGCTTTGGTAAAGCTCGCGTCGCCATCCGCCAACATCAGAATTTCTTCCGCATTTTGTGCTTCACCCCAGGCTTTCATCACAAACGCATCGTTGACAGAAACGCAGGCAATCAGATCGACGCCTTTCGCCTTAAGTTGATCGGCCAGTACGATATAACCCGGTAAATGTGCTTCTGAACAGGTTGGGGTGAACGCCCCAGGTACGGCGAAAAGCACGACTTTTTTGCCAGCAAACAGCTCTAAAACAGGGTGGTGGACCATTCCCTCTTTAGTCAGTTGGCTCAGTGTAGCGTTAGGTAAAGTTTGGCCTTGAGCGATCATGTTATTGTCCTTATTTGACGAATTGAGTTCTCAAGCAGTGTAGTACGAAATCAACAAGTTAAAAACGGATGAAAAGCGGGGTTAATCGACATCTGAGATGTTTTTCGCGCCGTGTGGTTGGCAAGCTTAATGTGTGAAGGTGAAGCAATGACGAAATAAGATGGAGTTCATCGCTTGAACGGCTCGCGGGAAGCGTCGCTCAAGCGATGATAGGCAAGGGTCTTAGCGACTAGGCCTGTCTTGGTTCTCTTTTGTGCTTAGGCACATAATTCAAAATAGAAATTGGCACCGCTTTCTTCGGTGTGAATCCTTCCACTTCTCGGCGCTCAAGCAAGTGTCCGAGACGGCTCTCAATCATGCATAGGTTTTTGAAGTTATCCTTTGAAACCAATGAAATCGCTTCGCCCTTGGCATTGGCACGACCGGTACGGCCAATTCGGTGGACATATTCATCGGCAGGGAAAGGCAAGTCGTAGTTCACCACGCGTGGGAGTGCTTCAATATCGATACCACGAGCAGCCACACCCGTTGATACCAAGTATTTGATTTTTCCCGCTTTAAAATCTTCCAGCAGTTGCTCTCGCACCGCTTGGCTGCGGCCACTGTGAAACGCTTCGGCCACGATGCCTCGTTTTTCCAACTGAGAGACCAGCTTGGCGGCTCCATGTTTGGTCTCAATAAAAATCAAGGTTTGATCCCACTGATTTTCTGTGATCAAGTGACTGAGCAAGGCCGATTTTTGGTCTTTGTCTACGGTAATGATCCACTGTTCGATGTTCGACTTTGAGGCTTGATTCGCCGCAATGCTGATCTCGAACGGATTGTGAATGGCGCTTTTGGCCAGATCACGCACTTTATTCGAGAGGGTGGCAGAGAACAGCAAATGCTGAATGTTTTCAGGCAAGCGATCGAGGATCTTATTGAGGTCATCAATAAAGCCCATATCGAGCATGCGATCGGCCTCATCAAGCACTAACATCTCGATTTCTTCGAAATAGACGGCGCGTTGACCGTACATATCCAGCAGTCGTCCTGGCGTGGCGACAAGAATATCTAAACCTTCAATTAAGGCTTGTTTTTGTGCTTTTTCGTCAACGCCACCGAACATGGCCAATGAGCGAAGTGCTAGGTTTTGTCCATACTGCTTAATTTTTTCGTCGACTTGGATCGCCAGTTCGCGTGTTGGAACCAAAATAAGGGCGCGAATACGCTTTTTCTTTTGTGTTTGACCATGACGCAATTTCTCAAGCATTGGCAGAACAAAACTGGCGGTTTTACCTGTCCCCGTTTGCGCCGCAGCAATCAAATCTTGGCCTTCGAGAATGACAGGAATGGCTTGGGTTTGAATGCGAGTAGGTTTTGGGTAACCAAGGGTATCAAGGGCGTCAGTGAGCGACGCACACAAACCGAGTTGAGTAAAGGACATAGTAAATCTCAAACGAATAAAGGTAGCTAGAATGCAAAGGGCTGCATTCTAGCATAGTCCAAGTCAAAACGCTGTTTACAATGAATGCTGATTCGCCAAGGTTTGTTCACCCATGGCGATCAGCGCATCAAGAATGCGTTCTCCATCCGCGCGCAGGCCGTTGTGTTCATACTCATTGGTGATCCAGGCTTTGGCGCTGGGTATTAAGGCCAAGGTTTCACGGCTAAAATCCATTTCAACAAACATATCGTCCGCGTAGACCGCACAACTCACAGGGACGCGGTTTTGCGCCAGTTGCTCTGCGTCATAGAGTGGCGTCCAATCCACTTTTGTCGCTAACAATTCAGCCGCTTGTTTGAGAGGCTGTAGGGTCGAGTATTGTTCAAACATCCAAGGAAACACCATTTCGCCAGTGAAATAAAACGCTTTGCCTTTTTGATAATTAAACGCTTCAAGTGATTGGCGCACACGATGCGCACTCCATTGAGAGGCAAAGCCTTGGCAATAAATGGATTCGTGCAATAGCGCGTAAATAGGGTTGGTGTGGAAAGATTGCTGCTGCAGCATTTGATGCAAAAATTCGTAGCGCAGCACGGTTTGACCATTGAGCTCGATAAAGGCGTTTTCCAACAGGTAATAGGTTGAAAGAAAGGTGTCACTCATGCCGAAATGAATGCCAAGCTGTTGAAACTGTTCAACCGTAAAACGCTGTCCGTTTGGCAGATATTCGTCGTTTTCCAGCAGATGATCTGCAATGCGCTGGCATAGTGCTTGCGCGTGGGGAAATTGCGCGAAAAAGGCTTGGTTTTTGTCCATCGTACGCTTGAACGTCGCCTGATAAACCTCATCGGGATGACGAGAGAGAGAAGGCACACCACCAGTGATATAACTTTGCAGCAAGCTATCTGGATACAGGGAAAGATAGGTCAGGGAGCAAAAACCACCAAAACTCTGGCCGAGAATTGCCCATTTATCGACGCCAAACTGCAGGCGAATAAACTCCGCATCACGCACGATATTGTCGGCGCGAAACAGGCTGAGGTAGTCAGCTTGCTGCTCAGGTGTGAGATGAGCAAGCGTCTGGTGGCTGATGACGCTGCTGTTCCCTGTTCCACGTTGATCAAGCAACAAAACGCGGTATTGCTGCAGTGCTCGTTTTATCCAGCCACTATTGCCCATCGGTCTCCCCGCAGGAAAACCAGGACCGCCCTGAAAATAGACCAGCCAAGGTTTGTTTGCTGCATTGTCGCCATGTTGATTCACTTCTCGCGCGAAGATCACAATGGTGCCTTTGGACGGATCATCATAATCAAGCGGAACGGTAAAAAAATGAGGGACAAATTTTAATCCTTGATGGACGTAATGAGGGAGCGAGGGCATGGTTTCTTTCCTTGTAGAGTGTCCTGACTGACAACAGTCATAGTGGCGGGAGTATAACGGAAATCGCTGCCCAGTTTAATCGCGCTTGATGCCTGATGTGTGCCGGCTTTGACTTACTTACGGTGTCTGTATCTTGACGTATTTTCAAAAAAAATTTGAAAAAGAATTCACTGCTTGATGGTTTTTCACTGTGCTTCAAACGCTTACAGTACTCGCAACAACACGGAGTCCCAACCTATTACCGCCATTTTATCGGAGAAATATATGACTATTGTTCAAGCTGCCCAATCCCGCTACTCCACCAAAGCCTTTGATGCTTCACGCAAATTGCCTGAAGAGAAAGTCGCGGCAGTGAAAGAGTTAATCCGCATGAGTGCATCCAGTGTCAACTCGCAACCTTGGCATTTTATTGTCGCGAGCAGTGAAGAAGGAAAAGCGCGCATCGCCAAAGCAACACAAGGTGGTTTTGCTTTCAATGAGCGCAAGATTTTGGATGCCTCTCACGTTGTGGTGTTCTGCGCCAAAACGGCGATTGATGAAGCGTACCTACTCGACCTTTTGGAAAGCGAAGACAAAGATGGCCGCTTTGCCGATGTCGAAGCAAAAAATGGCATGCACGCTGGCCGTTCATTTTTCGTCAACATGCACCGCTTTGACTTGAAAGACGCGCATCACTGGATGGAAAAGCAAGTTTACCTCAATGTGGGGACGCTGCTATTGGGTGCCTCTGCGATGGAGATCGACGCGGTGCCAATTGAAGGCTTCGATGCCAAGGTGCTTGATGAGGAGTTTGGTCTGCGTGAGAAGGGCTTTACCAGCGTGGTGATTGTGCCGCTGGGTTACCATAGCGAAGACGATTTTAATGCTAAACTGCCAAAATCACGTTGGTCAGCAGAGACCGTTTTTACCGAAATCTAACGATAGGTAACGCATGATGATCCATTTAATTGCTGAAATAAAAGCGCATGCGGATCGTGTTGACGAAGTACGCAGCTTGCTGCAATCGCTCCTAGAACCCACACGTCAGGAACAAGGCTGTTGCCAGTATGAGCTGTTTGTGGACAACCAAATTGAGGGGCTGTTTTTAATGCAGGAAATCTGGTGCTCACAGCAGAGCCTAGATAGACACATCGCCAGTGAGCATTTTCAACGGTTTAAAGACCGTATTGAAGAGGAAGAATTACTGGAATACTTGCACCTTCGCCCATTAACCTTCGTCGCCTGAATAGTCGCAGAGTTCAATGGCTGCCAGTACTGCCTTGCGCTGCTGGCAGCATTTTTGTTGGACGAATTCCTGAAACTGCCGCATTAACGGCGTGAGCGCTCGGCGATCCGTGCACATCATGTAGATCGGCACCGAGCCGCCATCCCATTCGGGTAAAATGCGTACCAATTTACCTTCCAAAATATCTTGGCTGACGTCCATCAGCGATTTGTTGGCGACCCCTTTGCCTTTCAATGCCTGTCGATGCACGACTTCACTGTCATTGGTGGTTGGATTGCCACTGACCAGAACATGCTCACTTTGCCCTTCGAAATGCAATGTCCATTTGTTGTAAATCGCCCCAGACACCATATAGCACAGGCAGTTGTGTTGCAGTAAATCGCTTGGATGCAAGATGGGGGGCTGACTGGCTAAATAGTCGGGAGAGGCGCACAAAATGCGCTCATTGGAACGACAAAGAGGAATGGCAACCAGATTGGAGTCTGCGGGTTCTCCATAGCGAATCGCCAGATCGACAGGTTTGGAGTACATATCGGTCAGGCTATCGGAGAGGTCGAGTTTGATGGTCACTCGAGGGTGTTGTTCGATGAATTCGTCAATCCACTCCAGCAGCATATTGCGACCAAAATCCGAAGGAGCGGTGATGTAGAGTTGCCCAGCTAACTCGCCTCGCGCGCTGTTGATTTCGTCTAGGCCATCTTGGAGCAAACTCAATGCCGCGGTGGTTTTTTGCAAAAATAACGCGCCGTCGCTGGTTAAGCGCAAGCTTCGTGTTGAACGAACAAACAAGGGAAAACCGACTTGCTCTTCTAGTCTTTTGATGGCGGCACTGACCGCAGCTGGAGTGAGATCAAGACTATTGGCGGCCTGCGAGAAGCTACCTTGTCGAGCGGTTTCCACAAAAATATTGAGATCGTTGAGCGCTTTCATGCATTGAAGTGAACGGCGAATAATGGGGTATGACTATAGCGTATTGATAAAAAAAATGCCTCATCCAATCGAGAAGAGGCATACAAAAGAAGGGAGCATCATTACCCGCCGTTCAAGCGTGGCTTCTGTTTGCTGCCACTCTATTGGGGCAACGGGCGTTAATGCGTTTTCGTCATCAAAACGGCTGGGTAACAAACCGCTTGAAAAGAAGTGTAGCGAAACCATTGATGGTTTGTCTGTAAGTCATTGTAAGATTTATGCCTTTTTAGCTTCGATACTGAAAATGGCATCGCGCAATACGGCGGGTAGCTGTGTTTTGCATTGGTTTTTAAAATCGAACATGACGACGGTTGCACTGCCTGTGGTGGTGACTTTACCCATCTTTTTGCTGACCACTTGATACTCCATGGTGAAACGGTCTTCCCCTACCTCACTGACGCGAGAACCAATCAATAGCGTATCCGGAAACGTCACCGGAATACGATATCGGCACTGGGTTTCGCTGAGTACCGGACCAATCTGATTGCGCTTAATTTCATCCATTAGATTGATTTTATTAAAATATTCAATCCGTGCTGTTTCGAAATAGCGAAAATACACCACGTTATTGATGTGTTGTAGGGCATCCATTTCCCCCCAAGCGACGTTGATTTCGGTAACAACCGGAAAATCTTGCAGTAGTAATTCCATATCGTTGTGATTCCGTGACCTTGATAGCTGTTTTGAGTCTTTATTCTAAGTTTTATTAATAGAGTGTGTAATGATGTATTTAACGTTTTGTAAATAAAATGATTAAAAATTGTTGTTTGTTGTGGTGTTTCCACTTTACTTAAAGAGATGTGGCGGTTACTTTTTGCATAACCGTGTCAGAGTGAGAGGTAGATATGGCTGAACTGAAAATCACTGAACATCGAGATTTTGCGAAGGCCGTGGTAGAAAAGCGCACCGATTGGACGGGGGAGCTTTTTAGCCTACGTGTTACTGGTACGCATTTGGATTTTAAAGCGGGTCAATTTACCAAGCTGGCTTTGCTGGATGAGCAAGGCCAAATGGTGAGCCGTGCCTATTCTCTGGTAAATGCCCCTTCGGTGCTGAATGATTGGTTGGAGTTTTTGATCGTCTCTCACCCGCAAGGAAAACTCACACCAAAATTGCAATCGCTCAAAACTGGGGATGAGATTTACGTGGGCAAAAGCGCTCATGGTGATCTCACTTCCGACATCATTCCCAAAACCACCGAAGACCTCTGGCTTTTTGCCACAGGGACTGGCATTGGTCCTTTTCTTTCGCTCCTCGATGACATTACCCATCAACCTCGTTGTGATCGCATCATCTTGGTCCATTGCGTACGATATGAAAAAGATCTTGTTTATCGCTATCTGATTGAGCAGTTGAAAGAGCTGTATGGCGGCCGTTTAGTTTACGTGCCCATCGTGTCGAGAGAGCAAGTACCGAACACGTTACATGGTCGAATTCCGGCATTGCTCTCTTCTGGGATACTGTTCCATCACCTTGGCATGGAGATGTCAGCCAAAACCAGTTTTGCCATGTTGTGTGGTAATCCTGAAATGATTAAAGACACCTCTGCGGCGCTGCAAAACTTGGGTTTGGAAAAATACCGTCGTCAAACAGGGGGAAACATTATTTTTGAGCGTTACTGGTAAAAATCAGTGCAATGCCGCCAAGCACGAGTGCGCTGGCAACAGTGCTCACGATAGTCAGCGGCTCATTTAACCAAATCACCCCAGCAGCCATCGCAATAACAGGGACTGAGAGTTGTGCAATGGACGCTTGCAGCACCGATAACGATTTCACTGCCATATACCACACCACATAACCAATCCCAGACGCTAACACGCCAGAAAGCAAAGCCCAAATAATGCCATTGACGGATACGAATGAGACATTCAGTAGCCAAAAACCACACAGCAGTGCCAGTAAGGATGCAAAGCTAAAGCCTTGAGCGATGGCTTGTGTGGGCGATTGTGCCTGTTTGCCCAATAAGGTAAAAATCGCCCAGCAAACCCCAGCTATCGCCATCATAAACGCATCTATCGCATTGGGTGTTTGTGCCGAAGGCGACATTAAAACGATAAACCCACTGATGGATAGAGCGACGCCTCCCCATTCCAATTTAGAAGGGCGATGGCCAGAAAACAGGTGGAGGGCGATGAGGCTGAATTGCACAACCGCAAACAGAATCAATGCACCAGTACCGGTAGTGAGCCCGACGTACGCATAGGAAAAGGCAACGGCGTAACCAAACAACGCGACACCAGCCAGCACACTTGTTCGGCTTAAAAAGGCTGATTTGCTAAACAGTTGGCGCATTTGACCAGCTTGGCTAAACGATAAGATAACCAGTAAAGTGACCGCGCCTGACAACAAGCGAATGAAAGTAAAGCTACCCGGATCAATGCTTTGTTCTGCCAGTGCTAAACGACAAAAAACCGAGTTTGCGGCAAACGCGATCATCGCGATGGCCGTTAATGGGAATGCAGACATCGTTCTCTCATTTGGTTGTTTTTTCTATTTTAGTCTGGATAAGACCGAAGTGGTGGTGCTGAGCTTTCAGTAAAGAGCAAATAAAAACAATGCTGATGGAAGAAGCTTGGGTATTGGTCGTTCGAAATCAACGGCGAGCAACGAAGGGCTAAAAAGATCGGGAGAGAGGGTAGAGTGGTTGTGATGGATGGCCAGGCAAGATTAGGAGAGAAGAGGAGGTGATGAACACCTCCTACTTGCTTAAGCCATTTTGCGGGTTATTGATTGATGTAGGCTTTAAAACGCGCTTTGGTGGCCTCATCGGCTTTGTCATACCAGAAGTGCAGCATCTCTTCTGCGGTGTTATCTCCCGCCTTCACTTTGGTTTCGACGTTTGCCACTGGCTCAGTCTTAATTGTGGCCACTGACACCGCTGTACCGATTGCCGCGATACCGCCAGTTTGGTTGTAATCTGCTGCTTCACGCGCGTAGTCTCGGCCAATCTGCATGCCGGATTTCACCAGTTTGTCTTCAGATTTGGTCACAGCCGCGCCTTGTTCATCGACCAACTGCCACTGCATTTGTTTGATTTCCTGCTCTGCAACACGGTGATCACGATACTTTGGCAGCTCGAAGTTGAGGTCGGTATCGTTGGCTGAAAATTTCGCGATGATCACGTTACTCTCGACGCCAATACGATCATTACCTTGGCTGAAGTAGGGTTCGTATTGAAAGACGATTTGGTTTTCACCATTTGGCAATTCAATGGTTTTTGAAGAGGCAAATAGGCTACCAGAGAGCTTGGCTTTTTGCCCGTTGGAGACAAACAGAGTGACGTCATCCGGTACATGTAGGGTAACAGCAGCAGTTGCCAAGCCGCTGATACTCATTGCCAAAATGCATGTTAACGGTTTGATGATATTCATATTTATTATTCCAGAATGCGAGAGGTTGCTTCTGCTTGAGAGTGCCCAGTTCAAGGAGGCATTGCAACGTCTGTATGTAAGAAGTTTGAAAAATTCATCAAACTTTCATCTCGTGCAGCACAATCAACCTAATGTTTCGCGCTTGAGCCCGTTATGCTCAAAACGAAAACTTCAGATTGTAAGAACGCGTTGGCACAATCAGTGATGTACGTTCGCGAATGAGCTCTTTACGTCGACTTTCCAGCGTTTTTCTCTGCTGTTTGTTTTCGTTATCGTTTTTGAGCATACGCAGTTGTGTATCAATATCGCTGATTTCTTTGTTGATCTCATTGAGTCGCTTTTGAACCAGATAATCTTGATAACCTTTCTGATAGTTTTCGAGAAAACGTTCGTTGTTGCACACGCCGTAGTATTCGCGGCCTTGCTTACCGACGCGGTAGCCGTTATCTGCTGAGCAGTAGAGTACGGTGCCTTGCTCAAAGCCACGCTGCCACATCTCTTGATCTGGGTAAACACCCGCATCACGACAATCTTTTACATAGTCACTGATCACCGTGGGATTGACGCCATTTTGTCCATCTAAATAGCCAATTTGTTGCCAATTGGCGCTACGACATTCTTCAGGGCTCATCGAAGAGCAGGCAGTCAGAACAAAAGGAAGGAGGAATAGCAATAACGTTTTTTTCATTTCAACAGCTCAAAAAGGAACAAGGAACAGGGCCTTGATCCTAATTGAACGCTGTTTAATTTCAATAATTCATGACAAAACCATACAAAACTATGATTGTTTTGCATGCGGAGATGAAAGCGCAGAGCGTAGCGAAAAGCCCGTCACCATTATGGTGCCACTCAAAACCAAAACGGTGCCAGCTAAGGTATTGATACCAATAGGTTCATTGAGGATTAAATATCCCCAGAGGATGCCAAATACCGGGATCAAAAAAGTCACAGACAAGGCCGACGCTGGGCCAATTTCACTGATCAGACGGAAATACATCAAGTAAGCAATGCCCGTGCACAAAATGCCGAGCGCAAAGACCGAGAGCCATTCAATCGAGGTTGGCATCGCATTCATCGGAACAAAAGGCAGCAAGGGCAACACAATCAGCACGGCAGCCCACATACTGCCATGTGCATTGGCGAAGGCCGGCACTTGTGGCGCTCCTTTGGTGTAGTTTGTTGCTATGCCGTAGCAACATGCGGCCATGACGCCTGCAGTGATAGGCAGTGCAGCTTGCTGACCAAGATTGATGGCATCCCAACCCACGAGCACCACCACACCGGTCACCCCTAACATCAAGCCGATCACCCCTTTGGTGGAAATGGGGGTTTTATGCCAGAAAAAACCAATCACAGTGCCCCAAATTGCCGCGGTCGAGTTGAGTACCGCCAGCGTAGAGGCATTCAAGGTTTGCGCTGCGTAGGCAAAGCACAGAAAAGGCAATGCCGTATTGAACAGGCCAATGATAAAAAAGTGTTTTGGATGACTGAGCAACACACGGATGTGTTTGCGCAGGTAGAGGGAGACCAGCAGTAAACTGATGGCCGCAAACAACACACGAAGCTCAATGAGATACGCAGGACCAAAACTGTGAGCTGCGATGCGCATAAATAGGAATGAACTTCCCCAAATAGCAGCAAGGCAGACGAGACGAAAAAAGCTAGCAGCAGACATAAGTGTATTTTCTTTGTGTTGATATTGTAGTTTTTGTGTAAACGAGAGAAGTATACGCGAATGGAATAAATAAGCGATGGGATCAGCCAACGCTTATTTAGCATGGTGGTGGCAATGTTATCAGTGCAGCGCTTTTTTGTGGAAAGTGGTGATTGTGATAACCAGCAAACTACAACCCACTAATACGACTCCTAAGTGCTGTACGCGAGCGGCGAGCGCAAGGCCAAAGCCAATCAACAGATAGTACATCAGCCCAAATAGTGCTCCAGCACTGCCAGCATGCTCTCGGTAGTGAAGCAAAGCCCCACTAAGAAGATTCGGAATGGCGATCCCAAAGGCCATGACGACGCCCATCATCGGCAGTAAGAACCAAATCGAGCTCAAACAGAGAAAAACCCCAAGTGAACCAAACACGAACAATGTGGCAGCAAGGCGCAACAATGTGGTTTGAGACACTTTTCTCGCGAGCAAGCGTTTATTGATATCGCTGGCACAGAATGTTGCGAGCCCCAGCGCAAGGCCACTATAGCCAAACTCACGAGCGCTATAGCCCAGTTGAACAAACGCAAATCCGCCGAGTTGGTAATAGGCAAACAACGCGATGTTATACAGTGCAACCAGTAGGGCGGCGGTCCAAATCTCGCCGTCTTTGACCATTTTTGTTGCCAGTGGCAGCAGTGCGGTCGAAGTTCGCTTTTGTTGAGTTTCAGGAAGTCGTGCGAAGGCAAGCGTGACCACGGCCATCGCTGCGACAAACAGGGCGATAAACACGGAGCGATAGCCCCCCAAGGAGACGAGTTGTCCGCCAAGCAGCATACCCAACACCGGGCTAATCGCGATACCTAATCCCATCAGAGAGAAAACTTTGGCAAGCTCTTCGCCTTGAAAAGCGTCTCTCAGCATGGTTTGGGTAACAATGGATACAACCGCAATGCCAAAGGCACTGAGGATTCTTGCGATCATTAACATAGTAAAACTGCCGGTCACGATAGCCAGTAGTGATGCGCCAGCGTAGAGAATCAGCCCAAGCAGCATGGTTGGTCGGCGTCCCCATCGATCACATAAAATGCCCCAACACACCACGCCAAAGGCAAAAGCCGCAAAATAGACAGACAGGGTTTGCGCTGCAATGTGCTCGGGCACGGCAAAAGAGGCAGAGATGGCGGTGAGCGCTGGGCTATAAATGGTTTCGACAACCTGCGGCAGCATCAGCAGTAACACCATGAGCCAAAGTGAAGGTATTTGTTTCATAAGTTGCTCTCAAAAATAACTTGGTGCCTAGTGTAGTGAGAGACTAAAATTTCCAGTTAACAACATTAAAACGAAAAATATCAACATTCGGACATATGGCCATCATTAATCATCAAACTGTATTCAATGCCGATCGACTGCCTGGCCGAGTGATCGGCATTGCCGCAGACGTTGGACAGCACGACTCTGGCATGCACCAACACCACAAAGGTCAGTTGCTTTATGCGCCAAAAGGTTGCATGAGCTTTGCCTTAGAAGGGGCAATCTGCATCTTACCGCCCACCAAAGCGGTGTGGATCCCTCCTAGGGTGGTACATCAAGCGGTGATGACCAATGTGGTGGCCTATCGTTCGCTCTACTTTGATTGCTCTGAGATAAATAGCCCAGACAAGGTAACGGTGATTGAGGTCAATGAACTGCTGCGTGCGCTGATTGAGCGAATGGCTTTTTGGCCTTGGGACAAAAATGAACAAGAGATGACGCATACGCTAGCGCTGTTTTGGGAAGAGTTCTTTGCTGCGCAGCAACACGATTATCGTCTGCCGTTGCCCACCGATCGCCGGCTGAAGAAATGGAGTCAGCAACTGGCAAGAAGTGATTTCTTAGCGCCGAGTTGTGGCGAGTTGGCGAAGCAAGTGGGCGCCAGCAGCAAAACCATTACCCGTTTGTTTAGACAAGATACAGGCATGTCGTACCAAGAATGGCGGCAACAATGGCGGGTGTTGAAAGCGATCGAATTATTATCAACACCGTTACCCGTCAGCGAAGTGGCGCACCAACTGGCTTTTTCCTCAGACAGCGCATTTATCGCATTTTTCAAAAAGCAAACGGGGCAGACCCCGCTGGCGTTTGTGATGCAAAAATCGCACGCCTAACCGAGAGATTCACGTTAGGCGTTGCCATGGCTCAGTGAATCTGCCGAGGATAAAATTCCTGCTTGAGGCGGTGAGTAAACTGCTCATCCAGCGCGCCAGTGTCAATGTGGAAGTGATCGAGCCAGTAAACATCGGCAAGCAGGTGCAAATCTGCGGCTAACAGTGCCTGATCGTTTGAGGAGAGCTCATCCAACGACTTGGCCCAACTGCGAGAAATATCCACGATGATCACGCGCGTGTTGGAGAGTGACTCTCGGTGGTACCAGTCGCAGAGCGATTCTAGGTGGAAGGCATGAATCACCACCACCTTGCATTCCCCATCACCCATATCGCAAACGCGATAAGGCCGATCGTTCAAATAAATGGTTAACTCCATATTTCCTCTCATTGTTTTCAGTCATGGCTAGAGCGAGCCTTGGGGCTCAAAAGTGAGAGGAACTATGCATGACAACCATGTGTGGTGACAGGGATTTGAGAAATTCAAATTTGCACAAAGAGCCTAAGTATATCCGCTGTGGTGGCGACAAAATTGAATTACTGTAATTCATCGTTCTTTTGGCGTACGGCCCATAACATGCGAGTTTCTAAACAGCATGACGAGAACAGCAATATGACACTCAAAACCATCCAACTTTTGCTCACTGGGTTGATGATATCTCCAATGGCGATGGGCTCTACAACCAGCGTATTTGTTAATCCACACCAGCATTACACTGGAATGCAAGTCGGTTATGGTGACGGGGAGTTTGATTTGGCATTGCAATATGCTCACCCTCTGCAACACGATTGGAGCCTATTGAGTGGTTATGTTACCAACCACCACTTTGACCGCCATCACTTCAGCTTTGAGGCGCAAAGAAGGGATGGATTAGGTGTCTTGGTTGCCTATCTGAATGATTCTGAATTTGACGGCCGTGATATCCGAGCAAAAGAACTCTCAATAGGAAGTTACTACGAGATGCCCATCAGTCCTATTTTGAGTTTTTATCCGGGGGGCGATCTCAATAAGTTCCGTCATCGAGAGATGAGCGGCAGTTGTACTACGCGCGAGCACATCTCGATATGGTGGTGGATAGCCAGCGCAATATCTGGTTCGGTTTGAAGCCAGAATACAATCACAGCTTTGGGACATTGAGAGAGAAAAATGGGCCAAACAAAAAATTAAGAGATTGGGATGTTCACGCCCACCTTGGATTTAGGCTCAATAGCAACAGTGCTTTGGTCTACCGCTATCAATATGATGACGGTAACAATCTGTCACTCTTCGCCTATGAAGGCGCTTTTTAATATAGCGGAAACGCTTTTCAGGCCAGTGCAGTGATGCGCTGGCTTTTTTGTTTGCCCTTATCTCGCCTTATCTCGGATGATGTGAATGGTTCGTTTGGTGAGTGGGTCGGTGGTTTTTTCTAAACAACCCTTTGAGTTTATTAGCTAATGTCAATATGCTTATTTCATCTCTCTCGCCTTTGCCTATCTTTGCCGTGATTTGCCCAGCTTTGCGGTGAACAGCAGAGCAAGGCTGGCGATGATGAACACAGGAGTGTGACATGAAAGACATAAAGGATTTAGATCTTAACTTACTCAAGCTTTTGCAGGCCGTGGTTGAGACGCGCAATACCCATGCAGCTGCCGACAAACTGGGCATTTCGCAAACCAGCGTTAGCCGAGGGATGGCAAAACTGCGGGAGACATTTGGTGATGGCCTGTTTATTCGTAAAGCTCACGGCGTTGAGCCTTCTGAATTAGCCGAAAAGCTGGCAGAAGCCGCTGAAGAGATGTTTAACCCCATTCTAAAAGTGGTCGAGTCTTACCAAAGTTTTGAGCCAGAGGCGTTTCGCGGTGAGATTACCTTAGCGATGAACATCTATTTCCTCGAACTTTATGGTGATGGCTTGTACGCTGCCCTCAGCCAGGCACTGCCTCAGGCCACGTTTAAGCTGGTGTATTGGCAAGAAGATTCGTTAGCCGAATTGCTTAATGGCAAGATTGACTATCTGATCCATTTCTCGGCGTTTCCTTTGCCGCAAGAAGTCTATACCCATAAATTACAAGACGTAAAACTCTGTTTGGTGGCGCGAAAAGATCACCCCATCTTGAGTCAAACCAGTGATTGGCAAGCCATTCATCCTTTGCCTATCGTACGTTTGGCCATCGACGGCATTAATTCAAAGCGGGTACCGATTGAAGAGCTCTACTTGGCTAAGGGTTATCAAGCCAATTTTACTTTAGTGACTCACAGTGTCCGTGTATTGACCAGCGCCTTAAAGCACTCAGATGCGATTCTTTATGGCAGCAATTTTATGAAGGTGTTTGATTCGCAAATCGGCACATTTCCCTTGCCTGCCATGCCGAAAGAGATGCGAGAAATCGCGATAAGTGGTGGCTATTTGCGTACCAAACGCGGTTTCCCTCTCTATCAACTGATTCATCAAACCGTGCAGAGTTATTTTGATGGGGTGATTCAGCCAGAGCAGAGTTCTGATCGTCATCCCAGTGATGAATAAAAAGCAGGCTCTCAACGTGGAGAGCCTGCTCGAATTTGCAAAGGTCTACTTGGCGCTATTGCGTTTGCTCAGGGGTTTCGCAGCGGAAGCTATCGGCACTGTGCGGGTCTCCCTTACCGTCCCACATGGCGACATTGGGGAAGGCGCAAATCTTACCGTTGCCGCTCAAGCCTTCGGCTGGCGTAAAATCATGCGCGATGATTTCTGTAGGGGCGTTGCCACTGTCTAACCACAAGTTCGCTTCGTCAATCCAATCGACAAGCCAAGGTGCCGCGCCGCCTGCACAGTGGTCCATACCCGGTAGTAAAAACAGCGCCACATCGTTCGCGGCTTCTGGATCGTGCGCTAACACATCTTGATAATAGCGAATGGTGCTGGCCGGCGTCACCGCGACATCGCGCAAGCCATTCCACAAGAGCAATTTGCCACCTTGTTGACGAAATGCACTCAAATCTGGGTTTACTGCACTGATCGACTCAGTAACCTTAGCGCCATCTTTGCGCAGATTATCGAAGTTGTAGCTTGTCGCATCGAATTCGCCATCAAAAACAAAGTTGCGCATAATGCCGTTACCAAACGCGTAGCCAAAGCTCGGCGTCACTGGAGGCGTCATGTCGGGGTCAATCGTCACGCCAGATTGAAATTGGCTCAAGTCATTGATGGCCAAACCGCCCGCGAGCCATTTGTTAAACATCTCGACTCCCGCACCCACGTAGAAACCTTCGGCCAGCACATTGCCTTGGCTGTCACGCAGCCCATTGAAGACAAGATCGAACACTTCAACCTGATCGCCAGTGAGGCACTCATCATTCTTGTCCGCACTGCATTGCAGCGCGGCAAAGTCAATGTGGCAGTTCCAAGGTTCGCTCAGCACCTCGCTGTCTCGGCCATCGCGGTTGGCACATTGTTGTGCCGCTGTACGATTCACTAACTCGATCTCTTTTGCACCCACAATCGCGTGCTGCATGTTGTCTGGATTTGGGAACATTTTGCGCGCGATGGCCGCATGCAATCCGCCCGTCTGGATGGCGTAGTCATAAGCTGGAGAGCCTGCGACAATCACGTCGTAATCCGTTGGGTAGCGCTGTGCGGCGATCAAGCCTTCACCGCCACCACGCGAGCAACCAAAAAAGAGGTTACGTTGGCTTTCTTGCTGGTAGTAGCTTGCAATAATTTGCTTGGCATTTTGCGTCGTTAAATGGGTAGCACGTCCAGCAAAGTTGGCCAAACGTTCCTCGCGATACGGGTTTTGTGCCGCCCAATTCGACTCCAATGCGTGCGCTCGGTGGCCGGAATCTGTGCCTGCGGTCGCGTAGCGTTTGTCACGAGTCGCAAGGTGAATTACGTCCACTACCGAGCCAACAAAACCGCCGCCGCCGCTTTGGGCAAACATGCCATTCCAATCATCTGGCAAGGTTACTTGGAAGTGAATTTCACGTTCAATGACGCCACGAACAATGCAGTGAGTATCGCTACGCTGAGCTTCGGTATAACGCACATTGGCCAGTGGGGGCATTGAATCGATGCTGCACTCACCCACGCGATAACTGGGTTGGTCAGCGTTTGCTTGAGTGGTGTGAGCGGAGCGCTTCTCTTGCGTCTCGTTTTGTGTGGTTGCGCTGTCGCAGCCCGCCAAAATGGCGACGGCAATCAAACTAAAGGCGAATTTTGAGGTGTTCTTTTTCAGGACAGACATTGTTGTTTACCTTTCGTAGTGAGGAACAACCAAGTGGCTTTATGCCGCTGGTTAACCGATGAGGGAATTATTCAGCGCTTTGATGGAAAAGGGCAGGAATTAGAGAAATTCAAATTTGCATGACAACGCGAGAGCTGGTTTGTTGAGCTGTATCGGAAATCATTGACGGCGCGACGTTGTCTGCTAAATAACTGTGTTATGGTGGAAAAATAACCGAAAAGCTCTGTTGCTGTTCAATCCTTTCAACGCCCATGGAGGATTCGTTATGCCCATTCACTTAAGACGACCTTCTACTCGTCGTCTGGTCCTGATTGCCGCGCTGGCTCTGCTCATCGTGCTCAAAGTTAACCTCTATTCGTCACAGCCTGTGGTGCATTGGGGGCAGGTGTCTGAAACGGCAATCGGCTATGACGATGAATTTACTCAGCCGCATACCTTGGTCAATGTCATCTTGCAAAATGGCGATACTCTTCAAATGGAAGTGCCGCGCAAGGGGCAAATCTTGGTGGGGGATCGGGTTGAGATTGTCGAACATCCCCGATGGCTAAGAAAGCCGTTGTTAACCTTTCGCGTTCATCTCGACTAGGCTTGAAGCCTTCACACGCTCGATTTTTCAAAGATTCTCATTTAGTGAGAATCTTGCGTTTCTCTTGCTGGTTTCTTGCGCTTGATCTTTTACGATTTGACCAATCAAGATCAAAAAGGGAAGGCATCGGTGATCAGTTTGTTTCTAAAATCTTTGTTGGGCGCGGCGGCTGTGGTCATTATTGCGCTGTTGTCGAAAAGCAAAAACTTCTACATTGCAGGCTTAGTGCCTTTATTTCCCACCTTTGCCCTGATTGCGCACTTCATTGTCGGCAGTGAAAGAAACATGGAAGACTTGCGCCAAACCGCGCTATTTGGTCTTTGCTCTCTGTTGCCTTATGCCGCCTATCTTGCTGCCGTTTACTATTTTAGTTACCGCTTCAGTCTGGTGACGACACTTTCTGCCGCAACGGTGATTTGGTTGATGGCGGCTTCGCTATTGATCGTCGCGTGGACCAAAGTGATGATTTCGGCATAAGTGACTTTTTGCATTCAATCACAAATTTGATCTTTAAACCGAGTCACCAACAGTGGCTATTTTTGATTTTTTTCTCTGCTGACAAAGGATTAGCGATTTTACTGATAAAACAGTGAACTAGGGCGACTTTGACAGCAAGGTGGCCTTGACTACGCTTTAGATTCCAACGTCAGAAAGGAGATCGTAATGGCAAGACTAAAGCAAGACATTCCAAATCGAGTCACCGTGTATCATGACAATCTAGAGCAGGAGCAGGAACTGAAAAATGCCATGCGGCCTGAAAAACCAAGATATTTCAATGGCTCACCCACCTACAAAGCGGAAAGCCTTGCTGACTTTGAAGCAAGAATTACCCAATTCGGACTGAGTATCGATAAATAGCACCGAGTTTTTGCTTCCTTTAACCCATTCCAAAAGCCGCCAGCGCGGCTTTTGTTGTTATTGCAATCTAAGGTTATTGTTATTGGCGTATGCCAATTATAAATCTACAGTGCCGTAGTCATATTGAGGAGGCACCGATGCCAAGACCGAAAAAGCCCCGCACCATTGGTTGTTTGCCAAAAGCCAGCTGCTTTAAGCCCAATGGGATACCTGCACACAACCTACCGCGCATAGCTCTAGAAGCCGATGAACTTGAAGCCCTGCGACTGGCGGACGTCCTGCAACTGCATCAACTTGAAGCGGCTCAGAGTATGGGGGTGTCGAGGCAGACGTTTGGCAACATCATCAAGCGAGCGCGAAACAAAGTGGCGTTGTGTTTGGTGGAAGGCAAAGTGCTGACCTTACCCAATCAAAGTCAAGATAAGGAGAAGGAAGCATGATTGCGATTCCATTACATCAGGACAAAATCTCTGGACACTTTATGAAAGCGGAGCGATTCGCGTTGATCAATTCTGTTGGAGAGGTGGTGGCGTATCTTGCCAACCCTGCGTTCAATCAAGCTGAGTGCGCCAAGAAAGCGCGTTGTGTTCAGCAACTTTTAGCCGCAGGCGTGACACAACTGATGGTGAAAAACATTGGTCAGAAATCGTTAGCCAAACTACTGTCAAAAGGGGTGAGCGTCTATCAACTGGCAGGTCGTTGTTCACTGCACGAGGTGAGCAACGCAGTAAAAACGCCCATGACTTCTGCAACACAAGGCCGTGAATGTCGGTCTCATTCTCAGTGTGGATCGGCTTGCCGCCAGCGGAGCAAGGTGAACAAGGTAGCGGCGCGCGAGCCAAATCAAAGGGTTTGTTCACCCATATTACGCATTCGTCCAAGGGGGTAACATGGTGAATTTGTTGGTGACATTCGGCGTTTTTCTATTGGTGATTGGCTTGATGGCGATTGGTGTGATGTTCAAACGCAAAGCGATTCAAGGCAGTTGTGGTGGTTTAAATACCGTCGGGGTGGATAAAGTTTGCAACTGTGAAACTGCCTGCTCGGAACATAAGCTCTATCAAATTGCCGAACCGAAAGAGCGTTAGTCAAAAGATGGCCGCGAAGGTTACTTGGCCAGCAAGCAATAAACGAAGAAGTCATTTACGTACAGACAATTTACAACGAAACAAATAAAAAGAAGCGATAAACAAGGGAGCGTGATGCTCCCTTGCGGTGTTGTTGGCTAAAAACGTCTACGGTGACTGAATTTTCCGTTTAGGACGTGGTTTCTTCACAGACTCTTTTTTGCACTGCTGGTGGGGCGGGCTCATAGTGGCTGAGCGACATGTTGAAGCTGCCTTCACCGCCGGTCAGTGCGCGCAGTTTTCTTGCATAGTCTTGCAGCTCATTGAGCGGCGATTTGCCTTTGATTAAAGTTAGGTTGTTCGCTTGTGGCTCTGTGCCCTCAATGAGGCCACGGTTGCCAGACAGATCGCCAGTCACATCCCCGACGTTATTGGTCGGAATGGTCAGCTCCAACTGAACAATCGGTTCCAATACAATCGGGTCTGCCTTCTTGACGGCATCGAGAAACGCCTTTTTACCTGCGATGACAAACGCGATCTCTTTAGAATCGACCGAGTGGTATTTGCCATCGTGTACCGTGACTTCAATGTCGCGGATCGGGTTATTCGAAATCGCCCCTTCTTCAAGTGCTTGATGGATGCCTTTTTCAACCGCTGGAATCAATGAGGTTGGAATCGCTCCGCCTACTACTTTGTTGACGAATTGGAATCCTGCACCTCGCTCAAGAGGTTTCACACTGAGGTGCACTTCGCCAAACTGACCCGCACCACCACTTTGTTTCTTATGGCGATATTGCCCTTCAGCGGGTTTGGTGATGGTTTCAAAGTACTCAACGCTTGGCTGTTCGGTGTCTACCTCCAACTTGTATACGCTTGCCATTTTTTCCAAGGCAATTTTCAGGTGGAACTCGCCTTGTCCACTTAAAATGGTCTCATTGGTGCGCGCGCGATGCTCTAAGCGCAGCGAAGGGTCTTCACTAACAATACGATTTAGCACTTCGCCCAGTTTTTGCTCATCGCCACGTTTGGTGGGTTTGAGGCTTAAGCTGTACATCGGTTGGGGGAAATGAAGGGTTTTCAAGCTCACGTCATCTTCGTCATGTGAGTCGTGCACGATGGAATCAAACTCCAACTCGTCCACTTTAGCCAAGACGCAAAAATCGCCCGCTAACGCGCGTGAAATTTCCGTGCGCTGCTTACCTTGCAATTGATACAGATGGCCGACTTTAAACGCTTTATTGCTCTCGCCGACATAGAGTTGGCTACCTGCGTTGATCTCCCCTTGGAACACGCGTAAATACGCCAGTTTACCCATGTAAGGGTCCACGCTGATCTTGTAAACATGGGCGACAGTGTGTTCGAGGGTGTCGCAATTCACCTTGATCATCTTTCCGTTCTTTTGCAGCAACGGAGGGTTGCCTTCGTTGGGCATTGGCATTAATTCGGCTAAGGTGCGCAGCAGCAATTCAATGCCGGCACCGGTCTGCGCGGAGGCAAAACAGATTGGCACAACGTGCCCGGTACGTAACGCTTCTTCAAATGGATCGTGTAACTGCGTAGGGGTAAGTTCTGAGCCTTGTTCAAGGTAGAGCTCCATCAGTTCTTCATCCACTTCCACCACTTGGTCAATCAAGGTTTCATGGGCGGCTTCAACACTGCTTAGCAATGTCGCTTGTTGGTATTGAGGTTCAAAAAAGCAGTCAACAACCTCGTTGCCATCGGCTGAAGGAAGGTTAATCGGTAGGCAATTGCTACCAAAATGGTCTTGAATCTCATCCAACAGTTTCTCAAGTTGGTTACCGTGGTTGTCCAACTTATTGATGATGATCATCTGGCATTTTTTCTGCTGCTGAGCAAATTGGAACAGTTTGTCGGTCACTTGGGTCAGCGGCATTTGCGGATCCAGCACCAACACCGACGTTTCAACGGCGGGAAAGACACTCAAACTGCGACCGAGTAACTCGGACAATCCCGGAGTATCGATGATGTTTAGACGATGTTTTTGCCAGCTTAACGCGACGGGAGTGGCTTCGATACTGTGCTGATATTGAATCGATTGGTCATCGAAATCGGTCACGGTATCGCCTTTTTCAATGGATCCAAGATGAGTGGTGGCGTCGCAAGCAAAAAGCAATTTTTCGATCAACGTGGTTTTACCGCTACCAGACTGACCCACAAACGCGATATTGCGAATTTTGTTGATAGGCATAGCGCCTCCTTGCAATAGAGAGGAAGAAGAGAAGGACGATAAATCTCATGATCAGGCGGGGTTACCGCCTGGTCGTCTTCCAGGTCATTTTGCGAAGGGCTCCTTGCATTGCGACCTCATGAGTCAATGAGTACCAAATCAGTGTGCACCCATACCCATATTTTTTATGTGACTTAATTCATGCTGGTGGAGATCAAATAACTAAAAGCGGATTCGGTGTCACAAATAAAACAAAAGAAGCGATTAACGCCTCGTTTGTTGATGTGTTGCGCTGATTTGAAGTATGTCTAAAGCACTAAGGTCATAAAACAGCTGTTAGGATCGGCTTGGTAATTACCAAAGGGTCCGCAATATTCAAAGCCAAACTTTTCGTAGAGTGCTCGTGCGGGAGCAAAAAAGGCCATCGAGCCCGTTTCCAAACTGATCTGTTTATACCCTTGTTGTTTCGCCTCGGTAATGAGGTGCTGTAATAAGGTGGATGCGACCCCAGTTCCGCGCGCATGTAGGCTGGTGCGCATCGACTTTAGTTCACCATGTTGGTGCGACAACCGTTTCAAAGCAGTGCAACCAAGTAGGGTTCCTTCACGCCAGCCAGTCCAAAATGTCACATCTGGGTGTTTAAGCGCGCTCAGATCAAGGGCATGAACACTTTCTGCTGGAGAGGTGGCATACATGTCTTGCAAGTGTTCTTCCAGCAACTGAATCACTTGCTGATGTTCCAAATCTTTAGTGGTTATCTTCACAAACCTCTTCCTCATTGAGCCTATGTTTTACTTGGTTTCGACCCTCATTTTTCGCTTGGTAGAGAGCCTGGTCGGCAATGTTCAAAGCCACATCAAATTGGCTGCATTGCCACAAGGTAGCGCCGATGCTGACGGTGACCACCAGGTCATCACCCAAATCAAGCGCTTTTCCAAGTAGCATCTCCGCACTGAGGCGGATCCGCTCAGCAATAAGCAGGGTTTGTGCCAAATTTGCATCTGGCAACACTAAACAAAACTCTTCGCCCCCCACACGACCAAAGAGATCTTGCTGACGTATCTCTTGGTTCACTAATTGGCAAAAAGCGCGCAGTACTTTATCGCCAGCTCCGTGGCCATATTGATCGTTGATTGATTTGAAGTGATCCAGGTCCATCATACAGACGCCAATTCTATCGTTGATCCGGCGCTGCACGTTGGCAGCTTCAATTAAGGCGCGACGGTTGAGTACTCCGGTCAAGGAATCTTGTTGAGCAAGTAATATGAGTTGTTGTTCTTTGCCCTTAATCGCCTCAGCCATGTGATTGAAGGCGTTGAACAGCTCGCCAATTTCATCTTTGCGCTCAACCAGCTCACTTTTTATTGGATTTCCCTTGGCTAAGGCTCGTGCTTGCTTGCGTAGATTCTCAATCGGGATACTGACGTAGTGGGCAAGGTATAAAGTGAGGAGCAAAAAGATAAGCAATGATGCTCCCACATAGATAACAACCTCACGCAAAATAGCGTTTTTCTCAGCATTGAGCTCATCCATGTTGATGAACGCCAGCAGGCACAACCCCAGCTCATGTTGTGCGACATTCAACCCGCTTGCACGGGTAAATCGATGGCTCCAAGAGGGGCTAATATTAATGTCTTGGTTGATGAGCATGCCACCGAGGTCAGGTCGAATCCAAGGTGCAGAAGTGTTGTTGGGACCATATTGTTTGATCCCCTCGGGAGATAAATACTTGGTTGGCACCAAGAGATTGCGCTTGAGCTTGGTTAAAATGGAGACGTCCACTTGGTTGATTTTTTCGTTGGTTAAGCTGCTTTTGATCTCGAAGAGATGGTCTTCGATGAGCGTGCGGTCTAGCACGGCACTATAATAGCCAACTAGCTGTCCATCACAATCGAGCAGTGGCCTAGAAAGGTAATAAGTTTCGCTGTCGAAAATCAATCCAAGGTTTGCGACGTATTCCGCTGGCATCAGTGTCACCACTGGGCGAGGTAAGCTTTTTATCGCTCTCAGCGTATTAAGTTGATTACGTAACTCGCGGCTGGTGATGGAGTTTTCTTCACCGCGAAGTTTGAGCTTTTGCAGCTGCTGGTAGAGCAGCTCTTCTTTGGCCTGATTGACGGGTGAATCGATGCCCCACTGCTGATAAGAATAAGCGAGCTGTTTTTGGGTAAAAGCGTCATAGGCATGTTGCCCATTGATTTCCTGCCGCAGAATATAGCGATTACTTTTGTTGGCCGAAAACACCGAGTCCACGATGTCACCCTGCGTATCGGTTACCAGCAGCATCGAAAATCCAGAAGTAAAACTTAATGCATCTTCCATCTTTTCGCGCATAGATGTTGAAGCATTGCACTGGGCCAGATGCCCACTTAATAGGTCAAATTCCGCAAAGCGACGATCAATGTAATGGCTGATTTCCTTTGCGCCCTGGGCGACAGCTAACTGGCTGCTCCGGCGAATGTGCTCGACCATAATATTCACTTTGGCCTGATAGTAGACGTAGCCAAATATTGCCAAAAATAGGGCAAGTGGTGACAGAATCAGGAACATCTTAAAACTGAGTCTATTCATTCTTTGGGCTTCTTTGATCCTCGGGTTTAATGATGCCTAATTTTTCAACCACCTTGAGTCTATCTGTTTGAAACTGTGCCAAGTACATTGGTAGGTCGAAATGGTGGTCTTCTCTCAACCGCACGGCATCACCACCACTGTAAAGAGTGGTACCGGGTAAATGGATCAGCAGCTGTTCTCGGTCGACACGACCACTTTTTTCAAGCGCTTCTTTTATCAAGTAAATCAGGTCGTAGTGCGCTTTACTCGAGTAAGTTACAACCGCATCACTGCCGTGAAAGCGCTGATAGTCCTGTACAAATTCTCGGGCAACATTGCTGTCCAAACTGCTGAAAAAATGCAGTGCTGTCATTACCCCTTGGAGCGCATCGCGATCAACATTGCTGAGATAGGTTTCATCTGCTGCAAACGCGACAACTTGAATCTCTCGTCCAAATTCAAAGGCTTTCATCTGCTTGAGAAAGTTGAAACCATCACTGCCTGGTAGGATCAACATCAGCACTTTGGCGCCAGACGTTTTAATGTGTTGAAGCACGGGTGTGTAATCTTTGACACCAAAAGCGGTGAATTCGATGCCGCTGATCTCGCCGTTCACTTTCTCGACTTCTTCAACAATGCGTTGCGACATACGATGAGGCCAGATGTAGTCATAGCCAAAAATGTAGAATGAGTTGCCTACGTTGTTAGCTAAATAAGGCACAATAGGCGCAATATAGTGTTCGGGTATGGTGCTGTAACAGATGAGATAAGGGGTGTAGTGACGCCCTTCATAATCGATGCCGTAGAACATGGGGGTGCGTAGCTCGGTGGCGATTTCACTCATCGCATAACGAGACGAACTGCTGACCGGGCCTAATAGCGCGAACACATCCTCATTGAGAATCAGCTCTCGACTGTATTTGACCGTCTTTGCGGGGTCCGTTGCATTGTCTCTGATCACCAGCTCAAGTGGACGCCCCAAGACACCACCTTTGGCATTAATCTGTTCGACAGCAAGTTGCGCACCTTTTACCGCTTGTTCACCATAGACACTAAATGTGCCGGTTAATGGCAGCACAGCGCCAATCTTAACCGGGGGCTGTGGCTCTGAACAGCTGAGTAGGCTAAGCAGTATCCATGGCAGCAAATAGAAACGGATTTTGCTCATAGTGAGTATCCTTGTGTGCTGAGCGTTAATTATTATTTTATTAGTAATTATAAGGGGATGCGCTCGGTAAAAGCGAGCGCATTTTTTATACAGTGTTGCTTTGTCTATTGTCGGCGATAAAGCTTAAACCAATCTCTAAGAACAGAATCGTTCGTGTGATGGCGATTAGCACTGGTCCATCTAATGGGATGACTAATGGTTGACGGATATCGACAAAATACGACGAATGACCTCATTTTCACTGATGTCGGGGTTACGGAAAAATCGAAAAATTTCTGAGTTGATCGCTTGTTGTGCAACGGGGTTGACTGCCATGGAGTCCGTCATACTCGGAACGGCCAAACCGTTAGCGGAGGCGAACTGAAAGTCGTGATAAGACTGCTGCTGACAATCGTTAAAGTGGTTGAGATCGATGTCAATGCGAACGGGAATTGACCCTTTAACGCGATTAAAACGTTGTTGGAACGCTTTGTCTGCCAGCACCCTTGACAACTGTTCCGCCTGTGGTTGAGAAAAGGTTTTACTCGCCATGAAAATGAAACTGTCCATGTTGTAGAGAAAAATTTGGTGAGATTGCGGCGCGGGGTGACAACTAATATGCTCAGGCACCGAGATGTTTCTTGCCAATAAATCGCCAAGAATCCAATCTCCGCCCAACTGAAAGAGCGCTTTGTCTTCGGCCAATGCTTGCGTTGCGCTGTCCCACTTGCTCTGTTTACTCGCGGGTGTGGTTAACAGGCTGATGTGCCTAAGTTGGCTAAGGGCGAGCCTCATTTCCGCTGAATCGATATTTTTCTTATCTAACTGTACCAGAGCGGTTTTGTAAAAGGTGACGCCACCTGCGGCAATCACCAAACTCTCAAAAAGTTGGGCGATTTGCCACGGCTGTTCTCCTATCGCGAGCGGAGCGATACCCGCTTGTTTGGCTTGTTCCATGGCGTTGAAAAGTTCTGGCCATGTTGTTGGCGTGGTTAGGTTGAGCTGCTTGAGCAGCTTTTGATTGGTCCAAAGAAGGTTGAGACGATGTAGTGTGAGTGGCAGGGCAACGTAGCCGTTATCCGTTTTGTTGATGTCGATGGCAAGTGGGTAGAGTACCTCGTCCCATTTCATGGTTTGAGCGGTGTGATTAATCGGATGCAAGATGCCGATCGCATCCCAAGACTTAATGCTTGGCCCTTCAATCTGCGCAAAACTTGGCGTGTTACCCGCCAACGCACGTGCTTGCAAAACCGTCATCGCACTGTCGCCGCCACCTCCGATCACCGCCGAAGGATGAACAGAAAGGTGGTTTTGCCTGAGATGGCTTTCAAGCACTTCCAACGCTGCACGCTCGCCGGGAGAAGTCCACCAGTGAAGAAACTCAAACGTTTGTGAATGCACAGAAAGCGGGAACAGTGCGAGAGGAAGAAGGGTCATTTTCATAACGTTTCCCTCGGAAATGATAAGGTGGCACAGAGTCCATTTTGTGAGGTAAGGGTTAAGTTGAGTTCGCCACCATGGGCTTTGATAATGCTGCTCGAAATGGTCAGTCCTAGCCCGTTACCCTCAACGCGCTCACTGGCACGGTAGTAAGGCTCACACAGTTTTTCCAGTTGCTCGGGGCGCAGGTTTGTTCCCTCATCGGTAACCATGATTTGCACCCGATCATCTTGGTTTTCTAACTGGACATGCGCACGTTTTCCGTATTTTAGCGCGTTGTCGATGAGATTTTGCAACGCCCGTTTGAGAGCGAGAGGTTTGCCTGAGATACAGATATCTGTAGTGGAGTTGAGAGTAATGCGTGTGTTATGAGGGTCTAGCCCTGAGGCGATATGCTCCACTAACTTGGTTAGGTCAACAGACTCAATCTCTTCATGGATGTCCGTCTCTTTGATGCATTGTAATGCCCCTTTAACCATGAGATCCAAATCGTTGGCGATTTTGCTAAATCGCGCGCGTTCAAGTTCATCATCCAGCATGTCGGCACGGAGTTTTAGGCAGGCAATGGGGGTTTTTAAATCGTGAGAAATGGCGCTAAACAGCATTTCTCGATCTTTGATGTGACTGTCGATTCTCGCATTCATTTTATTGAAAGCGCGGATGGCGGCTCTCAGTTCTGTGCTGCCTTCTTCTTTCACTTTGGGTACCTTGAGACGGCTTGACATCAACGTGGCGGCTTTGGCTAACTGGCGGATGGGGCGAATTTCTCGTCGTACGACAAACCAAGTACAAATCAGCAGTAACAGCGCAGACAGCAGCAAGGTAAACCACTCGCGCAAGTCAAAATAATGCGTTTCTAAGTTGACGTAAGGAGCTGGTAATACGGCGGCGAGATAGAACCACTCGTTCTGTTCCACTTCAATTTGCATGACCAAAATCGGTGGATTGAGGTCACCCAGAGAGAGTGAGTAGTGCGCCCACAACATCGGCAGTTCATCAATAGGCAGTTCGTTGTTAAACACTCTCAAATCGTCTCGGCGAGTAAACTCCACTAAGGTATTAGGCGAGCCTTGAAGTTCAGCATTGAGCACGGATTTTACTTCTTCTATCACCAACGTTTTGCGCTGGCTATCCGGCAATGGTCTTACGTAAATCGGGTGATTGTTTAAGGAGACAAAAAAACGTGTGCCTCCCATGTTTCTGAGCTGATTCAATACGAGATGGCGATACTCAGAAGGCAAAGTAGAAAAGAAAGAGATGGTGGATGAAGCGCTTAGGGCCAAGCTGCGAACTGTCGTAAGTAACCCCGCTTTGTCTCGTTCACTCGCATGCTGGTACCAAATGATGCCAGCGAAAAGCTGCGCGGAAATGATCACCAGCAGTAAGAAAAGACTGGTGCGTGTAGCGAGAGAGTTTAATGAGCCACTAGCTCTCATAGTGTGCACCCGCGGTCAGCATGTAACCTTTGTTTCTTACCGTCAGAATCAGCGCTCTTTCTTTATCTTCGAGATGATGGCGCAAACGGCTGATCTGCACATCGATCCCGCGTTCAAATGGGTCTGCGTCTCGCCCCCAAATTTCTCTGGCGATATCATCGCGAGACAAAATGGATTCTGCGTGGGAAAGAAACAGTGCCAGCAAGGAGAGATCGGCACCACTGAGTTGTTTTATTGTTTGGCTAGGGCAGTGAATGAGTTGCCGGGTTACGGTATCAAGTTGCCAGTCATCAAAACGAATGCGACGGGTGAGGCGTGTATCATGGTGGATTTGGCTGCGACGTAAAATGGTTTTTATGCGTGCTAATAACTCACGCGGGCTAAAGGATTTGGTGATGTAGTCATCGGCCCCCATCTCAAGCCCTGCAACGCGATCTGCCTCTTCTGAGACCGCGGTAAGCATGATAATGGGCACATCGGAGTGGCGGCGTATTTTCTGACAGAGCGTAAAACCGTCGTCTCCCGGCATCATAATATCGAGAATGATCAAATCAGGTTGGCATTGCTCTAATTTTTGCCACATGATTTGACCGTTTTCCGCACATTGCACCTCAAATCCCGCTTTTCCTAAATACTCTGAGAGAGCTTCACGCAGGTCTTGGTTGTCATCCACGACGAGAATCAACTTGCTGTCCATAGCGCACCATGATCGTCTGTTTTGTGTGCAATTATGATGCAACGCCTCGCAGCTGAACTCAATCGATAGTGTTGTAATTTGCTGCTTACAAAGGTGTTTTTTTGTAAGAGGTCACTTACAAACTGATAGCGCTTTGTAACCTTCACCGAAAAATTTGGCAGTACTCTTAAATGGAAATTATGAGGCCATCCATAGTGGTCATGGCGAGGATACTTGACTCCAAGTAGGAGGGATTATGTTAGGTAATGCATTTGGACAATTGCAAAAAATAGGTCGCTCGTTGATGCTGCCTGTGGCGGTGCTACCCGTGGCGGGTTTGATGCTCGGTATCGGTAACGCTGGGTTTGCGTTTATCCCCGAAGCACTCAGCAAAGTGATGCTGGCCGCAGGGGAAGGGGTGTTTGGTAACATGCAGCTGATGTTTGCCGTTGGTGTGGCGCTGGGGCTGTCGAAAGGGAATGACGGCGCAGCGGCACTGGCAGGTTTAGTCGGCTTGATCATCATGAACGCCTCTTTGGGCATTGTGACCGGATTGAGAGGGCTGGAAACCGACGCGACGATCATGGGGGTCAATACCCTGCAAACTGGGGTGTTTGGCGGTATCATTATTGGCGCGGTGGCGGCGCTGATGTACAACCGTTTCTATAATATTCGCTTACCAGAATACTTAGGCTTTTTTGCCGGCAAGCGGTTTGTACCGATTGTTACCGGATTAACGGCGATTGTTGTTGGGGCACTACTGGCGTTTGTGTGGCCACCAGTAGGCCAAGCGTTAGATGTTTTTTCTCATTGGGCGGCGTATCAAAATCCCGTGTTAGCTTGGGCAGTGTATGGTGCGGGTGAACGTTCTCTCTTGCCTGTGGGTTTGCATCATATCTGGAATGCGCCTTTCTTCTTTGAAGTCGGTAGCTATGTGGATCCACAAACCGGAAAAGAGTTTACGGGCGAGCTCACTCGTTTCTTCGCCGGCGATAAAACCGCGGGTTACTTGGCGGGTGGCTTCATGTACTCGATGTGGGCATTACCTGCGGCGGCGCTAGCCATTTATCATTGCGCAGCCCCAGAGCGCAAAAAACTGGTTGGTGGCTTGATGATGTCGGCAGCACTCACGTCTTGGTTAACGGGTATTACTGAGCCAATTGAGTTTACCTTCCTGTTCGTCGCCCCAGTGTTGTATATCATCCACATTTTCCTAACGGGCATCGCGTTTGCACTCACCGCCTTTTTGGAGATTAAACACAGTACCGACTTTGCTCACGGCGCGATCCAGTTTTTCTTGTACTATCCTATGTCAACGAACGCGTGGATGTTCTTCATTATTGGCCCGATTTGGGCTGCGCTCTACTACGGGTTGTTTCGATTCTTGATCGTTAAGTTGGATTTAAAAACCCCAGGTCGAGATAACGACGCCGTGGAAGTCAAAATTGCTGGTGCACCAGAAGCGATTGCGTTGGACATCGTGTCGGCACTTGGCGGTAAAGCCAATATCAAATCGGTCGATGCGTGCATTACGCGCTTGCGTGTTTCGGTGAAGGATATTTCACACGTGGATGCCAACAAGCTCAAATCGCTGGGGGCACGAGATGTGTTGATTATTGGAGATAGTCTGCAAGCGATTTTCGGCACCCAGTCCGACAACCTAAAGACGGAAATACACACGGTACTCGCAACCGCTTAGTGATGTGTTCTAACTTGCCAGCTCCTGACACTCCCCCTGTTTGTTTTTGTCTGGTAAGCAGCCAACCTCTTAGGAGGTTGGCTATTTTCATTTTTACTCCGGCTTATGACGCTTCCAAGACGTGGTTAAAGCGTGATGGTTTGGTCAGCACATAGATAGCAAGGCTAGCAGCGGCAATAACGACCGCGGCGCTGATAAAACCCAGCTCCGTAGAAGCCATCGTACTCAGCAAGGCAATAAGTAGGTAGCTTAAGCTTTGAACTAAAGTTGAAAACATCGCCAGTCCACCATCCACTCTTCCTCTTTGTTCAATGGCGATGGTGTGGTGCATCCAGTTGGTTCTTGCGATGCGATTGAGCGCATTAAAAAAACCAAAGACGAGGGTGAGGATGATAAGGCTTAAAGGATCGTTAAACAGGCTCATGCCCATCAACGCGAAGGTGAGTGCAACCATGGCATAGAAAATGGTCGTCGCATACGGGCGCTTGGACAATAAGCGCTGAATAAACAGCCCAGTTAGCAGAGCCCCAACGCCAAACGCGATGCTGTAGCTAGCAAACCAATGGCCAGATACGTGTTTTTCGGCAAACCAAATGGGCACTAGCTTACCTAAAAAGGTGACAACAGGGTACGACAGGCAAGAGAGTAGCACGACCGCAAATAGCCTTGGTTTTGCGGCAAAAATCGTCCGGCTTTCCGTTACTTGATGCCAAAAGTGCCCACTCGAGGTATGTCGTAGTTGACGGCGATAGGGCGTCAGTGCATAACAGAGGGTGGCAATCAACGAGGCCGTGGCCGCAAAGAGCGCGAATTCTCTCACTCCCCAAAGCTCCAATAGCATCACCCCCAATCCGCCGGCACCCAAAGTGGTCGTCTGCAGGACGATTTCTTGTTTACCAGAAATGGCGGCGTACTCGTGTTGCTGATAATTTTCCTGCGTGAAGGCATTGTTACTGTTCCAACCAAGATTACTGGAAAGCCAGAAGATCAACTGAGCGGCAGCCAACAACCATGGTGAGTTCAGGCCCAAGCTATAAATCAGCGCGATGGCCGCCGCAGTGGATGCTTGAACCGCTTGATTGACCACCAAGATTTTTTTGCGTGAATGACGGTCAACCATGGTGGCGAAAATGGGCGCAAAAAGAAAAGCTACCGTGGTACAAGTTAAGGCAGTGAGCGCGACAAACGTGCCCATGTCGGGTGTTTGTAGCATCATCCATGGTAACGCCATCATAAACAGTCCCGATGAGATCCCATCAAAAAAGAGGCCGGTGAGATAAGGCAAGGTACGATGGCGTGTTGCAGGTGGCATATTCATTATTTTCTCCATGTCGACTGACGTATTTGTTGCTACTCTAAAAGCTCAACTTAACTTGAGGTAAAGCGTTTTTTCAGCCAAATAGCAAAGGAGTCTAGGGCAGATGGAATTGAGCGTCGGAGAAGTGGCGAAACGAGCGGGTGTAAAAGTGTCGGCACTGCACTTTTATGAGCAAAAAGGGTTGATTAGCAGTTGGCGTAATCAGGGCAATCAGCGACGATACCATCGCAGTGCGATCCGCCGTATCGCCGTGATCAAAGCGGCTCAACAGGTGGGACTGACTTTAGAAGAGATAGCTCAAGCGCTGGAATCACTTCCCAAACACCAAGCACCAAGTAAAGCGCAATGGGAAGCGATGGCAACAGGTTGGCATGCGATGCTTGAACATCGGATTTTGCAGCTCAAAGCGCTGCAAAATGATTTGGGCGGATGCATTGGCTGCGGATGTTTGTCGCTAGAGAGCTGCAACTTACGAAATCCTCAGGATGAAAAAGCCTCTCACCATCTCGGAGAGTCGTTACTCACTCAACCTGAAGATGAGGATTTTGTCACTTCATAACGACTCAATGTGATGAAGATAATGGCGCGCTGTCGACAGAATTTGCGCCTTTTCTTCATCCGTTTGCTTGTACCAATTGTTCATCACCAGAGACATCCTCGGGTTGTGGTTAAATGCACTCTGGTGTTGATCGATGAAGTGCCAATACAGGCTATTGAACGGGCAGGCACCTTCTCCACTGCGTTGCTTCACTTGATAAAAACAGTGTTTGCAGTAATCGCTCATCTTGTTGATGTAGGCCCCACTGGCCGCATACGGTTTGGTGCCCACAATGCCCCCATCTGCATGCAAGGCCATTCCGCGTGTGTTTGGCATTTCCACCCATTCGATCGCATCGATATAAATACCCAAATACCACGCATCCACTTGATCGGGGTGGATGCCTGTCAGCAGGGCGAAATTGCCAGTAATCATCAGGCGTTGAATATGGTGAGCGTAGGCGTATTCTAGCGATTGCGATACGGCTTCACGCACACAGGCCATTTTGGTCTCTCCGTTCCAAAAATAGCTGGGCAGTGGGCGAGTGGCGGCTAACGCATTGGTGGTGGCATAGCTGGGCATTTCACTCCAATAGACCCCGCGGACGTACTCGCGCCAACCTAAAATTTGCCTTACAAAGCCTTCGATTTGTGCCAGTGTTATTCCATGCTCTGGGTGCTGATAGGTCGAAATTGCCGCATGAATGACCTCCATCGGCGAGAGTATCTTGCTGTTTAGAGCAAAAGAAAGTCGGCTGTGATACAAACTCCATGCGGCATTGTGCTGGTTGGTCATCGCGTCTTGAAACTGGCCAAAATGAGGGAGGCACACTCGACAAAAATGAGCAAGCAAGTTGAGGGCTTGGCCGCGATTGATAGGCCAAATCAGTGTTGATTGAGCGACACCAATGGTTTTAATCCGATGGCGTGTGAGGCGAGCGAGAATCGTCTCAACGGAGTTGGCAAATAACAGCGGTTTTGGCAAGGCGTCGAGATCGGCTGCTGAGAGTTTCTTGCGGTTATCAGCATCGTAGTTCCATTTCCCGCCAAGTGGTTTTTGTGCTTCATCGAGCAGTAACTGATGCGTTTTGCGCATGCGCCGATAAAAGTGCTCCATCAATGGTGGGTTCCCTTTTGGGAAGGACTGTGGGATGTGCTCAAACGGCACAATAAAGTGTTCGCTGTCTACTGCTTGTATCGTGGTATTAGGGATGTCGAGTTGGGCGAGTTGTTGTGCTAAGCGATACTCATCGGGACGTTGGTATTCAAACTGGCTGACCTGATAAGACAGGCAAAGGTGCACTATCCATTCGCAAAGTGATGCTTTTTCTACCGACTGATCCAAATCGATGTACTGGACCTGATGTCCTGCTTGTTGGAGCGTCTGGGCGAACTGTTCCATCGCAGCAAAGAAGGCACAGATTTTTTGCACATGATGTTTCACGTAATCGGTTTCTTGTTTGAGTTCGATGATCAGATATAAGGTGTCATCGCTCACGTGATCGAACCAAGAGTGCTGTGCATTAAGTTGGTCGCCTAAAATGAGTCGTAGCCGAGTGAATGTCATCTTCTCCTCGCGAGTGTGTTTTTGCTGCTGTATACGATTAGCTGTTGCATACGAACCGCGGCGAAAAACGATCAAACTGGCGCTGTGCTCAACTCGGCAGTGTTTTGCAATACTCTCTCGGAGAGAGTCCAAAGCGCTGGCGAAAGCGTTGACTGAATTTATCTGGCGATTGGTATCCGCACATCAATGACAACTCTGCGGTTTTACGATGGCCTTGCTGCATCAGGCTTAGTGCATGGCTAAGCCGTACTTTTGACAACACTTCACGATATTGAGTGCCTTCCTCTTTTAAGCGGCGGATCAAGGTTGCTTTGCTGATGGCGAAGTGCTGACAAGCGTCTTCAATTTGATGATCTTTACTCGGCTGTTGGGCGATAAACTCACTCAGCTTTTGCTCAAAGCTTTGGCCTTGTGACGCAAACATCAAATGCAGCACCCCTCGTTCTGCCAATTGCTGATAGAGGCCGTACAGCCAGAAGGTGATCGTTTCTGTACTCAATTCGCCAAGCGGTAATCCGGCGAGCAAATTCAGCGTATGGTTGAGGGCTTTATCACAGCGAACCACAGGGTGATGAAGGGTGAGATATGGCGTGGTCGTGCCATTACGTTCACTCAGCGACAGCATTTCTGATGTGGGTGGCAGAGAGAAGCAAAATTGGCGAGATGAAAATTGCCCAGCTTGAGGAAGATTCTCGAAATGGAGCGCGTGGTTGGCACGGCACAGTAGCAGGCTGTGAGCATCAATATCCAAGGTGGTTTCTTGCCAATAAAGGCGCTTACTGCCAGTGGTAATTTGGATAATGCTGGGAGTGAGAATCGCCACATTGCGCAATGCTTGCGTGTGAACACCACGGTAGTAGGCAAGTTGCATCAATGATTTCATTGTCACTCCCATACGAATTATCGAACGTAAGTTGCGGTTAACGTTGCTTTATCTAACGCCATCGCGTTGAGCATAAAACCCACTAGAGCGGGTGAGCTGTTGCTATCTAAGTCTAACTTGGCTTCAGGTAATGCCCAAACGGTAAATTGATAGCGGTGCATGCCATCACCCTCTGGCGGACAAACGCCGCCGAATCCTTTTGCGCCATAGTCGTTACGGATCTCCGTTGCGCCTACTTTCTTAAGGTCAACGCCACGCGGTAGTTCCGATACATTGGCTGGTATATCAATGGTAGACCAATGCCACCAACCACTGCCTGTAGGGGCATCTGGATCGTACGCTGTGATGGCAAAACTTTTGGTGCCTTTAGGCGCGTTCTGCCAGCTCAGTTGAGGGGAAAGGTTATCGCCGCTGCAACCGAATCCTGTAAATTCAAAAGTTTTCGCCATACGTTGCCCTTCCATAATGTCATGGCTAGTGAGGCTAAAATCGCCAGCATAGCTGGTGGATGCGGCAACAGAGCTAAGCAGTAGTAGGGCGATAGATGAGTATTTCATGCTGATGTTCTCCTAATGGTGTATGAGAACCATTGTAAGAACCTCAGGATAGTTTTCTCGCTTGAAAGTGTCACTGTTTTTAATATTTACTTGGAAATGATTCTTTTGGTCTGTTTTCTGGTTTTTATGTAACGGTGTGATGCTGCACCGTTTGACGCTCACACGTTACGCGGAGCATCAATGCGAGCTAAAACAACCCCTCAGCTTGTAAGCGAAGTAGTTCTTTAAGTGCGGTCTTATCCGCCTCGGTCGCTGGGGCGAAGTCAGTGACCTTGCTCCAAAAGACAGTGTCCGCTTCGTGGCTTTGGATCTCACCTTGCCATTGGGTCACCACGTAATAATGCAGCAGCTGCAGCTCAGAGGTTGGATGGTAGAGCGAACAGAGATAGTGATACGTCAACGCATCGACGCCAAGTTCTTCGCGGATCTCTCTTAGCAGAGTCTCTGTTTGGCTTTCTCCGGTTTCCATATGCCCACCGGGAATGGCAACCATATCCGGATCGCAAGATTTCTCTTTGCTACGTTGCTCAAGCAACACTTGATCTTTATTCACTAAGAGAAAAGAAACACATTCATGAATGGTGGTCATTGGTCTTACTCGTGTTAGGGATAAGCCTGATCGGCGTTTTGGGAAAAAGGTCAAGGACGATGGAAACAAACTCAGCCACAGAAAACGAGTGTTTTGTCGTCAAACTGTGCGGCTTTTCACTAACTGCGTGTGGCAGTGTGTATCGATGATGGTTTGTAGGGCGTCTAAGTTGAAGGGTTTGGCTAACAGATCATCAAATCCAGCTTGACGATACTTTTGTTGGTCTTCTTCAAAGACGTTAGCGGTGACGGCGATAAAAACAGTGTGATGACCGAGTTGCTCGGTTTTAATCACTCTCATTGCTTGTAATCCATCCATCACGGGCATTTGGATATCCATGAGCACTAAATCGTAACGGTGTTTCCTTAAGTAATTAAGCGCCTCTTCACCGTTGTTGACAACATCGGGTGTAATACCTAAGCGAGAGAGAAAGTGCGTGGCGACCAACTGATTAATATGAACATCTTCCACCAAGAGCACGTGCAGCTCTGGATAGGTTCGATGAGGCACTTTTAGCGGTGTGAAGGTTTGAGTGACTCTACCTGCCAGTAGATCAAAGAGGCGATAAGAGACATAGGGCTTACTCAGGTAGTGGACTCGCGAGTTCCTATCGACGTTTTCTTGCTGTTCAATATCTGTAATGACGATGATCTTTCTGCCTTGTGCCTCTTCGTGCAGTGTGGGTAGCACATTACTGATTAAACGTTGATTAGAGTGATAGTAAATAAAGTAGGGTTCAGAGTGCTCTGCCAAGGCAGCCAGACGGTTGATATCGTGTTGAAGTATAGCGCAGTAGTCACTGCCATCGTTGTGGACCATGATGTCGTGCGGAGAGGGTGGTTTGGGCTCAATGTGTGGTGCATGCAACAGTGGTAGCGTTAGCGTTAGGCTAATTTGCGTGCCACGATTTAGCTCACTTTCGATACGCAAAGAGCCTTGCATCAACTCCGTGAGCTTCTGGCAGATGGCCAAGCCAAGGCCAGTACCACCATATTTGCGCGTGGTCGAATCATCCGCTTGGACAAATTCATCGAACACTTTTTTTAACTGTGCGTCTGACATCCCGATCCCAGTGTCTGAGACTAATATCTGTAGCACAGAGTTGGGTCCACGGTTTTGTACCGCGAACTCAACTTTAATATGTCCTTGATGGGTAAACTTGATGGCATTGGAACAGAGATTACTGATGATCTGAAAAATGCGCAGCGCATCGCCATAAAAAATCATATCACTCTCTTGCGGAGTCAGAATAAAGCTCTCCACGCCGGGATTATGGGTTCGTTCATGAAAAAGGGTGCGTGTATCGTCGATCATGTCTTTAAGAGAAAATTCAGTTTGGTTCAAACTCAGTTTGCCTGAATCAATTTTGCTGACATCAAGAATGTCGTTCATGAGGGCGAGAAGGTGCTTCCCTGAACGGTGAATCAAGTCGATGTATTCACGTATTTGTTCGCTTGCATTGAGGTAATGATCGGTGTCACTCAAGCCAATAATGGCGTTCAGGGGGGTTCGCACTTCATGGGATATATTTGCGAGAAACTTTGATTTGATGTCTGCACTTGCCTCTGCCGCTTTTTTCGCTTCTTTCATCTCAAGTGCTTGTTCTTGAGTGAGTTTGGTTAGGTGTACTTGGTCAATGTAGAGCTTAAATACCAAAGCAATGATCAAGATAGAAATGGCGATGATGGCAAGGTAATACCAATGTTGGCGGTGGTAAAACTGTTCGCGTGAGAGTAAGAAATCGCTTTGATTGTGTTCCACCCGCAAAATAACATTAGAAGTATAGCTATTCCACCGATCGTAAAGCTGATCTATCTCTTGGATGAGGCTTGGCATCTGCTGTTTGGCACTTTCTACATCCTGCAACGAGGTGACGGCAGTTGTGAGTTGCTGTAGTCCTTGGTTCATGGCATCGAGTTGAGCAAAATCACCATAATCGGAATGCAGCTCTATGGTCGCGTGGCTTTTAAGATCATTGATGATACTGGCGCGCATGATCCGCGTGCGAGTTTGGGTTCTACCAAGGTTAGATGGGGTTGGTTGAACCAGAAAGTCTTGCAAGGCACTCTTGATGTGCAGCAGTTTGGTTTTCGCTCCAAGATTATTATTCACGATGGAAACATAGGGTGCGATCGCTTGGCTTGTCATGGTTTGATAGGAAAAAAACGCCATAGCGATCAATAAAAACAGCCCGCAGGTTAAGGTCACAAGCAGAATAGCAATAATGGGCAGCCGGCTGATTTGCTTCATTGAGTGTTTCTCTTATTCCACTTTGATTTCGCGAACTTGCCAAACCGAGCGATTGTAATAGAGATCAAAACGAAGCTCGGAATGGTCAGTAAAGGGGTAAACGACAAAAAGTGGCCCTTTATCGTCTAACGTCATCTGCCGACCATTTTCGTGTGTGGCGAGAATCACCGGATAGTTCGTTATGTCGTCAATGGGAATTGTGGCGACATAATCATCCCAAGCAATCACAATGATATCTCGGCTCTCGGCAGTAATGCCGGCGTAATTGAGCAAGTCAGACAGACGTGGCCCTCGATAACTAAAAACCGAGGCGATGACATGGTTGTCGGTGTTGATGGTCACTTGCTCAAAAGACTCGATTTTGTCTCTGTCAAACAGTAAACCGTTGGGCGAGTTTTTATTGTCGATTTTACCACTGATAGTCAAGATCACTTCGCCTTGCGGAGGTGGATAGATTTCCGCCAAACTCATGTTCGCGTAAAAAACTATCGAGAATGCCAAACCAGCGATTTTTACGTTCATCTCTGTCTTGCCTCATCATTTGCTCATACCTTTGAAAATAGGCCATAAAATCGCCCCTTTCAAACTGAACTGTCGGAAGGTTTACCGATTTTCTGTTGTTTAATGAGCATTCCGCAAAGAGACTTTTTTGTCGCATGTCGTTCCATGCTGTTTTAACGAGGTAAATATCACCGATGGTGGGTGATATTTACCACTTCAATGTAAGATGAAAACGCTTTAAATTTTAACTGTATGATAAGTATTGAAAATGTTTTTGGCATAAATTTTGTTACAAAAGGGGAATTTTGAATTATTTGCGTGGTCTATCTCTGGGTCTGCTGGCATCATGTTTTTTAATGTGCAATGGCAAAAAGTCGTTTTGATTTGCTTTGAACCGTAGGTAAGAGCGAGACGTCTAGGTCACAACTGGTCACAAGTTGTCACAACAACTTAGTCGAACAATTCGTTAATATTTATTCAACTTACCCATTCAACGTCAGTTTGTGGCGAAGGATAAAAACTCAGATAGGGATACTCATGTTACACAATGTCGCACGTTGGATTTTACCTATTGCTTTGCTTGGAGGTGGTTATGGTGCCTACCAAGCGGTCGCTGCTTTGGGGCCTGAAGCTGAAGAGAAAAAAGAGAGTGCTGCAGAGCCAATGGTGGATACTATACCTCTGTTCCCAACAGAACACCGAGTTATGATCACCAGTCACGGTGAGTTGGTGCCATTTGAAACCACACGTTTATCGGCACAAGTGTCGGGAGAAGTGATCGCTTGGCATCCTAATTTTGTTACGGGCGGGATCGTCAAGCGTGGCGAGGTGTTGTTCTCGATTGAAAGTGAGAATTACCAAGCGTCGGTTTTGCAAGCGGAAGCGCAATTGGCTTCTGCCAAAGCCGCGTTAATTGAGGAAAAAGCCAAAGCTAAGGTTGCTGAGCGTCAAGCGAAGGCCCTAAATGATAAGCAAGTCTCGGATCTTTATTTGCGTAAGCCGCAGTTACTGAGTGCAGAGGCACAAGTGAAATCCGCTCAAGCTTCGCTGAAACGTGCTCAGCGAGATCTCGACAACTGCAAAGTGCTAGCACCATACGATGCTTTGGTGGTTTCCAGACAAATTGGCGTAGGGCAGTTTATCTCGGCCGGCAGTGAAGTGGCACTGCTCAATAATATTGAAGCGGCGGAAATCCACATTCCTATAGCGGGTTTCGACAGTGCGTTTTTGCCTGATCAACTGGCAAAGATAGATGCCACCATCCGTTTAGAGGGAATCCGTAAGGTTGTCAGAGAAGGTAAGATCGACCGTGACTTAGCAATGATCGACACGGCAACACGCATGATCAATGTTGTGGTGCGCATTGATGATCCCTATGGAATCAATAATAAACAGCCTGCGATTAAATTTGGTTCGTATGTTGAAGTGCAGTTCGCGGGTAAAGAGCTCAAGCATATTTATCGCTTACCTCAAGAACTCGTCAACAATCGCACGGTATGGGTAGTGAACGAAGAGAATCAACTCTACCCAAGAACGGTGAATGTCTTGCGTGCGGAAGGTGAGTTTGTGCTGATCTCTCAGGGAATTGAGCAAAGCGACAAGCTGGTACTCACTCTGCCTGAATATCCAGCCAAAGGCATGTCGGTGAAGTTATCCCAACAGGACGCTGCTAAAAACGACACGCAAGGATAAAGGAACGGGTTATGGAATCAACACAACAGCGAGGGCTGATCGCCTACTTCGCGCACAATACCGTAGCGGCTAACTTGTTGATGGTGTTCATCATCATTATGGGCATTGTGAGCTTCTTCTTTATTCAGCGGCAGATGTTTCCAAACATTGAGGTCAACTATATCAATGTGAGCGCCAGTTATCCCGGTGCATCGCCGCAAGAAGTTGAAGAAAGCATTTTGTTAAAAATGGAAGAGTCACTAAAAGATGTGACGGGAATAAAAAAGGCAGTTTCAACGGCGTCGCGTGGGAATGCACACATCTCTTTAGAGATCGACGTTAAAGCCAACATCAAAGAGGTGTTGGATGATGTCAAACAGCGAATTAGCACCATCGCCAGTTTTCCGAAAGGGATGGAACCGGTCAACATATACCAGTATGAGTTTCGACAAGATGTTATCGAACTCTCTTTGGTTGGTGACCGTACGCTGGAAGAGCTCAAACCCATCGCAAAGAAAATTGAAGATGAGTTACTGCAGTTGCAAAATGTCATGTTGGTGGAGATGAGTGCACCACAAGAGGAGATTGCGATTGAGGTCGATCCTTTGGTGCTGCGCAAATACGATTTGACGTTAAACGACGTAACCAATGCTATTCGCCGCTATTCCGCCAATTATTCTGCTGGTGAAGTGACGACCAGTGCAGGAATGATTGCGGTACGGATTGAGAACCAATACTACAAAGGCGAAGAGTTCCGCAACATTCCGGTGAAACTGGGCGCTAATGGCGCCAAAGTGCTGCTTCAGGATATTGCGACGATTAAGGATGGTTTCACCGAAGCTGAGCGTTATTTCCAGTTTTCGGGGCAAAATGCTATCTATCTGTCGGTAAAAGCGACCAAAGATCAGGATATTATCCCCGTTGCCGAATCGGTGAAGGCGTATATTGCACATAAGAATGAGCAGCTGCCTGATGATTTGCAGATCAAAACGCTGGTGGATATGACCTACTACTTGCAAGGTCGTCTGGACATGATGCTGAAAAATTTGCTCCAAGGGGCTGTGTTGGTGGCGATCATGCTCAGTATCTTCTTACGAGTGCGTTTGGCTCTTTGGGTGATGATCGGCCTACCAGTTTGTTTCCTTGGTGCCGTAATGGTGATGCCATTTATTGGTGTGACGATCAATATTGTCTCTTTATTTGCTTTCATTATGGTGTTGGGTATTGTCGTTGATGACGCCATCGTCATCGGAGAAAGCGCCTACAGTGAAATCGAAAAGAATGGTGGAGGGGTAAAAAACGTTATTGTTGGGGTGAAGAAGGTTGCTACGCCAGCCACCTTCGGGGTTTTGACCACCATTGCGGTGTTTGCGCCCTTTTTGATGTCTTCAGGTATAGAGCGCGCATTCTTTGTCGGTATTGCCTCGGTGGTCATGCTCTGTTTGATCTTCAGTTTGATTGAATCAAAGCTCATTTTACCCGCACATTTATCGCACACCACATTTAAACCCATCAAACCCGATGGTTGGCGCGCCCGTTTCAACTCTCGTTTTTTTGGTTTTGTGAACGGTCCATATCAACGATTTGTGCGTTTTTGCACCCATTGGCGTTGGAGCGTGATGGCGTTTTTCATCAGTTTGCTGGTGGTCAGTGTGGGCTTGGTTACGTCCAATCACGTGCGCATCATTATGAATCCCAAAGTGCCGACGGATTTCCCAGCGGTCATTTTGAAAATGAATGACAACGTATCCAGTGAGCAAACTATTGCGGCTTTGAAGCAAATAGAACATGTGATTAAAACGGTAGAAGAACAAACCATTGCTGACTATGGACGGGGAATGATCCGCGATATGCTTTCGTACAATCGTGGCCGAACGGAAGGGCGTATTGTAGTTCCATTGGTGGATGAAGAACTAAGACCCTTCAATACGTTCGAGTTGTCGCGCATGTGGCGAGAACAGCTGCCAGCCATCTCTGGGATAAAGAGCCTCACCATTAACGATGCAACGAACAGCAGTGATGGCGGCGATGAGTTTGGTTACCGATTGTTTGGCACGGACATCGAGCAGCTCAATGCGGCGGGTCGGTACTTGATCACGCGTTTGCAAGATCAAAATGGCTTGTTTGATATCTCATCGAGCATGGATTCTGGTAGTAAAGAAGTATTGCTTTCTCTTGCGCCTGTTGCCTACGACCTTGGGTTGGATCTGACTATGATCGCTGAACAAGTCGGCGGCAGCTTCTATGGCGGTGAAGCACAACGTTTCATCCGCGATGGAGAGGAGCTGAAGGTGATGGTGCGTTATCCGAAGTTGACGCGCGAGGCCTTTGCATCGCTTCGTTACGCGGTGATCACTACACCAGCAGGTAAGAAAGTGATGCTGGGTGATGTAGTGAGCATAGAGGAACAGGCAGGTATCACTAGTATCCGACGCGAGCAAGGCTATAAAACCGTCTACGTGTACGGCTCCATTGATGAGGAAATAGTGGAACCAAATGAAGTGGTTAGCACGATTCAAAATTCCCTCTTGCCTGAATTAAAAGAGAAGTTCCCGGACGTGAGAACGCAACTGGGTGGCAGTATTGAAGAACAGCAAGCGCAGCGAAATGAGCAAGTCATTTTCTTTGTCGCTGGGATGATCATTGTCTACATTCTGTTAGCGGTGCCTTTAAAAAGCTATACCCAACCGTTGATTGTGATGTCTGTGATCCCGTTTAGCCTGACGGGGGCAATCTGGGGACACTTCTGGCTTGGCTTGGACATCAGCATGATGTCGACCTTTGGTCTGATCGCGGCGGCAGGAGTGGTGATAAACGATTCACTCGTTATGACCGATTACGTCAACCAAGTGCGCAGAGAGGGGCTCTCAATCAAAGAGGCGGTTGTTGAAGCTGGTTGTGCACGTTTTCGCGCAATTTTACTTACCTCAATCACGACCTTCGTGGGAGTGTTACCTATCATGTTTGAAACCAGCTTGCAGGCTAGATTCGTCATACCTATGGCGGTGGGGCTCGGTTTTGCCGTGCTTTTTGCAACAGTATTGACACTGGTGCTGGTGCCATGTCTTTACTTGATGCTGGAAGACATCAAGCATTTGTTGGCGAAAATGGGTCGAGGTATTCGTTATCCATGGCAACGCTTAGCTCAAGTAGCAAAGGTACGAACGTAAAGTAAGGCTGTTGTGAAAAAGCCAAACAGCTCGATGAGGTGTTTGGCTTTAACAATACGCTTAGTGCGGTCTGTTCAAAAGCCTTAGGCTTTTGGATGACGATATTTACAAGTAGTTTGCGTCGGCAAGATCGCTCGCCAATGCGTTTTTAACTTCAGCACGTGCTTTTAGCCACTCGAGCACAGCAACGCGTTGCTCTTCGGTTGCACTTTGGTAACGCTCTTTAGCGCAGATAAAGCCTTCAAAGTGTTCAAGACCGCCACCGCCAAAACAAAGCCCTTGTGCGTCAATAAAATCAATAAAATCATCAACGAACACATCGTAACGTTCAAAATCATGAATATCGGTTTCACAGCTGATCTCGAAACCGAGAATAGAGAACTCACCTAAAAAGAGTTTTTTGCGTAGGCGGCGATTTTTGTTTTCCACTTTATCTAGTTTCATGATCTTCTCTCTATGTTGTATGACTGAAAGGAGCTTTGCCTGTTTGCTTGTCACTCAGAACCGATTGCAGACTGAAATAACAGTGCTCTGAAGCAAAGTCGAGCCCTTTATACTCTGGTTCGTCGATGAAACCAAATACAATCGAGTCAAAACTCAAGGAATTGACCAGCTGACAACACAAATACAACAAAACCGCCATAATGTTAGCGCGTTTTTGTTATTTCTCACCGCGCGTGAGAATGCACTTTAAGTAAGTTCACTCGCTGTTCTCTGTAGAAGTTATTTACTGACACCGCTTAGATTTAGAGAAGCGAGTGATCACGAATAAACTGCGCAAGGTTTGTCGCGATTGTGTTGTGCTCTCGGACTGTTGGGTGCCAATGACAGCCTTCAAATGGGGAGGGAAAAGTATGGCTATAGACCTGACTTACTGCTTGTTGATTCAATCTGTTTATGGCGCCATTAGTCGCTGGAATAATGTAGTCATAAGGGTAAGCAGGGCGTGGTAGGATAAGAGTGCCGGCGAGTAAAAGAGGTTTACGCTGGTTGAAGGCATTCTTCAACCAGAATAATTAGTCTTCTACACAAACCTGATTACGTCCATTTGCTTTCGCTTTGTACAATGCTTTATCTGCACGATAGAAAGTGCGTTGCGTGTTTTCTCCATCTCGATGAAGGGTAATACCAATAGAAACGGTTAATCCGCGTTCACCGAGGATCTCTTTCCAGCCAAACTGATAAATCCGTTCACGATAATTCTCCGCATGCAACTCGGCTTTGGCCAAGTCGGTATTCTCTAATATCACCAAGAACTCTTCACCGCCGAAACGCACGCATGAGGCGCCCCTAAAGCGAAAATACGCGGCTAATTCAGAAGACACGTTGACGATGGCTTTGTCACCGACCAGATGGCTTAACTCATCATTGATCGATTTGAAATGGTCAATATCAATCACCATTAATGCAAAAGGAGTGTCGTGGAGTAGAAGATCTTTGAGTTTAACGTCGAGCCAACGGCGATTGTGAAGGGCAGTCAGCGGGTCGGTAAAGACATCTTGCTGCAACTGCGCAACCGCATTTTTATGTTGCTGTGTCGTCTCTTTGAGCTCTCTGTTCTCGATCTCTGAGAGAATCAGTTTTAGTTGCAGTTCAAAGCGTGAAATTCTTCTCAGCTGAGAAGGGCCAAGTTCACCGATGGGGATATGCCTCATCAGATCACTTTCAATCCGAAATCCTTTCCTTTCAAACGTCAACGCTTCTTTAAAGTGCCCTTGAGCGGCGAGTACTTCACTCATCGCTTGGTAAAACTGTTTAGCAATGATGGGTGACGTTTTCATCTCTATATTTTTAGACGCGCTATTTAGCAGCAGATCAGCGAGTTCTTTTTTGCCGATGGCGCAGAGCGAGTAAGTCATTTCAATCCGATTCATCACTGACAACCAAGTCGAATTTAGATTGCCATAGATATACTGTACTTTTGAAAGTGACATCAGCGCCGCAGTATAGTCTTGCTCTAAGCGGGAAATTTTCGCTTGGTAGAGCAATATTTGACCTGAAAGGATTTTGTCACTCACTAAGATACTGAGCTCTTCACACTCTCTCATGAGATCTTTTGCCGAGTTTATCCTGCCCAAATTAATGTAACAGGACAACATGTAGAGCTTGTAACGTAAACGCAGAGAACGGCTGCCAATGGCGTGATCGATACTATCAATTTTCTGGTAGTAACGAAGCGCCCGCTGATGATCACCATAGGCATCACATAAGTTGCCCATCCCTAGAACTGCGGTGACGTACTCGTCTAGAAAGCCATGTTCAACAGCGAGATTGGACGCCGTGACATATTCGTGTAGTGCACCAGCATAATCGGCACTATCCATGAGCCGTTCACTAAGGTTGGCTTTCACCGTCAAAATATCTTCGGCATCGTTTGGCAAACTGAGGAGTGAAAGTGCTTGCTTCAATTCGTCAATGCTGAGCTGTAACTGCTTGAGTTTATATCGGTATTCTGCACTGATGATATAACAATACGCTTTCTCGCTATTGGTTGAAGCGATATGCTGTCGAACGTGGTTCCACAAGATGATGGCTTCTTCACCAGACACTGAAACTGGATCAAAACCCGCATCCGTTACTTTGTTTATCAGCTTCTCCATGCTCATTTTTTACCCTTACTATTTTTTGAGTCTTCTAATTGTTCCAGTGTGAAAGGGAAGGTGAGAATATCTTGGAGCGTAAGCTTAGGCAGCGATCCATTTAATCCTCTACGCTGCCATGGATAGAGGGATAGCATGGTTGAGACAGTTTTGAATAGTGCTTCCGCAGATTCACCTTTCTCGCTGATTAACATAGCGACTCGGTCTTTGCTCAATCGAGAAATGAGATCTTTCGGCGTTGAAAGGCTATGAGCCAACTCGGTGCAGACTTCAAGGTAAGCCGCATCTGAGTGCTGAATCATAATAATCGAATGATTAGCGTCTTTAAGTTCCGTTTTGAATAGAACCAACTGCTCCCACCAGTAAGTCTCTGAAACTACGTTTGAAAACTGTCTTTCAGGATCGTATTCATGTTGAGCTCGAATGCGATTGATGAGCTTACGCGCTCGTTGTTCCAGTTGCCGTTTGGAACTGCGTGCTTTGTCTAGACCCACGCGATTGGTTTGCTCTTTGAGCATTTGCAAAGAGTATTGACGATACTTTTTAAACGCGATGTAGGCTGCCTCATACTGCCCTTGTTCTTCAGCCACTTTTGACTGTTGAAAGCAGATTTGGCTAAGAAGTTCGCCATTATCGAACTGTTGTGCAGACAACTCTGCTTGGTCCAATAGTACAGAGGCGTTGAAGGTGTTTTTTCTCAGCAGTTCAAGACGCGCTCGGCTAATAAAAGAGTGCGCTTTCATCCAAGTCAAATTGTGTTCAACTGCGAGGTCGTGCGCTTTCTTGGTCGCCTCATCTGCCGCATCAAGACGCTCTAATCCCAATAGCGCCAAGCCACGGAAATCCCAAATTTCCGCTTGCCATGTGTTGTCGTGATGGTCTCTTAACACTTCGGTCGCACCGTCCAAGACCGTCAGCATTTCGACATAATTGTTCAGTAGGTAGTAATCCCAAGCGAGCAAAATCCGCGCTTTGCCTTCAGCCCAGTTAATACGGGCGCTGTTTGCGACTTTTACAGCAAGTTCGTGGGTTGAAGCGGCTAACTTATAATCATTGGTGATGCGCCAAACATTGCCAAGCCCAATGAGTGCCTCAATCTGAATTTCAGTTTCATCAATTAAAGCGGACTGTTCGAGCGCATTGATCCAAAATTGCTGAGCGGAATAGTATTTCGCTTGCCCCCAATATTGGAGTGCATAGATATGAAGAATCTGCGGGAGTCGATCATCGTTATCGAGACGGTTTTGTTTGTTGTGCGCGTCTTTGATGAGTTTCAGACCGCGCCGGTAATCCATTAAACACCAGCAACAGTGGGACTGGATTAGTAGGGCCTCAATTTCGCCTTCAGGATAGACAATCTGCTCTGCACGCAAGTAGCATTGCTCAGCAATTTTAAGTACCTTGGCTGGCTCATTATTAATGCGAGCTTTGATTTGTCTAAGTTCAGCGTCTAACTGAAGGTGGCTCTTATCCAAAATTTACATCCGTGCGATTCACTTGGCGTACAACACACTCATTATATTGACGTTTCGCATTTTCGCATCATCCGTTGATTAAAATTCGATGATGGGATGGTAAGTGAATATCAATATTGGGTGTCGTTTCACATTCTCAGCCCTGATTAGTGAGACTGCATTTAGGACAAAAGCTGTTTAATCGTCAATGGGCTTTTAGTAACACCTAGACGCTGCGCTGGCGTTTGTCCATGTTTATCTTGATAGCACAAATTATGCCAAGCTCGGAAAATGTCCAGTAATGGCAAGACGCCTCCGGGCCTTAACTTTCTCCTTGGCTCATTAACGAAACCTTCAAAAAGCAAATGAAAACGTGACTGATAGAAAGAGATATTTCGTGTGGTTGCACTATTAAACCACTGTTCTGGTAAGTTTTTATTGCCAGCTAAATAGCAGATACCTTTCAATTTTCTGCCTTGATTGGCGATAGCCCAGCGATCTCGCCACCAACTCATGTAGACAATGTCAAACTTTTCGTATGGCTGATCACGGTCCCAGCCTTTGTCTTCTTCAACATAAAGTAGGTCAACATTTTGACTTTGAATTCGAGGGAGGCAAACACTCAGTGCCGCAGAGCGCAATAGAGGATCTTGTGGCATGTAAAGTGAGACGCGTCCGGCTTCATTACACATGTCCAGCACATGCAAATAATGCGCATAAGAGGTGTAAGGCGGACGAACTACGGCTCCTTTCGTCGGGTAGTTGAAGGTCGCCATATTTCCCATAGGATCTTCAACGTTGCCGCGGGCCAAAATGGTTTGGTATTTCTGGTCAATACGTTCACGCAGATAATCAGACGGTGTGTTTTCAGGCTCTTTTGCCTCAGCGGTATACTGCGGCGAAACAAAGCGTGAAACCGCTTCATAGGGGTTGTGATCAACCGTACCTAATGGCTCTTCTTTGGCAGAGTAGTTCACATGTTGGCAAAGAATATAGCCAGAATGCGCATCACCTGTAGCCATCCAATACACACCATTGTCGCTATTGGGTTGCAAGCGTTGGTAATGAGATGCGAGTTCGTAATTGAGCGCATGATTGACCCATCGCGCATCAATCGTTGCCAATTTACGGCGGCAACGGCTGGCAATGTGTTCAACATGGTCATAAAACGTTTTTGGGTTGATGGCCAGTTTACGGCAAATCTCGCGTACCGAATAACCGGTGAACAACAGGCCCATCAAGTTTTCTTGAAACTGAAGCTTTTTGTTGGCGCCAGACCACTTATCGACAAACGTTGATTGACAGGATTTGCAGCGATAGCGTTGGCGATCACCACTGTAGCCAAAGGCATGGTAGAGATGCTTGTGGGTGTGAACGGAAAGGCCAAAGTTTGCGCAGTCATCGTTGCGACACGCTGGCAAACCATCACTGTGAAGTTGACGTAAGCGATGCAGCTCATTCAACACTTCACGGTTGTTAAGTAAGGGGGGGAAAGCTCCACATTCACGACAGACCATCGCTGGACGCTTAGGATTCGCATGTTGCAAAACATACCGTTTTGCATCGCTCAGACCAAAGTTGTCACACGCCAATGTTTTACAAAAGTTGAGTTGTAACCCATCTGCGTCTTTTGGCAGTTCGCCGTTAGACACGATCGCCCCCTCAGGATTATTCGGATGGCTGGGCGAACCCAGCCTAAAAACTTATAGATTGATTGCTGTTTCTAGAGCAACTTTCATCATGTCGTTGAACGACTTCTGACGATCTTCAGAGCTTAGTTTCTCGCCACGGATGATGTGGTCAGAAACAGTCAGAATAGTCAGTGCTTTTGCTTTTAGATCCGCAGCCACACCGTAGATGCCTGCTGCTTCCATATCCACACCTAGGATGCCTAGTTTTTCCATCTTCTCGAAGATGTCTGCTTCTGGTGTGTAGAAAAGATCCGCTGAGAATACGTTACCGACTTTTACTGGTACGTTTTGCGCACGTGCTTGTTTCACCGCTTCTTCCAACAGACCGTAATCCGCCAGTGCAGCGAAATCGTGATCGTTAAAGCGGATACGGTTTACTTTAGAATCCGTCGAAGCACCCATGCCGATCACAACGTCCATCAGGTTAACGTCGTCGCGCACTGCACCACAGCTACCAACGCGGATAACATTTTTTACGCCGTACTCAGCGATCAGCTCGTGAACATAGATACATGCAGATGGGATACCCATACCGTGGCCCATAACAGACACTTTTTTACCTTTGTAAGTGCCAGTGAAGCCGAACATGTTACGAACGTCACAAACTTGTTTTACATCTTCCAAGAAAGTTTCTGCGATGTACTTAGCGCGTAGCGGATCGCCTGGCATCAGTACGGTTTCTGCGAAATCACCTGGTTGTGCGTTGATGTGTGGGGTTGCCATAGTATTCTCCAATATTTCTATTGAGGTAATTGTCATCAAAAACAGAGTCAAATTACCAATTCTGTTGAAACTGTTTTCGTTCGTTGAGGCAATACTAGCTAGATAATTCGCCATTCCATGAGAGGTGGCTCACAAAAGCTCCTGATTATACATTTATAACCCCTATTGATAACTAAAAATGTTGAAACTCAATAGGCAATCGATTTGCCTTTTCTCACCCTTGGTCATCAGTGCATTGTAAAGCTTTTGTATGTCGCATTTTTATCCTGCTCGTTACAACTTGCTAACTAATGACATGCTTTAGTAACGCTAATTGTGGAAATTTTGCATGTGTTGTACGAAAAAAATATTTGTACAACCCATTTGTGAGTGCTATACCTATACAACAAATATTTTTGTACAAGGTGATTGCGATGAACTCTTCAGGAATTAAAGTTGGAATCAGTGCATGTGTGCTCGGTAGCCAAGTTCGTTTTGACGGCGGCCATAAGCAGAGTCGGTTTGTGGTCAACGAACTGATGCCTCACTTTGAGTTTGTATCTGTCTGTCCAGAAGTCGGTATGGGGATGCCTGTGCCTCGCCCCACGATTCGTCTAATTTCGAATGAAGAACGAATCTCAATGGTAGAAACAAAGAACCCTGACAAAGAATACACCCAAGAAATGCTTGCCTATTCAGAACAGCAAGTCGACGCACTGCAAGCCCAAGAGTTGTGTGGCTACATTGTTTGTGCGAAATCACCGACCTGTGGCATGGAGAAGGTGAAGATATACAAAGCCCATGGAGCGGAGAAAGAAGGTGTTGGTCTGTATACGCAAGTGCTGATGCGCAAGATGCCTTGGCTTCCGGTTGAGGAAGACGGTCGCCTCAATGATCCAGTATTAAAAGAGAATTTTATTACTCGAGTCTACTGCCTACATGATTTCAACAGCAGTGTCATGCGTCACTTATCACGAAAGAGCGTGGTAGATTTCCACTCTAGGTATAAGTTGACTCTCATGGCGCATCATCCAGAGTCTTACAAATCCTTGGGCCGTTTGGTCGCCAAAATCGCTGATTATGATATCAACGAGTTTGTTGTTGAATACCGTCAAGGTTTGATGGCCGCGCTAACCCGTCGAGCAAGCCGCAAAAACAACACCAATGTGTTAATGCATGTTCAAGGCTATTTTAAAACGGCACTGAACAAAGAGCAGAAAAGCGAGTTGGCGCAAGTGATACAAGATTACCGCACAGGTATGCTGCCGCTGTTGGCACCATTGACTCTGATTCGCCACTATCTCAATACCCATCCTGATGGCTATTTGGAAAGCCAAAAATACCTCAAACCTTATCCCCAGGAGTTGAAACTGCGTTATGGATTGTAAACAACCAATGGACAAAAAACTGTATGCCATTCGCGAAGTGTCAGAGTTAACAGGGGTAAAACCTGTGACGCTACGAGCCTGGCAAAGACGTTACAATTTGGTCCAGCCAGAGCGTACTGAAAAAGGGCATCGACTCTACAGCGAAGACAATATTGAGATGATTCGCGAGATTCAGGGTTGGCTCGCCAAAGGCATTGCCATCGGCAAGGTGAAAGATCTGCTGGCAAATCCCGACGCCGAAGGCGCATTTGCGGTGGAGAGTCGTGAGTTAGATGAAGTTGAACGAATGTTGTCGGCTCTGTCTGTACTGAACGCAGGTAAGGCTGAGTCGGTGTTAAATACGGTGCTGAAAGAGTATCCATTTACGGTGGTTTGCGATCAGTTCTTATATCCGGTCATGACGGCATTGAAACGGGTTAAAAGTACCACTCGTAGCCTACAAAAAGGCTTACTTCGATCGATGCTGCATACTCGCCTCACCTTTATTGTCGAAGCGGAGCGCAAAGCGGCCACGAAAGGCAAGTGCTTACTGCTTTCCTATGAAGGCGGAGATTTTATTGCAGGATGGATGGAGGCGGTGACGTTAAGCGAGCAAGGTTGGTATGTCACTTTGATTGATGGAGTCGAAGATCTTTCTGGGCTCGATTTTGCCGATGTCGCCGAACACTATCAGCGTGTGCATATTTTCTCGCATCGAGCGTTGCAAGAGAAACAACTCAACATGGTTAAGTCCATGCTGGATAACAACAAAGTTACGTTGAGCGATGTTTTGGCTCGACTCCAATTTGGGTAGGGATGGCAATGAAGCTGGTTTGGTTACGCAGAGACTTGCGCAGTGTGGACAACACTGCGCTCAATCATGCCATTGCGACATCACAAGAGGTGGTTGCCTGTTTTGTGGCCACCCCCTTGCAATGGCGCGATCATCATATGGCGCCCATGCAGGCCGATCTTATTGCACGGCGTTTGGCGGTGTTGGCGGAAGAACTCAACGCGCTCAACATCCCACTGTTGTACGACGAAGTGGATGACTACGCCAAAAGCGCAACACGCGTTGCGCACTGGGCTGAACAATTGGCGGTTAGTGAAGTGGTGTTTAACCGCGAATATGAAGTCAATGAGTGTGTTCGTGACAAACAGCTAGTCAATCAGCTCTCATCATCAGAGATGGGTGTCCTAGATGTTGAAGATAAGTGTGTGCAGGCACCTGGCTGCGTGTTGAATAAACAGGGGGACTATTTCAAAGTCTTTACACCGTTTAAAAAAGCGTGGCTGAAATCGTTTGTTCCACCACAGATCATTAAAACCTCAGCGGCGCAGCCGGTTGTATTGCCTGAAGCGCTGCAATCATCACTTTGGCATGAGCAGGCACCGTTTAGCTACCCACGAGAAAGCAGCGAGGCATGGTCTGTTGATTCTCGACAGATTCGTGAGACGTTAAGACACTTCTGCCATGAGGTAGTGGATCGCTATCACGAGCAGCGAGATTTCCCTGCCACGGCAGGCACCAGCGTGCTGTCTCCTTATTTGGCGATTGGCGCCATTTCGGTCAGGCAATGCATTGCACGACTGTATTGGCAGCAAAGTTATCTGTCGAACGGACGTGAAGTTTGGTTGAGCGAGCTTATTTGGCGTGAGTTCTATCATCACCTGATTCATTTTGAACCCAAGTTGGTCAAAGGGCAGGGCTTTGTCGAGTGGGAAAAACATCTGTTGTGGCCTGCAAAACCGGACTGGTTTGATCGTTGGTGTCGAGGGGAAACGGGCTATCCCATTGTGGATGCCGCGATGCGTCAACTCAACCAAACGGGATGGATGCATAATCGCTTGCGTATGATCGTGGCCAGTTTTCTCACCAAAGATTTGCACGTCAACTGGCGGTTGGGAGAGCAATACTTTATGCAAAAACTGGTTGATGGTGACTTTGCGGCCAATAATGGTGGCTGGCAATGGTGTGCCTCGACAGGGTGTGACGGTCAACCTTATTTTCGGATCTTCAACCCAATTACGCAGGGAGAGAAGTTTGACCCGAATGGCGAGTTTGTGAAGCATTGGCTACCAGAACTAGCAGAGGTGCCGAATAAGTTCGTTCACCAACCGTGGAACTGGCCAGGTCACAAGCAGCTAGATTACCCAGCACCAATGGTTGATCACAAACAGGAAAGAGAGATAACCTTGTCTTTGTATACCCAAGCCAAGGATTGTCTCTGAATGAAAATGCCAAAACCCACATTGATGACGCTTTTCTGTGCGGCATTGATGAGTTGGACGAGCGACGCTGCGACTTATGATCTTCCCGCGGAAGGCAGTCGGTTGATTGGACGCATCCAGCATCATGTTGTTGAAAAAGGCGAAACCATGGCGAACATCGCCAAGCAATATGATGTGGGTTTTCTGGCCTTGATGGCAGCCAATAAAGGAGTCGACCCATTTCTGCCTCAGGAAGGCTATGTGCTTTCCATCCCTAGTGAAATGGTGCTTCCGCCCGTGGAGTACCAAGGCATAGTGATCAATTTAGCGGAGTTAAGGCTTTACTACTTTGAGCCTGAGTTGGGTAAGGTGCACGTTTTTCCAGTTGGAATCGGCCGAGTCGGGCGTGATACGCCAGAAATGGTGACGTCAATTCGTGAAAAGCGACCGAATCCAACTTGGACACCCCCAGCTTCCATTCGTAAAGAATATCGAGAAAAAGGCATCGAACTGCCTAAAATTGTCCCTGCTGGACCAGACAATCCGCTGGGTGAGTACGCCCTTCGCTTAGCGTATGGCAGCGGTGATTATTTGATCCACGGAACGAACAAAGATTTCGGTATCGGTTTGCGCGTCAGTGCTGGCTGCATTCGCATGGAGCCAAAAGATATTGAATGGCTGTTTTCTCAAGTGGACAAAGGACAGAGAGTGAAGATCATCAACCAACCGGTGAAAGTGTCCCTTGAGCCGGGGCGAATTGTTTACCTTGAAGCGCACGAGCCACTCACCAGAAGCAATGGGGTTCAGGATGAGTTAGTTGTGCCAATAGAGTTGGATTGGTGGTTGAGCGAGTTAAATCTGAATGATTCGAAAGCGAAAGCGGTGATTGCGGCACAAAATGGTGTGCCAGTAGAGGTAGCTGCGCCAGGTTTTGAATAACCTGACGCAGATTACAGCAATTACTTGGTGTACGACTGAGCGATGTTGTCGATACGCTCGTTCGCACGCTCTGCTTCTTCTTGAGCGGCCATCGCTGCGGTTGCAGCTTCTTTGGCTTTCATCTCAGCGTCCGCTTGATTGCTTTTCAGTGCTGCCACTTCTTTAGACAATACTTCCACTTGATTTTTAAGATCTTCTACCTGCGCCATGGCTGCTTTGGTTTGTTCATCTGGCCCCGATGCACAACCGGCAAGTAAAAGAACAGAAGTAGTAGCAGCTGCAATTAGGATCTTATTCATAAAAACTCCTTGTTCTATAATTGTCTGTCATTATTGACACTAATGTCATATGACTCTTTGATTGTAGCGACAATAAATGACATCAGCGAATTAAAAAGTGAGCAACGCCCACATATTGAAGGATTTTTACGTAGCGCTAACAAAGATGAGACTTTTTTATCTGTGATGAATCGAAATCAGAGGGTTCCAATCTTGACATAAGAGCGCTTTCAGTGCCCCTAACGCTAAGTTAGATGAAAACTGGAATAATTTTCTGTGATCTCTATCCTTTATTATGCCGTTTGAGGTATCATTGCGCGTTTTTTATGATTCCTTCGCAGCCGCCAAAATGGCGCTCAAGATAGCTAGAAATAGTGGAGAAACCTTTGCAATTTAAAGATTTAGGCCTAGATAATCGTCTACTGAAGAACCTACAGCACTTAGATTTTAAGAAAGCGACAAAAATTCAGCAGCAAGCGATTCCAGTTGCGATTGCTGGTAAAGATTTGCTGGCATCCTCAAAAACAGGTTCTGGCAAAACGCTGGCGTTTGTTTTACCTATGCTTCACAAGTCTTTAAAAACAAAAGCATTGTCAGCTCGTGACCCGCGTGGTGTCATTCTTGCGCCTACTCGTGAACTTGCAAAACAAGTGTATGGAGAGCTTCGTACCATGCTGGGCGGTCTTTCCTACGACGCAACCTTGATCGTGGGTGGTGAGAACTTTAACGATCAAGTAAAAGCGCTGGCACGCTATCCTAAATTCATTGTCGCGACTCCAGGACGTCTTGCGGATCACTTAGAGCACAAATCTCTGTTCTTAGAAGGTCTTGAGACCTTGGTACTAGACGAAGCGGACCGTATGCTCGATTTGGGCTTTGCACCAGAGTTACGTCGTATCCACAACGCAGCGAAGCACCGTCGTCGTCAAACTTTAATGTTCTCTGCTACGTTGGATCACGCAGAAGTGAACGACATCGCATCAGAAATGCTGGATGCACCAAAGCGTATCGCGATCGGCGTATCGAACGAAGAGCACAAAGACATCACTCAACGTTTCTACTTGTGTGATCACTTGGATCACAAAGAAGCGCTTCTAGAGCGTGTGTTGAGCGAAGCAGAATACCGTCAGGTGATCATTTTCACGGCGACGCGTTCGGATACCGATCGTCTGACTGAAAAACTGAATGAGAAAAAGCTGAAAGCGATCGCGCTAAGCGGCAGTTTAAATCAAAGCCAGCGCAATACCATCATGAGCCAGTTTGAACGTACCGTGTTCAAGATCTTGGTGACGACGGATGTGGCATCGCGTGGTTTGGATATTTCAACCGTGACGCACGTGATCAACTTTGATATGCCAAAGCATACGGAAGAGTATGTTCACCGTATTGGTCGTACTGGCCGTGCTGGTAACAAAGGCGATGCCATCTCCTTGGTCGGCCCGAAAGACTGGGATAGCTTTAAGCGTGTAGAAGCTTACCTTCAGCAAGACATCGCTTTCTCTGAATTTGATGATCTTAAGGGTAAATTCAAAGGCATCAAACCACGTAAACCCGATTTCCGTGGGAAGAAACAAGACACAACGAAGAAAGCACGCCCACAGAAGAAGTCTGTGCCGAAAGCACCAGCGAAGCGCGATAAGAGCTTCTACCAAAACGTAGCAGTGGGTGATTCCGTGTTTATTCCTAAGAAAAAACCGGCCGCGCCAACCGAAGAGTAGTATCAACCGCTCACAGTAAAAAACCGCCAACGCTGGCGGTTTTTTACGGTTACGCTTTATTGGATTTGATGCGTGCCATGTAATAGGTATTAATGAACTTACCTTCTCGGAAGCAGGCATCGGTCGCTTCACCTTCAATCACAAAACCATGCTTTTTATAGAGAGAAATCGCCTTTTCATTATCGACATTCACTTCTATCTGAATTCTTCTTACATTGAGCCAGTTATCTGCCAGTTCCGTGACGGTTTCGATCAACTTGCTGCCAATGCCTAAGCCGTGAAAATCATCGTGTACGCCAATGCCAAATGAAGCACAGTGCGCCGTTCTTGGCCTTTGTGAGTGCTGAAATCCAATATTGCCAACCACTTTCCCATCAACTATTGCTACATAGCTATACACGCCCGCAGGTATGCTCGATAGCCTTTCCTTCCACATCGCCACTGACGGTTTTGGGAGCTGCAGGGTCTCACGTTGCGCCTTAGGTTGAGAATAAAGCTCAACGAGTGCTTCGGCGTCCTCGATTGAGGTTGGACGAATAGTAATCTCCATGCATTTCTCCTTGTTTGTTGTTGTTTTATCAATCTAACGGCATTTGTTAATGAAAACCAGATTTTTATTAACAAACTGAGTAGGTTAGAAATGGCAATAGTGAATAACCCTCAGGGCCTTATGGATTAAGGTGTATTAGTGAATGCTGTATTAATGTTCAATCATTCACTGGTCCTATTTGATTTTTTGATGGAATTTTTCCCTGTTATCTATAGTCAAAAACCTGTATAAAAAACAGTGTTTGATTCATTCAAGCTCATTCTTATTACAATAACGCAAGGAAAACGGATGCGAATTCAACGTTTTACTGCCAACTCGATTGCATTGGTCTTACTGGCCAGTCTTTCAAATCTGAGCTTAGCTCAAGAAAGTGTTGCTACAACGACCACAAACTCTCAACCCACCTGGTTGCGAGACATCGCTTTATCGCCAGACGGTCAACGAATCGCGTTTACCTACGCAGGGCAGATCTGGCTTATCGCAAGCAAAGGGGGAGAAGCCATTCCTCTCACTTCTGCTGACAGCTACAGTGAAAATCCCATTTGGTCACCGGACGGGGAATCCATTGCGTTTACGACCGATCGCTTCGGGCCTGGTGACGTTTTTTTGGTGAGCGCGAACGGCGGAGACGCAAAGCGACTGACTTACCACTTTAGCAAAGATGTTCCTTACGCTTTTAGTCCGGATGGACAAGAAATCTATTTTCGATCGTCACGGATCGGTGATATCGAGAGCAGTGTGAACAATGGCTTCGCGGGTAGCGCATCAGCGCAGATCTATTCAGTGGATGTGAGTGGAGGGCGTGAAAAGCTGCTGCTTGCCAATCCAATCAGCAGTTTGTCGATTAATGGGCAAACAGGCGAGTATCTCTATACCGATTTGCCGTCACCGATGGAGCAAGAGTGGCGTAAACGCGATGTCTCTGACGCCGCGCGCGATATCTGGCGCTTTGACCCTAAAACGGGTAAGCACACAAAACTGACCAATTATCGTGGTGAAGACCGCAATGCGGTGTGGGCTGAAGATGGCCGCTCTATGTTCTATTTGTCTGAGCGTTCAGGCAGCTTCAATGTTTGGCAACGCGTGTTATCCGACCCTTCGGCTGAACCCGTACAGATAACCCAACACGAGTTTTTACCTGTGCGTTTCTTATCGATTAGCCAGCAAGGTGATCTCGCCTATGGCTACGATGGCGATATTTGGTTTAAAGGCAAAGATGAAGTGGATGCTAAACCATTACAGGTGACTATTCGGCAATCCTTTCTCAGCAAAGGGAAGCGATTTGTTAACCTCAATCATGAAGCGACTGAAATTGCGGTTTCGCCGGTGGCGCCAGAAGTTGCCATAGTCGCCAGAGGTGATGTTTACGTGGTTTCTCTGCTCTCAGGGGTGACTAAGCGCGTAACCAAGACCCCGCAAGCAGAGCGTTATCTTTCTTTCTCAAATGATGGCCTTTCATTGCTTTATGCATCGGAGAGAAATGGCAATTGGGATGTCTTCCATAGCTACATTAATGATACGGGCAGAAGCTTTTCCACTTCGTTTGATGTGGTGGAAGAACAGCTTTCGGATGAAGCGGTTGACCAAACTCAGCCGCTGTATTCTCCAGATGGGACCAAGATCGCCTATCGCGAAAACAGCAATTCGATCAAGGTGTATGACATCGAAAACGACAGTTATCACGTGCTGTTAGACTCTTCGCAACTCTATTCCTACGTCGATCAGGATCTGAGTTATGAGTGGTCGCCAGATAGCCAATACTTGGTGACCCGTAATCGTGCCTCCTACAACGCTGATATTGTGCTGCTAAAAGCGGATGGCAGTGAAAAACCGTTGCAAATTACCAATACCGGTTTTATTGAGGGTGAGCCGAAGTTTAGCCACGACGGGCAGATGATCTATTGGAGCACTGATCGAAATAGCTTGAGAGATATCGATAAGTGGGCGGTGCAGTCAGACATCTATCTGACGGTTCTCAACCAAGAAGCGGATTTCAATTGGAAGAAGGACGATGAGCAACGTTGGCTCGAAGAGGAGCGCGCAGCGGATTCCGGCGAAGAGCCAGGCGAGCAAGCCCCACAAGAGACCGTGGTGGAGAGTAAAGGGCTCAAACATCGTACCTATCGAGTTACGCCGTATTCCATGACGCCAATTTTCAGCTACCTTTCTCCGGACAATCAATCCTTGTTGGTGGCAAACTTGGTCGGCGACGAGGTAGAGTTCACCGACATCAATACCCAAACCGGGGAAACGAACGTTCTGTTTACACGCAGCAGTGAAGATGTTGCTGTGGTGAAGATGGAGCCGGATATCGAAACCTTGGTGATTATCGGTGCGCACGGTATTGAAGAATTGCATCTGCCAAGTGGCGAGGGCAACTATGTCGATTACCAAGCAGACGCCAATTATGATTTCCGTGCGGAAGTGGAATACATCTTTGATCACGCTTGGCGTCAAACGGATACCCGCTTTTATGACAAAGGCATGCATGGCGTGGACTGGCAAGGCTATGGTGAGGCGTATAAACGATATCTGCCAGGGATTCATCACTACCAAGATTTTGCGGAGTTACTGAGTGAAATGTCGGGTGAATTGAACGCGTCACACACCGGAGCAAGTTACAGTAGCTACCATTCAACTTGGTCGGAGCCTGCGTCACTTGGGTTGTTTTATGATGACCAATACCGCGGCAAAGGGGTTCGTGTTAAAGCGGTGATTCCAGGTGGTCCTGCGGATATCTACCAATCTCCGATCAAGGCGGGCAGTATCATCTACTCTGTGGATGGCATAGAGGTGGCTCCAGAAATGGATATCTATCCGCTGCTGGATAACAAAGCGGGTAAACGCGTTCGTTTAAGTGTGCTCAAACCGGGTGATAAAGCCGCGCAAAATGTGCTGCTGGTGCCGACGTCGCTTGAACAAGAGGCTCAGTTGGCTTATGAGTTGTGGGTTGAACAACGCAAAGCCCTAACCGAGGAACGTTCGCAAGGCAGACTGGGTTATATCCATATTCCTGAGATGGGACCGGCGTCCTACGAAACCTTAGTCAATGAGTTATTTGGTGAGTACAACGACAAAGAAGGAGTCATCATCGATATCCGCTACAACATGGGCGGGAATTTGCATGATCAACTGATGGAAACCCTTTCCGGCACGCGCCATAGTGCTCAAGTGACGCGTGATGGCTATCAACTGTCGACATTCCCTGAGCGCCGCTGGGCAAAACCGAGCATCATGCTGGCAAACGCCGCGAGCTATTCCGATGGCTCGATTGTGCCTTATTTCTACCAGCGTGAGGGCATTGGTCAGTTGGTGGGTGAACGAGTGCCGGGTACTGGAACGGCGGTGTTGTGGGAACCACAACAAGAGCAGAGTTTGGTGTATGGCATTCCGCAGCTCGGTTTCAAAGATGACCAAGGTCGATGGTTCGAAAACCAAGAAGTGGTGCCTGATGTGTTGGTTTATAACTCACCAGAAGACATTGCGAACAATTACGATCGCCAACTGAAAGTTGCGATTGAAAGCTTGTTAGCACAATTAGACAAAACGCAGTAACTCTCTAGGGTTATCGTTACCAAAGGCTCAATACAACGAAGGTGGTATTGAGCCTTTGCTTTTTTCATCCCGATGGTTTCTTGAAGTGCATCTCATGGGTATGATGGTGGCATAACAATGCTCTTACCTAACGCAGAACTAAGGATAGCCCATGCGTGCACATCGCCATCGCTGGCAAACACCCCAAAATTTTTTATTACTCATTTCTATCATCGTCCCTATCGCATTTTCGACGTGGATGGCGCTGCTCAATAACTTTGTGATTGAAAAGGCACAGTTTGATGGTGCCGATATTGGTTTGCTACAAAGTGTTCGGGAAATCCCCGGTTTTCTTGCCTTTACGGTTGTGTTTGTTTTGCTGTTTGTACGAGAACAGCGCTTCATGCTGATCTCACTGGCGATGTTGACGTTGGGGACGGCATTGACGGGATTCTTTCCTTCACTGTTTGGCTTGTTAGCGACGACGTTACTGATGTCGACAGGCTTCCACTATTTCGAAACGTTGAAGCAATCGCTGTCATTACAGTGGTTAAGCAAAGAAGAAGCACCGGAGATGTTGGGTAAACTGGTCTCGATTGGCGCATTGGCGTCGTTAGTCACTTACGGTGCGATTTGGCTACTGCTTGAGGTGTGGCAATTGAGTTTTCAGATGGTCTATCTGCTGGCGGGTGGGGTTGGCTTTGTGCTGGTGATGGTCATGGCGTTTGCTTTTCCTCAGTTTCAAACGACGGTGGTGCAGAACAAGAAGTTGGTTCTGCGAAAGCGTTATTGGCTCTATTACGCGTTAACCTTTATGAGCGGGGCGCGTAGGCAGATCTTTACTGTTTTCGCAGGCTTCCTCATGGTGGAGAAGTTTGGTTATTCCGCTGCCGATATCACCTTGCTGTTTTTGGCAAACTACCTGTTCAACTTTTTATTTGCCAAACGTATTGGCCGTTTTATCGGTGTGGTGGGTGAGCGCAAAGCATTGACGTTTGAATACGTCGGTTTGATCTTTGTCTTTGTCGGTTATGCGCTGGTGCAATCCGCCGAATGGGCGGCCGCATTGTACATCATCGACCATCTCTTTTTTGCCTTGGCGTTGGCGATTAAAACGTACTTTCAAAAGATTGCAGACCCTGCGGACATGGCGTCAACGGCTGGCGTCGCCTTTACCATTAATCACATTGCCGCGGTGGTGATCCCAGTAACATTCGGTGTGATTTGGCTCGTGTCGCCTGCCAGCGTGTTTTACATTGGCGCGTTTATGGCGGCGATAAGTTTGCTGCTTTCTTTCAACATTCCCGCTAAACCGGAAGAGGGCAACGAGACTCGGGTTCTAAAGTGGAGTTAACAGGCTTGTTCTATTGGGGCAAAAATAAAGGGATGCAGTGTGCATCCCTTTGTGATCATCCGAACGGGTACCAGAAGAGCTGAGGCTCGATGACTCGTTTGGCAATGGCCAGTGTTACGATAAGCGCAATGCCCATCATGCACAGCTTATCGGAGCGACTCAGCGGCTTTAAGCTGTACCAAGTTCGTTGGTTGTGACGGCCAAAACCACGCAGCGTCATCGCGTTGGAGATTTGATCGGCGCGATCGAGGCTCGAGAAAATCAGTGGACCAAGAATTTTCGCAACGTTTTTCATGCGCGTGAACAGGGGTGCTTTTTTACTCAGTTCGACCCCTCTTGCTTGTTGTGCATGCATGATATTGACGAAGTCTTTTTTCACTTCCGGTAAATAACGCAGTGTTAAGCTCACCGCATAAGCGATTTTGTACGGCACGCCTAAACGGTTCAAACTGGCGGCAAATTCGGTTGGATGGGTTGTGAAAACAAACACCAACGCAATCGGGAACATGCTGAAATACTTGAGCGTAACCGTCAGTAAATAGAACAAGGTTTCCTGCGTCAAAGAGTATTGACCGGGCAATGGCAATAAGACGGTCGTCGAGCCCATAAACTCACTGCCTTGCTGTGGTGCAAGGGCAAACATAAACAAGGCATTGATCAACAATACGCTGGCGGTGCCGAGTAGCAATGGCTTGTAAACATGAAAAGGCACCTTGGTCATTTTGAGTAGCCCAAGGCCAACGATGATCAACACGCTGATCAAGCGCAGGTCGAACGTGGTTAAGACGACCGTCACCCAAGCGATGAACAGCAAAAACTTGGTGATGCCGTTAAGCTTATGCAGCGGAGATTGGGTATCGATGTAATTGATACCAAACTTCATTTTGTTGTCTTTCATGCCACATTTCTCTCAACGGTTTTCTCTAAGCGAGAAGCTTTTTCTACATCAATAAAATGCTGCATAAAGGCGTTGGTTTCAGCAATGTTTAAGCGCGTCGCAAGCTCATACAGGCTGGTGGTGGTTAGGTTTGCTCGGTCTAGCAATGCAGGGTTACTGAAAACATCCGTCATCGGCGCATCCGCCACAAGCTGGCTATCTGCAATCACGATGGAGCGTGTGGTGTATTCCAGTACCAAGTGCATGTCATGAGAAATGATCACGACGGTGATGCCTAGCTCTCGATTGAGCTTTTCAATGAAACTCAGCATTGAGGTGTAGTTGCGGTAATCCTGACCTGCGGTGGGCTCGTCGAGGATCAACAGTTCAGGCTCTAGGGCGAGAATCGAAGCGATAGTGACGCGTTTCTTCTGGCCGTAGCTGAGTGCTTCAATTGGCCAATGACGATATTTGCTTAGACCACACAATTCGAGCACTTCAAGCACCTTGTCGTTGACTTGCGGCTCGTCCCAACCTCGATTGCGCAGGCCAAATGCGACTTCGTCAAAAATCATATGGTGCGAAATCATGTGGTTAGGGTTTTGCATCACCACACCCACTTTTTGACTGCGTTCGAAAATGGTCAGCTCGCTAAGATCTTGGCCGTTTAAGTGCATCGTGCCGTCATCGGGTTCAATGACGCCCATGATCAGCTTGGTGATGGTCGATTTTCCGGAACCATTTTTGCCCAATATCGAGACAAATTCGCCGCGTTGCACATTGAAACTTACCCCTTCTAATGCGTTTTTCTCACCATCGTAGGAGTAGGTTAAGTTGCGCACGTCAAGCAAAGTCTCTGAACGAATGTGGTTGCTTGTCGTGTTCGCTTGGTCGAACCAATCTGTCATCGCGTGCTGATAATTGGCCAAGGGTAACGAGCTTAAGCTTGAGGGGTGATCGTCTACCGCAAGATGGCAGCCTGCGGATTTTAGCGCCGTTAGGTAAAGCGGCTCGCGAATACCATATTGTGCCAATAATGGCGAAGCAAGCAGCTCGTTTGGCGTGGTATCAGCAATAATCTCACCGCCATCCATCAGAATGATGCGGTCGACGTGACGATGCAGCACATCCTCGAGACGGTGCTCGATGATGACCACGGTTTTGCCTGTCTTGCGATGGAGCTCATCAATGATTTCAATGGTGCGTTTGCCGGTTTTTGGATCGAGCGCTGCCAAAGGTTCATCAAACAGCAGAATATCGACATCATCCACGAGAATGCCTGCCAACGAAACACGTTGTTTCTGTCCGCCCGAGAGATCGTGTGGCGAGCGTTGCAACATTTGCTCAAGGTCCACCATCTTCGCGGTGGCTTTGACCAGCGAGTACATCTCAATATTGGCGGTGAGCTGGTTTTCAAGTGCAAACGCGATGTCTTCACCGATGCTTAAACCGACAAATTGGCTGTCGGTATCTTGCAGCACGGTCCCCACCTGTTCGGTGAATTGGTGCATGGCGAACGTCGCTGTTTCTTGGCCGTTGATGGTCAAAGAGCCGAACACTTCACCTTTGATTGCGTGGGGGATAAGCCCATTTAAACACTGGCCAAGGGTAGATTTACCACTACCACTTGGACCAATAATGACGATTTTCTCTCCTTTCTCTATCCTTAGATTGATATTTCTTAGCGTCGGTTTGTCCAGCGACTCATATCTAAAAGAGAAGTTAGAAAATTCGATTGTCATTCGACATTAAGCCTCTGTTAGGTTGCGGCTTTGTTTATTGCGTTTCGCTACCGATTTCAAAATGAAGTAGCCAACGATAGCGATTAATACGGTGTTACCAGAAGCAATGATGGTGAGCTGCGTGAACACTTTAGTGAACGGTTCTGCATACAAAATGGTGTCGAGAAACGCGGAACAGCCGTAACCAAATACGTTGCCAAGCAGTGCGAGCACAACAAAGAGAGAGAAATCTTTGAGATTGAATTCGCCTTTCTCTAAGCGATTACGAGTAAGAGAAGGGAATAGACCAATGATAAGGCCGACAATGCCCGAACCAAGAACCCAGGTTAGCCAAACGCCCCAGCCGGCAAAAAGATCCGTGACCCAGTGGCCAATAAAGCCCACCAAGAACCCCACTAAAGGACCAAACAGAACCGAAAATAGGGCAAGAACCGCCATGGCTGGTTTGAGGGTGGTGTTTGCAAACACGGGGATACCAAACATGGGTAACCCACCAATACCATAAAGAGCAGCACCGATGGCAATCACCACAACGGTTTTAGCGGAAAGATTCATAGATAACCTCAGTTCAATTGTCTAAAGAACGTAACTTGCTGTTTTCGTTATTTCCTTCAAGGCTTTAACCAAGAAGTGGCACGATGTTGCGCCTTGGATTATTTTTTCAGCAAGTGGAAAAATAAGGCGCGCATTATACAGAAGAAACCCTCAAGTGGGAATGCTATCTGTCTGGATGTCTAGAAAGCAATCAGGGGCTTAATGTCAGCCCCTGATTACAATAAAACGTAAAATTAATGATCGAGATAGAGGTAGTTTTGCCAGCTCTTCATACGAATAAGCACTTTACGCATGATGGAGACGTGGGTGAAACTGTCTGAGTACACCGCCACTTCCACCGCAGTGCCCATTGGCAGATGATACTCGCTCAAATCATCGGTGATTCGCAACGTCGCAAATACACGGCCACTGGTGCGCAGCGCTTCCGTGCCGAGTAGTGCGCCACGAGCTTGAAATTGGCTTTCACCAATGGCTGGAAGCACCTCAATCACTTCACCTTTAAAGACTTTACCTGGTAAGGCGCGGAACATGAATTCGGCTTCAAAACCCGGTTGTAGGCGTTGAAGTGAGTTCTGACGAAATGCCGCCGTGTAGATTTTCTCTTCACTGTGGACAAACGTCATCACAGGCGCCAGTGGCAATGGCACTGACATCACACCAGGGCGCAGCGCCAATTGGGTGACATAACCGTCGGTCGGAGCGCGCACAACAGTCTGCTCAAGGTCAAACTGTGCTTTGCGCAATTCCGCTAATAGCTGTGCGACCTGAGTGTTTTCACCACCGACTTCGGAATCCAAAGCAATCTGCGCTTGCTCTTGCTTCGATTGTGCGACTTCAAGAGCGGCTTGCGCAGCTTTGAACGCTTGACGAGTGGTGTCCATTTGCTGCTCTGTGAATGCGCCTTTCTCGTAGCCACGCTTATAACGTTCGTATTCGCGTTTCGCTTTATCACGCTCGGCGATGGCTTTGATAACGGCCGCTTCCGCTTCCTTCAGTGTGGACTCCAATCCAAGTGCTCCTTGGCTGGCTTCTTTGACTTTAGCTTCGAGCTTGGCCACTTCTGCTTCAAATGGGATAGGATCAATACGGAACAGCACATCCCCTTGCTGGAGCGGTTGGTTTGCTTGAACGGGCACTTCAATCACGCGACCACGAACGCCCGACACAATTGGAGTGGTTGAGTAAACTTGGTTGCCCAATTGAGTGAATGGGTGGTTATAGTTCATCAATAAAATCAGTGTACCGATGAGCACCACGCCACCCAAAACCGCGGTAGGTACCGTCCATTTATTCAATGGGATCTTAAAAATCTTAAAAATCGCAATACACAATGCGGTGTAAGTGAGGATCAACAGTAAATCCATTATTGCTTCTCCTCTTCACTGGTAACGACGGGCGTGGCAGGCGCACGTTGCGCATTTCTCAATTGATCCACTTCCTCACGAAGCTGTTTGACTTCATCAATTAATTGATCGACACGATGGTGCATGTCGTGCTGTTCTTCTTCGAGTTTTTGGAAGCCCCAACCGCGCTCTTTGCGCCATAAAGTTGCCCAGATCCAAAGGAAAGGCCAAATGGTGTGTAGAGTGAATAAACTTACCCAGCCTGCGTAGTGAATAGCGTCTTGATGTGGGTGTTCACGTTCTTTAGCGATTTCGTAAGGGATATCGTGAATCACGATGATGCCGTAGAAAATCACTAAAGCGACGAAAACAAGCAATCCCAATGCGAAATAATCGAGAAACATCTTACTTCCTTGCGTTGATTGAATGGTGGAAAAGTGTTAACAATTGGTAAAGTCAATCGGTGAATTATTGGTGAAAATCCCTTTATATGCAAGGGGATAATGCAAAACGATCCAAGGCGTATAGAATGAAATAGTGACACCTCCAGAGGCGATCACTATCGTTTCAGGAAACCGACTGCTAGATTGCGAGTATGGCCTTGTTTCTAGAAGGCATCATTTGATGCGGATAAGTCTGTAGCGCAGCCTTTTCAATCGTTCTCTCTATGATTCTTCGGCGAGTCTCTGTGACTGTTTTTAAATAATTCCCTCAATTAATTTATACAATTCAGTGTATAAATTAAAAATATTAATAATCATTGGAGGTGGCTATGATTTTTCGTTCACCTATTAACTGTGCTCTGGTTTGTTTTTGAACAATATGTAACTAAATATTTCATCTTTATTAAAACACACAAATATTTCCTTGAGAGAATATTCCTACAAAACCATATGTCTTTATTTTGTTTTCATCGTATCTATTTGGATAGATGATGAATCGTTATTTTTTCTTTATTAGTATAGGAACTGAGATCTAATTTTTAATCTAAAATTATCTAGGGTGAGAAACCGTTTTGTTGAGAAATAAAACCTGTATTTAATTTTTATTGAAATACTTTGTTACATCGGCGAAATGAAATAAATGGATGAGCGATTCATATAATGGATATATCTCAATGGTTTCAAGATTCTGGGTTCAGAACGATTTTGTTTATATTAAAAGAGTATGATTTATTCAACCATCTAGTGATTGAATGGCAAATTCATCCTATGTTCTGAATCAAACATCTTGAGGCTATTTGGGTATGTAAATTATCATCACTAAATAAGTTGCCCAATTATGAATAATAAAGCTCTAAGGTTAGTGCCTACTGTCCTTGCGCTCGCAGTGAGTATGGCTTTTCCTGTCGCTCAGGCGGCAGTAAATAGCGAAATTTCAATTGTTGGTTCTGAAAGCCAATGGTGGAACACATACAAGGTGAGCCTTACCAATACAGGATCGAAAGCGATTGAATTACGCGATGCCAAAATAGTGTTTGATTCAAACCTCACGATGTCCTCGCCTTCTTGGTCAGCGGCTGGAATCAGCTACCCCAATATGAGTTTCAGTAGCAATGCGCAAGGAAACGTGTTCAAAAACACGCTGGCTTTGGCTTTTGATAACGGAAGCTGGGTGAAATCTCAACTACCTGCTGGTCAGCGCATTGAGCTAACGCTGGGTGTGAGCGGTGTGCTGGATATGACTCTGCTACAAGATACGATTCGCTTGATTGCTGACGATGAAGTGGGGGAGCCAGAGCTTTCTCTGAAAATCGCCTCACCAATGAATGGCGCGGAGTTTGAAGAAGGCCAAGCGGTTAACATGCTTGCAAACGTAACCGCAACCAACACCACTGTTAAAGCGGTGACTTTCTTTGTCGACAACACACAAGTCGCACGCGTAACACAAGCACCTTTCCAAGCAAATTGGCTGTCAGCTGGTGTGGGACCACACACGATTAAAGCGATGGTGGAAAGTAACTCTGGTCTAACACAAGAGCAAGCCGTCAGCATTACGGTCAAAGAGAAGCAGGTTGAGCCACCGGTCGATCCTGTCGTGCGTGAATTGACATTTGTGGCGCCAACACAAGGTCAAACCCTTACCGTTGATCAGGCGACAACAATCCAAGCGCGTGTTGACGGTGATTTGATTTCAACTCTTGAGTTTTGGGCAAACGACCGCAAGCTAGGTCAACGTAGTATCACTTCAACCCAAACGACGTACTCGTACGCTTGGACGCCAAACGAAGTGGGTAACGCAACCCTCAAAGTGGTGGTGCTAGGCCAGGATAACCAACTGGTTGAGCAGCGCAGCATTGCGGTTTCTGTTCAAGATGAGTCAAGCTTTGTAAGCCCGGAAGTGAGCTTTATTTCGCCAGCGAATGGCTCTAAGTTTGAAGACGGTAACACCGTTGCGATCACCGTTCGCGCAACGGACGCTGATGATGATTTGTCGCGCGTTATCGTAACAGCAAACAACCAGCAAATTTGTGAGTTTAACGCGTCGACGGAAAGTCAGTACTCATGCAACTGGACGGCATCTCAAGTTGGTGATGTCACGCTTGAAGCGGTGGCCACCGATGCGCAAAACCTCACATCAACCGCTCGTGTTAGCATCACCGTTGAAAAAGTAGAAACACCGACCCCTCCGCCAACCGGTGGGTTGTGTGCCGATTTCAACGTGTACCCAGATTGGACTCGTGGTGATCACGCAACAGGCGGTGACATTATGGTGCACAAAAACATTGCTTACTCAGCGGTTTACTGGACGCAATCTGTTCCTGGCAGTGATAGCTCGTGGTCATTGCACCTAAACTGTGACGGTACAGAGCCGGGTACTGCGCCTGCACTATCATTGCGTAACCCAATGGACCCAGTGCGTCTAGAAGTGGCTGGCTGGCCAAACACATTCGTAGTGGCGAGCCCATCCACTCAAGCTCCAAGCACGTTAACTATTGCAGCAAGCAGCAGTGATGCATTAACAGACGTAGAGCAACTGACACGTTCGTTTGTCTCTGTCCTAGAGCAGGCCGAGAACGCAGGCTCAGCATCTATCGTGATTCAATCGGATGTTTTGGATCTTGCCACGCGAGACAAAGGTGCGTCGTTTGGTACCGTTGCGGTTAAACAAGCCCTGACGAATGCCATTGATATTACGGGCAGCCGCATTGATATTGATGCGATCAACGCACTGAGTGACGACGTGAAAGGCTGGGCGCATGCACACAACTTGATCTTTACGACACTTGCCCCACAAGCGACATTTGGTTGGTCATTGAGCATTGGTGAGTTCGCGTACGATACGCATTCTGGCCGTCAATCGGTATGGGATGAAGCGTCGGTCTTCTCTGCGGATTTGCTGGATAGCTTCGAGCTTTACAAAGCGGATTCTGTAAATAAAGCGGACTTTGTCGCGTTTACTAAGTCGAGCGAGACAGCGGCGCTAACCAGCGCGCAGTGGCATCACGCGCTTGAGTTCGTCAAACAGGTCACAGATTACGTTGAAGCACCGGCAATGCTCGCGAACATGCCGACAGAGCAAGCCGCGAACTACTTCATGGGCAATACACAAAGTGAGCAGCAAATTCGTAAAGCGGCTTACAGTAACGTGTTTGCACTGATGTTTGATCAAGACTCACCTGCACTCACCAGCAAGATTGAACTGTATCAAACGGCGAAAGTGCCACTGTACTACGTGGGTGAAGAGCTAGAGAAAGGTTCATTGACTCGCATTGAAGCGCTAAACCAAGAGTTAGCCAACGCTGAGAGTGTTATGAACAACGAAGCTTTCCTATACGAAACGCCTCAGTCTCAGTGGGTTCCGTCAACGGTGTACAAGTGGAACGACTTCCTCGATGGCTTGAACGCAATGCACAACATTGGTGTGGCGGGTAACAAGTTCTGGCTGATGGACGACGAAGTCGATGACGCGACCAACATCAAATACGCGAAAGTCGCGATTGCTGCGTTCCTTGCACAAAGTATGCAAGAGACGATTCGTTACAACGCCTGTGATGAAAACAACTGGTCTGAAGTGAAATACGGCGCGCCAACGGATTACCCAATGACTGCCAGCTGTGGTCAACTTGGTCAGAAATACGCAGATTACGGTGTAAACCCAATCTCTGGTCTGGATCATGCGTACTCTTGTCCTCGTGATGACAAAATGGAAGTGAGTGCTCTGACGCATGCGAAATGGTATGGCGCACCCGCTCCTGTCTTTGCAGCGCCTGATGCCGTGCTGGAAGAGCGTGGTTTATTGGTGAACGGTGCGGCAGGTCGTTGGACCAACAACGGTCACTGTAACGATGTTCCTGAAAGCGTGGATACGTCAAAACAAGTATGGGAACGCGACGAATGTAAGACTTATGTTGGTCAAAAAGCTGGTAAGTTCATTTGGGACGGCAGCAGCCAAGAAAGCGTAGAAGGCTGTGGCTGGTGGGGTCGTGGTGTTATCCAAACCACAGGTCGTCAAAACTTCGGTACGCTCAACCACTACCTAGGTCGCTCGCACGTTGATCCATCAACCATTGGTAAAACGATTGACGGTGTCACGGTAGAAGCACCACCAGAGAACCCACTCTACGCACAGTTGGATTTCTGTTCTAACCCAGGTCTGATTTGTAGCTCGGAAGAGAACAAAGAGATCAAGTGGATTGCAGGTCTTTTCTACTGGGTCACCTCAGTGCAAGCCTACAACGATGAAGGCGGTAAGTACGGCGATTGGAACTACTACAATGAGTTGAAGAAGTACGTGGACAGCGGTCTGCAAGGTTCTCAATTTATCGATGACGTTTCAGGTATCGTAAACCGCGGTTGTCCGGATTTGACCTGTTCGACAGGTGACGTTCATAACGTGAAAGAACGCCGCGAGAACTTCAAACTGGTACTGCAAAAGCTGGGTCTTGATCCTCGATAATTGAGACCGAGTCATGTCGACAAGCGAAGCCACCACTGAAAAGTGGTGGCTTTTTTCTCAATTCTCGATGCCCGTGCGAATGACAATTTCCGTTTCAAAACCATCAATACTTTGCTGATTTTTCTTGCGCCAATAGGCCTCAATGCCTTCTTTGCCTTGTTTCTCTGACCATGCTGCCAGTTCGCCTCGATCACCTTGATAATCAAACAATGGAACCGACATTCCACAAGAGGATTGCACTAGGTTGATGTCCAACACAAACAGTTGCCGCGTAGCGACGCTGGCTGGGAAAAGGGCAAGGTACTTTTGCCATAGTGGGTCAGTTTGATGGAGTACGGTGGCGTTGCCGTAAGTGCGAAGAATCAAGGGTGCGCCTTCAAACGCACACCACATTAGAGTCATGCGTGGGTTTTTAATCGTATGAGCCGCGGACTCGTTGCCACTGCCCGTTAAGTTTTGCCAAACAATGGTTTTATGGTCGATAACCCTTAGCGAGTCTCCTCCTTTTGGGGAGAGATTGACGCTGCCTGTTTCCGCGGCGGTTGCGACGAAGAAAATCTTTTGCTGTTGAATAAAGTCGATATGTTGTGGCGTTAACTCCAAATACTGTTTTCCCATCTCTTCTCCTAAAAAATTGGCATTGCGATAGCATTACTTTAGAGCAAAAGATAGGCAACGAAGAGGGGAAAAGTGAGAACGCGGCCAGTTGTCGTCAAAAAAGCGACCGAATAGAACATTTAGCGGCTAAATGGCCGAAAAGATGGAAATTTTTCGGCCGAAATGTGATGCAAGATAGGCTTTTCAGTGTGCTTCAAACGCGAGCGCTTTTTTCTCTACCTGGCGGAAAATCAGCGTCATGATGGCGTTGATGGTGAGATAAAAAGCACCGGCCACACCAAATACCGTCAAGGTATCGTAAGTTTGCGCATTAATGCGTTGCGCGTACCCCATCAGATCCATGATGGTGATGGTGCTCGCTAACGAGGTACCTTTGAACACCAAAATGACTTCGTTGGAATAAGCTGGTACGGCGCGGCGCAGTGCGTAAGGTAGCAACACCTTCAATGTCACTAATTTGTTCATCCCAAGCGCGCGACAAGCTTGCCACTGCCCTGGTGGAATCGCGTTAAATGCGCCTTTGAACAATTGGGTGCTGTATGCAGCGGTGTTTAGAGCCAGTGCCAGCATGGCACAAAACCACGGCTGGCTTAGCCATTGCCAAACAAAGCTGTCGCGAATGGCGTCAAACTGGCCTGGGCCGTAATAAATCAAAAAGATCTGTACGAGCAGTGGCGTGCCGGTGAACAAGGTAATCACGCCGCGACTGAACCAGTGTAAGAGAGGTGTGCGTAGAATAAGCGTCGCGGTCATCAGTAACGATAAAATACAGCCCACCAATAGTGAAACCGCCGTCAGCTCAAGGCTGGTGACTAAGCCTTCTAACAGTTGCCAGAGATGTTGTTCTTTCATGCTTTGGCTCCTTGATCAAGACTCAATCCTTGTGCGGAAAATTTGGCATCGATGATTTTTACTGCGCGCTGGGTTACAAGCGTGATGACTAAGTAAATGGCCGCTGCGGTCGCATACCAAGTAAACGCTTCATGAGTGGCCGCCGACGTCAGTTGCGCTTGCTTGAGAAGATCCGTCACACCGATTAATGACACCAACGCCGTGTCTTTCAATAACACCAACCATTGGTTGGTGAGTCCCGGCAGCGCATGGCGCACCGCTTGCGGTAACACAATTCTAAAAAAAGTACGACTTTTGCGCATGCCTAGAGCACTGGCCGCTTCACGTTGGCCTTTATTAACGGCTTTCAATGCGCCGCGAATGGTCTGAGAAGCGTAAGAAGCAAAAATCAAAGAAAGGGCAATCACACCAGAAAGAAACGGGCTTACCTCGATAAAATCGCCAGTCAGTAGAAACAGAACTTGTGTTGAGCCAAAGTAGATGAACAGTACCACCAAAAGCTCAGGCAAGCCGCGTAGCACCGTTACCAGCGCAGTAGTTGGCCATTTCACTAGTGGGTGGCGAGTCATCTCGCCACCGGCGAAAACAACCGCTAACACTAAACCGACGGCTAAGCTGACCAGCGCAAGCTGGATGGTCATCCAGCTTGCTTGGGCGAGAGAAAGAGAGTAACCCGTTAATGCCATATTAGTTACCGAAGTACTTGTTGAAGATTGCTTGGTATTCGCCGTTTGCTTTCACCGCTTTTAGAGCGGCATTCAGTTGGTCGACCAAGGCTTGGTTGTCTTTGTTGACCGCGATACCAAAGCCATTACCAAAGTATTGTGCGTTGGTGACGTGCTCGCCGACATAAGCGAGATTGTTTTCTTTCTTGAACCATTCAGCCACAACCGCGGTATCACCAAACACGGAATCGATACGACCATTTTTCATATCAAGAAACGCATCTTGATAGCTTGCGTATGGTACGGCAGTAACGCCAGCCATTTGTTCTAGCAAAAAGCTTTGGTGAGTAGAGCCATTTTGTACGCCTACACGCTTGCCTTTCAGTGCTGCTTGGTCGGCGACCTTGCCTGCAAATGACACGAAAGCAGCTGAGTTGTCGTAGTACGCATCGCTAAAAGCCACTTGTTCTAAACGTGCATCGGTAATGTCCATTGCTGAGATTGCTGCGTCATAACGTTTGAATTTCAGAGCAGGAATCAAGCTGTCGAAGGCTTGGTTATGGAAGGAACAGCTTGCGTCCAGTTGCTTACAAAGTGCGTTCGCTAAATCGACGTCGAAACCTTGGATTTGATTATTCTCATCCATGTATTCGAATGGTGCGTAGGTGGCTTCCATCGCAAATTTAATCTCTTGTTGTGCTGCTGCATTGGCAGAAACAAGGCCGATAAGGGACGCCAGTAAAATCTTTTTCATTGCAATACTCCGTGTCTATCTGTGCGCTGACGTCAAAGACGAACAGTCAGCTTATCGTCATTTCCGTTCTGTTCAGGTTTGGCGCGATTTGTCGCCATCAAACTAAACCGATTGGATGGGTTGTTAGTGTTTTAAATATTCGGCAAACGCGCGGGTTTGCGGTTCGCTGAAAGCTTGTTTGGTGCCGTGCTCAACGATATGACCTTTTTCGAGATAAAGGACATGGCTAGCGATTTTCTTAGCGAAATCGACTTCGTGAGTAACGACAACTTGGGTGATGCCAGTATCACTCAGGCCTGAAATGATCTTCACGACTTGATTCGTGATTTCAGGATCCAAAGCGGCGGTAGGCTCATCAAAAAGCAGCACTTCCGGTTTCATCATTAATGCTCTCGCGATCGCAACACGCTGCTGTTGGCCACCAGAAAGTTGCAACGGCCATGCATCCGATTTATCCGCTAGCTGCAAGGTCGCCAAAATTTCTCTTGCTTGCTCAATCGCCTCTGTTTTAGCGACGCCCAGTACTCGTATCGGCGCTTCAATCAGGTTCTCAATCACAGTGAGATGTGGCCAGAGGTTGTATTGTTGAAACACCATGCCGACTTTTCGACGCAGCAGCAGGCCATCGGCTTCACTTGGAGAAGAAGCAAAATCAAAGGCTTGATTCGCGATGGTCAGTTGGCCGTTGTCTGCGGATTCAAGTAAGTTCAACACACGCAGTAGAGAACTCTTACCCGCACCGCTTGGGCCAAGTAAAACCAATGTTTCGCCTTTCGCACACTCAAAGCTAATGTTGTGCAAAATTTGGTTGGAACCATAAGATTTATTAACGCTTTTTACTTGAATAGACATGCTACTAATCTGCATCGGTTGTCATTTTGGCTTATGCTAGCATTTTTGCGGATCTATGCAATAAAAATGTATAAAAATTTAGTTTGTTAAATTATTGTTCACTATTTAATCGCTTTAGTAGTGTCTCCTACTGGTGTGAGCAGTTGGCGTTTTCTTGGCAACACAATACTGACATTGCAGAGAATTTCTAACCGGAAACGAGCACAGCATGACTTTCTACTGACGTGAAAATTGAAAGGCTCGCTACTATAGAGTGACAGTGATGGATATGGAGAATATCAAATGAAAAAGACAATGTTAGCGTTAGGTGGTGTGGTGATTCTTTTGGCGGGCTGCCAAGATGACAAGCAAGCACAAGCCCCTGCAGCCACGCCTAGCGAAGAGACACAAGCTGTTGTTGTGGTGGAGCCAAACCAATCTGCGGATACGGATGTTGTGACCACTGAAACGTTTGTTGATAGTGCGCACAATGCGAAAAACGCATTGGACTGGAATGGTACGTATACCGGTACTCTACCTTGCGCCGATTGCAGCGGTATCGATGTGACCTTAACATTGAACAACGATGGCAGTTACGTTTTAGAAGAAACTTACCAAGGCAAACAAGATGGTACGTTCAAGTCTGAAGGCCACTTTAACTGGGACGAGAGTGGCAGTGTGGTGACATTGGAAGGAGAGGGGTCACTGAACCAATACTTCGTTGGCGAAAATGTGCTGATGATGCTCGACATCAACGGTCAGAAGATCACGGGTGATTTGGCTGATTTCTACCGTCTTAAAAAGCAATAAGCAAAGGTGAAACGGATCCCCTATCAGGATCCATGTTGAATGCTCTAATCTAGTCCGAGGGTGATAACCTTCGGACTTTTCTTTCTCTTGATGTGTATTGATTTGATGTTGCTGATACCGCCTAGATCCCAGCATTTTGAAGTCACTTGGGTATATACTCTCTATTCATTCACCCAATTTAAAACCAACATCACCCATCGTCACGACAATCTTTGATTCGCCAAGCGTTACACGTTGAAGCACGTTAAAAGTTGATGATAGAAAAAGAAACAGGAACACAGAACATGAAATACGGACTTTTAATCATTTCTCACATCGCGATGTTGGTTTGTGGTATTGGGTTAGGGATTTATCTTCTGCCGATTTTGATTCAACCTACGAGCCCCTCTCAACAGGCGGTTGCAAGCGTCATGCTTGCCCCAAGTTATCAAGGGGAATTTAGCCGCGATCGTGCTGACAGCGATTTCTTACATTGGGGAGAAGGCAAGCTTGTGATTGATGCGCAAAGTATTGCTTTTTCGGGTGAACTCGCTCCAGGTCCCGACTATAAGCTTTATCTATCGCCAACGTTTATTGAGACAGAAGCTGACTTCTTAGCCAACAAAGAGCAGTTGGTCCGTGTTGGAGATGTCAAAACATTTGACCGTTTTATTCTGTCCATTCCAAGTGATGTGGACGTGGCAAACTACACAACGGCGATTGTATGGTGTGAAAGCTTCGATCAATTTATCTCGTCAGCCAAATATCGTTAACACCGCGTTGACCACGGTGACACCAACAAGTGTCAAACGATGGCGGGATTGACTGATTTTCCCAAAAGTTAACGTTTTTATCACTACCAATTTCCATTAATGTCGGTTTTTTTATAGAGTAGCGCGCTAAAGTACAGAACATCATTTACACACCGGGGTTTTAGAGTGGAAAAAGTACAGCTGATCATTGAATTCTTATTGCAGCATAAGCTTTTCTTCACAGCATTGATCATCATCTTTGTTGTTTTAGTGAGACAAGTGATCTTGGCTCGTATTCGTGGCGAAGTTGCCTTCATCACGGAAAAGCAACGTAGCTGGATGTCTCGCACCAAAAACGGTGCCTTTGCCATCACCAGTTTAATTCTGTTTGTTTTGTGGCAATCGGAAATCAACCAGTTTGCGCTATCGGTGACCGCCATTGCCGTTGCGATTGTGGTGGCGTCAAAAGAAATTATTCTCTGTTTTACTGGTTCGATACAGCGTGCTAGCTCACGCTCATTTCGCGTAGGGGATTGGATTGAAGTAGGAAAAATATCAGGTCAAGTGATTGATCATAATATGATGGCAACGGTGATCCAAGAAATAGACTTAAACCACGGTCAATATCATTACACTGGAAAGACAGTGACATTGCCCAACAGTATGTTTTTTACTTATCCGGTGAAAAACTTAAATTTTATGAAGCGTTATGTTTATCATAACTTTGCCATTGTTGTGCCTGACTTTGTCAATCTCTATCCAATGTTAGAAGAGTTGGAAAATAAAATAGAAGAACATTGTCATTATTTTTCGGACGTTGCGAAACGTTATAATGCCATGATCGAAAAACACGCAGGTGTAGATTTGCCTGGTGCGGAAGCACATATTCACATCTCGAGTGCGCCAGCAGGTGAGCAAGTCGTTAATTTCATGATTTTTTGCCCAACAGAAAAAGCAGTACACTTAGAAAGTCTGATAAGACAAGATTTTATGTCGCTCTATCAATCCCGTCATCCTAATGCGACAAATTGAAAAATTCTATCGTTACGATTGTATTTTTAAATGGTAATTGTCGAGTTTGGGGCGTATTGTTCACGCCCCAAGATTCATGCTAATGATAATTTTGGTTTATTCGTTTTAATTTAATATTATTTTTATTTCTATGATTGGAAATAAAAATATAATCTTGCCTAAGTTGAAAGAGCAACATTCTTCTGTCTACAGTTGAACTCAAATGGAATTACGGTGTGGCTAATTTTTCTAAATAAGTCATGGTATTTATTTTAATGATGATTTGTAATTTATGGATTGTTATTAAGAATGCAATGGCTTGATGTTTGAAATCATCTGGTCTAATGAAAAAATTACCCTTACTCTCGTTACTAACAAAATTATCAAGCAATGCTTATTTAAATGGTCTGTGTAATACCTTTGTTGTTTTACTACCAATTTCCCTCATCTCTGCGTTTAGCACGCTGATCAGCAATCTTCTTGGTTTGGTTGGGTATGAGGATGTCGCTGGGCAAGTGTTACGAGCCAGCGACATTGTGTGGCGCCTTTTTCCCATTCTGTTACTGGTCTACTACAGCTTATTTTTAGCATCGCTGCACAAACTTTCCAAAGTCACCGTTATTACCCCTGCGCTGCTGATCTATTTTTTGGTCTGCCACAACTGGGGTTTGCTACAACAGGGCACGATTGTGCCGAGTAACTACCCGCTGGCGATCATCATTCCAGTATTAGTGAGTTTGACCATTCGCTGTGCTACACAGCGTGGCTGGTTTGTAAATTCTGGTTTACCGAATGTGGTTGATCAATCACTTAATCTTGTCGCTTCGACATTTTTGTTGGTGGTGCTCTACAGCATTCTCAGTTTCTTGTTAAGCACAGCCGTTGATCTCACGCAGGTCTCTGAGTGGATGCTACCGTCGCTGACCTTGGATTGTTTAACCCATGGCGTTGTCTATGAACTGGCGAGAAACTTGTTTTGGAGCTTGGGCATCAATGGACACATTGTGCTTGCACCATATAAGGCCGAGCTTTATGAAATGACGCAGGCGGCATTTCACATTAGCGCTCAAACAGGCGAACCGTTGCCAATTTTAACCAGCAATTTCTATGATATTTACGCTGGCATCGGTGGGGCTGGAAACACCTTGAGCTTAGTGATTTGCATGGTTTTACTGACGAAACATAAAGCTTACCGTTCTTTAGGTTTGGCGGTATTGCTTCTTAGCGTGTTTAACATCAACGAGCCGGTGATTTTCGGCTTGCCCATCATGTTCAACCCTATTTTGATTGTTCCGTTCCTATTGGTCCCTGTGTTTGGCTTGGTCGTTGCTTACTACGCTACGTTTTTCGGATTGGTGCCACCAATCTCTGCGGTCATCAGTTGGATGTCTCCGCCGATTTGGAGTGGTTACATTGCCACTGGTGGTCATCTGTCGGCGGCGATTTTGCAAATCATCATCATTTTGGCGGGGATCCTGATTTATTATCCATTCTTCCGTCGCATGGACCACATTGCCAGTACGGATAGCACCTTGTTTAAATCCGCTTCGGACGATTTTTTTGACTATGAAGCTATCGAACAAGGCCGACGCACAAGCCCGCTTTTTCCCAACATGATGGAAAAATTCTCAGCTCAACAACGGGTGGCTCAACTGAAGGCAACTGGCAATTTTGTGTTGTTTTATCAGCCTCAGTTTGACTTGGAGCATCACAGGATTAATTCGGTAGAGGTGCTGATTCGACATCAAGATCATGATGGAAAAATCTCCCCCCCTTATTTTCTCGATGATTTTCGAACGCTGAAGCTGACGACAGAATTGGATCTGTGGGTCGTCAGGACGGCCTTAACCGAGGTGTCACCGTTGGCGGTGAACTGCTGTTTTAAAGTGTCGATCAATATTTCTCCAGAAACGTGCTTGATTCCCAACTTCGCTGAACTGGTGATCAGCATGATTGAAGAAAGCGCATTAGAGTTTACTCAAGTGGAACTGGAAATCACCGAAGAGTTACTGATTCAAGACGCACAAAGTACGCAGAGGGTGCTGAATGCGCTTAGAGAAAAAGGTGTCAAAATCGCGCTGGACGATTTTGGCTCGGGCTATTCCTCGATTGGTTATCTCTCCAAGTTTGAGTTTGATAAAGTCAAAATCGACCGTTCATTGGTACTAAACCTCGACAATCCAAAAGGGCAAGAGCTTTTTCGCTTAACCAGTGAACTGGTTAAAATTACTGGCGCAGAGATCGTCGTCGAAGGCGTTGAAACGGAAAACGAGTTACGTTTTATTGCTCAGCAGGGCATTCAATTGGTTCAGGGGTATTACTTCTACAAACCGATGCCGTTTTGTGACGTCGCAAAACTTGCCTTTAACGACCGCTGTTAACGGTTCTTAAGATATCTAACACTTCGATAAAGCGGACACTATTGCTCATTTGATGATGAAAGCCCCTCTACAAACAATGTGGGGCTTTTTATCGTAATCCCTTCCCAGGATAAACAACAGCGGTATGGTTGACGTTGTTGATAGTCCCGTAACCGCAGCCAATCAATGCTCTGGGCGGGCTTATAAGACTGTATGCTTCGACCGCTAACCAATAACACCAAGTTTTCTTAGTATGATATTGATTTTTTATATCTATTAAGAATGAATCTATCCCAAAATCCACTTTTGCTACTGCTCAAATCCGCAAAGTAAGCAAGAATAGACTTAGAGTGTAAACTTTTAAGTTTACCTTTTGCATTTTTTAAATAAAATAAACTCGTAAGTTTACTTTTGGCTGTATAACTAGGTGGAAAATGGCTGTGGAAAAAACGTTTATGAGTGGAAGGCGAAGCAAAGCACTGTTGGTCTCAATGATTTCATCAGCGATGTTAATGGGTTGCAGTGAACCGGCAGCGGATGTGATCAGTGTGCCTGTTGTTCGTCCTGCGTTGGTTGAGCAAGTTGCATCGCAACAGGCACAAACACTGAGTTTCAATGGTGTTGTGCAAGCGGCAGAAAGAGCCGATCTCGCCTTTCGTGTTTCTGGTCGTTTGACACAGCTGTTGGTCAACGAAGGAGACATGGTGAAGAAAGGTCAATTACTGGCCCAGCTTGATGCTCGCGATGCGCAAACCGCGCTTGCTTCCGCTCAGTCAGAGTTTGATAACGTGCAAGTTGAATATGCCCGTGCTAAGGCGGTGTTTGAGAAAAGTCGCGCCATCACCCAAAGCGACCTAGATGCGTTAAGCACTCGCCTTAATTTGGCTAAAAACAGGGTTGAAGAAGCGCAGCGTAAGCTGGAATACACCAGTCTTTACTCGCCATTTACTGGTGTAGTGGGGCTAAAGCAGGTTGACAATCATACGCAGATTCAAGCCAATCAACCGATTATCACGTTGCACAACCTGCATCAGCTCGAGGTCTTGGTCAATATCCCAGATACCGTGATGCTGACAGAACGTCATCGCACACGAGCGTTTGCCGAACTCGCGGCGATTCCGAAGCACCGTTTTCCTTTGACCCTGAAGCACTATTCGACTCAAGCCGATGCGGCAACACAAACTTATGCCGTGACGTTGTCTTTTACTGATGTCAGTGGCTATCGCGTGCTTCCTGGGATGACGGTGAAAGTACGGCCTGATCGCACAGAGTTTGATCAAAGTGCAATGGGTGTGATGACTTTACCTTTAACCGCGGTGGTGTCAGATAACCAAGGGAGCCAATACGTTTGGGTGGTGAACAATGAACATCAAGTGCACAAACGCATTATTGAGGTGGGAAATTTGCAGCAAAATCGCATTGAGATTAACGCCAACTTACAGTTGGGGGAAACCGTGGTGATAGCGGGCACGAGCGCCTTGAGCGAAGGAATGGAGGTACGTCCTTATACTGAATCCGCTCAAGGAGCAATGTAATGAATATTGCCAGTTACACCATTGCGAAACGCACCAGTGTGTGGGTGCTGATTGCTTTAATCTTACTGGGAGGGTACGTCAGTTACCTGAAACTGGGGCGTTTTGAAGACCCGGAGTTTGTTATTCGTCAAGCCGTGATCAACACGCCGTATAACGGTGCCACTGCGCAAGAGGTCTCTGACGAAGTGACCGATCTGATTGAAGGCGCAGTGCAATCGCTTCAAGAATTAAAAGAAGTGAAATCGGTCTCTAAGCAAGGGATGTCGGAAGTCACTGTCGAGATCAAACTCGAGTTCGCTAAGAGTTCGGCGGAGCTCCAGCAGGTTTGGGATAAGCTACGTCGTAAGATTTCCGATGTACAGCGTCAACTGCCTCCGGGAGCTGGGCCATCGATTGTCAACGACGATTTCTCAGATGTTTACGCCCTTTTCTTTGCCGTAACCGGTGACGGTTTTTCTGATAAACAGCTGCAAGATTATGTTGATACATTGCGCCGTGATTTGGTGCTGGTGCCTGGTGTTGCCAAAACCGCGACATTGGCGGAACAACAAGAGCAAATTTTCGTCGAGATCTCTTCGGAGCGTTTGAAACAGTTGGGCATGTCGCTGGATAAAGTGACTCAAGTGCTGCAAAAGCAGAACCTGATTACAGTGGCGGGTAGCATTGAAACCGATGCGATGCGCTTACCAGTGATTCCCGATAGCTCGATCCGCTCTTTAGACGACATTCGCAACCTGCAAGTTGGGCTAGGAAGTGACAGCAAAGTGATTCGCTTAGTTGATATCGCTGAGGTGACTCGTGGCTACAAGACGCCAGCAACAATGTTGATGCGTTACAATGGTGAGCGCGCCATTGGCTTTGGTATTTCCAATGTGATGGGGGGCAATGTGGTGGAAATGGGCGATGCGGTGAAAGCACGCCTAGCTGAATTGGAAAGCCAGCGGCCACTGGGGATGGATCTTCATCTTATCTCGATGCAATCGGATTCGGTACGTGCCTCAGTGGCTAACTTTATCGACAACTTGATTGCTGCTGTTGCTATCGTGTTTGTGGTGCTACTGCTGTTCATGGGGATGCGTTCGGGCATCATCATTGGGTTTGTGCTGTTGCTGACGGTAGCAGGAACGTTGTGCATCATGCTCATCGATGACATCGCGATGCAGCGCATTTCACTCGGTGCTTTGATCATTGCGTTAGGGATGCTGGTGGACAACGCGATTGTGGTGACTGACGGTATTTTGGTGCGATTGCAGCAAGAGCCAAAGGCTGACAAGCTGACGATCGTCAATGAGGTGGTGGATGCGACTAAATGGCCACTATTGGGTGGTACGGTGGTGGGCATTTGCGCCTTCAGTGCGATTGGTCTTTCACCTTCCGATATGGGGGAGTACGCAGGCTCATTGTTCTGGGTGATCCTCTATTCCATGCTGTTAAGCTGGGTGTTTGCTGTCACAGTAACGCCGATGCTCTGTCATGACTTCTTGAAGGTCAAAACGGTGCCGAGCGATCAACCCGTTGGCGGTATGATGAGTGCGTATCGTGGGTTGCTCCGATGGGTGTTGCGACATCGAGTGGTGAGCGTGATGGCAATTCTTGCCATGCTGTTCACGTCGCTATGGGGCATGAAATTCATTCCACCTGGTTTTATGCCGGATTCACAACGTGCGCAGTTTGTCGTAGATGTTTACTTACCTCAGGGATCGGATATTCGTCGAACCGAGCAAATGGTTGCAGACATTGAGCAAGATGTGGCAAGCAAAGAGGGTGTCACAAACATCACCAGTTTTATCGGTGGTGGTGGTTTGCGCTTTATGCTGACCTACTCACCAGAAGCACGCAACACCAGCTATGGTCAGTTGTTAATAGATATTGACGACTATCAAAAGATCGCGGCGCTGTTACCCGATTTGCAACGCGAGTTAGACGCCAAGTATCCCGATGCGTCGATTAAAGTGTGGAAGTTCATGTTGGGCCGTGGTGGTGGCAAAAAGATTGAAGCTGGCTATAGAGGCCCGGATAGTGCGGTGCTGCGTGGTTTAGCTGAGCAAGCAAAATCCTTGATGATGGCAGACAATGATCTGATCGCGGTGCAAGATGATTGGCGTCAACAAATGCCAGTGGTGAGACCGGTTTACTCAACCGAAAAGGCGCAACGCTATGGTTTAACGAATCAGGAGATTAACCAAGCGATCAGCCAAACGCTGTCGGGCAAAAATGTGGGTGTCTACCGTGAAGGAGATGACTTAATTCCGATTGTTTTGCGCGCACCGCAAGAAGAACGCCAACACGCTAGAGCGATTGAAAATACGTTGGTGTTTAGCCATTCAATTGGCCAATCCGTGCCCGTTAGTCAACTGATTGAATCGGTGGATGTGGTGTGGCAAGACGCGATTTTACGCCGCATCGATCGCGTACCAACGATATTGGTGCAAGCCGATCCTGCGCCGGGAGTCATGACTGGCGATGCGTTTAAGCACATTAGAGCGAAAATTGAGGCGATTCCTTTGCCTCCGGGTTATGAGCTAACTTGGTATGGTGAGTACAAGGCTTCGAATGACGCCAATGAAGGTTTGGTGATATCAGCACCATATGGGTTCTCTGCCATGATTCTCTCGGTCATCTTTATGTTTAACGCCTTGAGACAACCGCTGGTGATTTGGCTCACTGCACCACTCGCCGTGATAGGTGTGACCATTGGCTTAATTGTCTTTCAGACTCCGTTCGAGTTCATGGCGATTCTCGGCTTTTTGAGTTTGATCGGTATGATGGTGAAAAATGCGATAGTTTTGGTGGATCAAGCGGATGTGGAAGCTCGATTGGGTAAGCCAGCATTCCAAGCCATCATTGATGCTGCGATGAGCCGAGCAAGGCCAGTATTATTGGGCGCATTGACCACCATCTTAGGCGTTGCGCCATTGCTGGTGGATCCATTCTTCAAGAGTATGGCGGTCACCATCATGTTTGGTTTGTTGTTTGCAACCCTGTTGACATTGGTGGTTATTCCGCTGTTTTACGCCATCTTGTTTCGTGTCAGACCGCAGGATGGAGAAGAGACACAGATGGCGTCACCCGCGAAAATAGTGACCCACGGCTAAGGCAAAGACAAACGCTATTCAACAGGGTAGCGTTTGTTTTTTCAGCTTTTTCTCACCGATTGTATGCAACGGATGCCACTTCACAGAACCTTTTACAAAAGTAGTTAAACTTAAGTTACCCCATCGTCAAAGGAGTCTCTTATGGATTTCAATGAACTGGTCAGTGGTCAACATCAAGTCTGGAATGTCATTATCGCTTTGTTGCTCGGTGCCATCATTGGTACACAGCGTGGCTGGGTAATGAGAAACAGCGCCGAAGGCAGTCGGGTCGCTGGGATTCGGACGTTCTCTTTGGTGGGTCTTTTTGGTGGTTTAACCACGCTACTGGCCAGCCACACCTCACCGTTTGTGCTTGGCTTTGCCCTTATTGCGTTGGTTGCGCTTGCCTCTATCGCCTTCATCATTCAGCAGAAAAATAGCAAAGACATCAGTATTACTGGTGTGGTGAGCCTGCTCGTGACTTTTGTCATTGGCAGCCTTGCGGTTGCTGGGGAAGCTGTGTTGGCAGCGTCTGCCGCCGTAATAACCGCGGTGGTGTTAGACAATAAAAAAGAGCTCCATCAAGGCCTACAACGATTACAAGAATACGAGCTAGACGCCGCATTGCGGCTCATGATGATCTCCGTGGTGTTATTGCCTTTGTTACCCAATCAAACTTATGGTCCTTGGAACGCCCTTAACCCTTATGAGATTTGGTGGATGGTGGTGTTGATCGCTAGCATTTCGTTTGTCGGTTACTTCGCGATTAAGATCGGTGGTGCGAAACGTGGCGTGCTGTTCACCTCGGTCTTTGCAGGCTTAAGTTCTTCAACGGCATTAACCTTACAGTTCTCCAATCTATCGCGGGAGGAGCCCAATATTAGCCCTTTGCTGGCGAGTGGCATTTTATTGAGCTGCGGTACTATGTTTCCTCGTTTACTCATTGTTTTGTCTGTGCTCAATCCGTCTTTAGTGGCTCATTTATGGCCGATTGTCTTGGTCATGATGGCCGCGCTTTATCTACCAGCTTGGTGGATATGGCGATACAGTGAAGTGGCGTTTAACGAACAACCTGGCAAGCAGACTAACCCGTTAGCGTTACAGTCGGCGTTGTTCTTTGGCGTCATTTTGGCGGTGATCATGTTGCTTTCACATGCGCTGTCTGATTGGTTTGGAAGTGCGGGTACGCTCATGCTGGCTGCGCTTTCGGGTATCACCGATGTGGATGCGATATCGCTGGCCTTGGGGCGACAAAGCACACAGGGGTTAAGTGTTACCACTGCAACACTGGGGGTGTTTATCGCCGCATCGGTGAATACGCTAGTCAAAGGTGGCATGGTGATGGCCATTGGTGATCGCAAACTCTGGATCCGTGTTGGGCCTATTATGTTGTCCAGTGTGGTGATTGGCGCTTTGGTTTTTTGGCTGACGAACTAAACGAAAACCTGAACAGCCGTGTTGAAACAGAGGCCCAGCATGAGCTGGGCCTAGGACATTATGGAAGGTTGACAATATGATTCTGCTAGTTTTGGTGAACAAAAGGCCCCGCAGTGGCGCTTGAGGTGACATTACCAGCAGCATCATAGACTTTTGAAGTGACGTAATATTCGTAAGCCACCCCTTTTGAACCATTGAAGTTATACGAATGACTCGTCACCTGTTCATTTTTGACGTAGGTTCCACAGCAGCTGAACGTCACTTCAGTTGAAGAAGCCACATCGGTTTCCCAACTAATTTGGAATTTCACTCCTTTGATGGTGCGGCTACTGACATTGGATATCGCGATATCACCGCCAGTGCCGCCTGAACCACTACCGCCGCCACTACAGAGGGTTTCAGTCACCCCCACTTCATTCCAGGCAGCCAGAACATTTGAAGAGTAAGTTCCAGAAACCGCATCGGTCGCACTGCGCGCCAAGCAAAAATCGGCATTGGGAGGAAGGGTAGTAAAGCCGCTGAAGACAATTTGCGTTGCTGCGCTCAAACCAATGCCAGAGACATCCGTACCAGAAGCAAATTGCCCATCGGAATTTTGTCCTCCGTTGACCAATAAGTAATACCAGTGATTAATGATCCCGCTGTTGATGTGGACGCCTCCATTGTCCCCTGTTCCGGTGTAACGTTCGTTGTAGTGAGATGGGTCGCCATCTTCTCCCGGATCGGCCATATTGCGGATACCATTGGTGTTAGGGGTAATGTCTTCACCGATCGTCCAGTTGCCGCTGCCATAGAAGAACTCGATATTGGTTCCCATGATGTCAGAGAAAGCTTCATTTAATGCGCCAGATTCGCTTTGATAGATGAGATCGCTAGTGGCGTCGGTCAGACCGTGTGAAAGCTCATGTCCGACCACATCTAAATCACCAGACAGATTGACGAAGGTGACGCCGTCCCCATCACCATAAGCCATTTGAGAGCCATTCCAATAGGCGTTGTTATAGTTGTTGCGGACGTGAGCCGATGAAACAATGCCCTGAGCGTAGTGCTCTACCCAATCAAATAAAAGAACCGTACGGAAATAGTGATCGGTGACGTTGGCAAAAAAATGCGCATCGACGAGTGCTGCTTGGCCTGGAGAAGTGCGACCGGGCGTTACCCAATTGTCATCATCGTCGGTGGCTAGAGTCCCGGGCAATCGGCTTCGCCCACCGGCATCGTAGGTGGTCACACGACCATCGCTCGAAACCATCTCAAACTTGCCACGATTATAGGTCGTTAGGCTGGTCAGATCTTTGGTATCACCATGAACGCCGGTGCCGCTGCCAGTGGTGAGACCGTCATAAGCATTGAGGACTTCGCCCGTTTCCGCATCAATCCAATAGTGCCAACGACTGTCGACACGTTGATTTTCGACGATGTAGAAAAATCGGCCGTTATTGGGGTCAATGTAGAGTTCGACGTGCCACTTTCCATGCCCACCGATCTTCATCATCACGATGCCCTTCGCTGCTTCGGCTTTGAGTTGAACCTCGTTGCTCGACAACAGCTTTTCGTAAGGACGACCGATTACAGCGGCGGTTTCTCCACGGGCATTGACGATGACACTGATCTCTCCACCAAACACAGTCGCATTTTCAAAACGTTGCTGATATCGATTTGCCTGCATCCCATCAGCATTGAGTGGATAGTTCTTTATCAGTGTGGCGTGATCGGGTAAGCGAAAATGGGCTGCGGCTTTGCCTTTCAGTACGGGTGCCTGTGCAGTGTTAGATTTGCCAGCAGTGTGAGAAGAATCATTGGCCGCAGAGGCAACCTGTAGCGATGTTGCAACCACAAATGCGGCAGCGATAGGGACGAGTTTCATTCTAACCTCCGGATGAGGAGCCGTTATGTCTGTCCGCCAGAGATAAGAAAGTCGGCCAGAGATAAGCGAGTAGAGCAACGGTCATGGTTGCAATAACCTTTACTACTAAGCTTAGGAAGGAAAGTAGGTGGGATCAAACCTCATTGCGGAGTTGATAATAATTTATCTGAATAATGAAGTGGATATATTGTTAATTGTGTTATTTATGAGACGAATGGGAGAGAGTGATTGATGTGATAAATAAATGAACTATAATCTCAACGAATTTTTATAAGATGTCCCATAAATCAGTTTTCTCTACTTGTGGTTTTGTCACTGGATTGCTTACTTTGGTAGAGTATAAACAAGGAAGTCAGTTTTAGACGTCTTAATCAACCGAAATAACAAGTTGGCTTGTATTGTATATTTGGACTGATTGAGGTTTCCGCTTTGTTGTCTATATCAAACTTATTTTTTTCTTCGTTAAAGTGTAGTGCTTTAGCGGGGTTACTCTTGGCGTCCACAAGTTTTTCGGTGGCCGCTACTTCTGAAACTCGTATTCTGACGCCTGATCAAAACTGGATGCCAGTGACGGATCTTAGCCTACCCAGGCAGATGAAAATCGGTACATTAGACAACGGAATGCGTTTTGTTGTCATGCCTTCGCGAGCGGCACTAAACGCCCTTTCTCTACGCTTCGAGTTACAAACCTCGACCAATCAAACTTGGTTGGTTGCGCAAGAAGCGGATTTGTCGCAAACCCAGTTGAAAGAGGGGTTGTTGCAACTTCGCGAGCAAATCGAAGTGAATGGCAAGCTCCCATCGACACCAAACAGCACTCAAACCCTCATCTTGGTTGGCGATGTGAATGTAAAAGATGCGATTGACCAAATCGACATCGTGTTTAGTTCGGCGGAGATGGCTAATTCAGCGCCTGTAAGCCTGTTTAACCCTACGCCAAAAGCGACAGAGGAAACACAAGCTGTCGCCGTACGTCTTATTGCCACGAGTGCTCATGATGAGATGGATGACGACAGTAAAATGTATCGTAAAGAAGCCACTAAGCGTCATTTGGCGGATGATGTGCTGGTTGCTCGAATCGAGAAGCAGTTGATCGATGCAAACGTGGCGGTTGTGTCTGTGAAAGCAACAGAACGTTGGAATCGTGTCCAACTGATCAGCAGTATTATCGTAGAGCTAAATGATGCCAGTCAGATCTCACAAGCAAAAGAAGTGCTCTCTGCTGCACTGCACAATGCACGCAATGGGAATGTGTCTGCTGATGAGTTTGCAGCGCAAGTTCAGTTACGTCATGAACGATTGAAAAGAGAGCTGAAGTCAACAACGGCTCAACAAGCCGACGAGATCGCCAAAGCAATTCGTTTCAATCGAATCTATGTTCAACCATCGGATGAGTTGCGTTTATTCGAGTTTCACATTGCTCACATGACAGAAGCAGACGTCAACGAAGCGATGATCATTCATTGGTCTCAACGCACACAGCTTCTCACGCATATCACGGGGAACTAACTCCCTTGAATTAGAAAAAGCCAACTTGCTGTTCAAGTTGGCTTTTTTTGATGTCATTTTCTCCAATTTGGCGCGACTTTTGCTTAAAGAATACATTGAGTTTGGTTTGCCATGAAAAACGTTGCCGTGAGTTATCAGATTCTCAAATTGAGAATCGATTTGAGATACAAGACGGCGTTTTTGATAGGTAACACCGATACAGGGAGGCAATCAGTATGCAAAACAATGACGATCAAAAGCGAAAGTATTACCGACTCAAATATCCACTAAAAGCACTACCTCGTATTCGCATTAATGGAGATGTTTACAATGTGAACGAAGTGTCAGAAGGGGGCTTACGGGTTACGCTTTCCAGCATCCATCATTTCCATCAAGGTCTACTCATTCGAGGTACCTTGCAGTTACTCAACTGTGTACTGGCCATTGAGGGGCGAATTCTACGTTTCGATCAAGATGAATTGGTGTTAAAACTGTCTAAAGGGCCGAGCTTTAAACACATGGCCGCAGAGCAACGATATCTTTTGCAGCATTTTCCTACTCATGTCCGTATGCTGCGTCGAGCTTCTGCTAATCAAGTTGCTTAGTATAGTGCTTAGTGATGGGTGGAAGCGTGCTATTTCCTTCAACCCGAGTATTGATTGTAGCAAGGGTGTCATTGACGTCAGTTTGCTTCGGTTCGACTAATTCTTAAGCCATTCAATGGCAGATTCGTAATCGGAAAATGACTTCATTTCGCCAGATATAAACCAGTTGCCTATTTTGGCTGCAAGTTCTTGCCAGTTTTTGTCTCCGTAAATGGCAATTTTCTTGATATTTAAACCCATTTTTAAACCAAGCTGAAAGTCATCCCACGCAGCGCGGGGTTCCCAACCTGAAAACTCGGTGATGTCTGCCAACATTTTCATTTGTTCGGGAGCAATCCCTTGAAGTGCATTGTCCAGAATCGGGGTGATCGCCTGATAATCTTGATGGGTTAATGTGCCAGTCGCCTTAAAGACTAATATGGATTCAGAGCCGATACGATTTACACCAAAGGTTATACCGTGACGCTGAGTATTCATAGTTCTTACTCCTTATTGTGAATTTTAACTTCAGCATAGAGGACAATCGGGACAATCACGAGGATTGTATTTAGAATTTCAGTGGCTCAAGGCCTTTCGATACCGTCAAGCTCGATACGATTCTGATCGACTCGCTTTGCTGACAAGCGTAAGTAAATGGTGAGAGGGGGTGATTGGGAGCGAGATAATATCCCTGAATAAAATGTCACTAATGATTCACCGAGTCGTCATAAAAATTTCATCTATTTATGGATTGTGTTCCAGTGAAGACATATCAATACTGTCAACAGGATGTGAATAAACAGTAACGTGAGGAGTATGGATATGCAGCATCAAGAAATGGTTCAACCCACTCATTTTGGCGTTATCGGCCGAACTTGCCTTCTCGCTCTGGGTGTCGTTGCTGGTTTCCTGCTGTTTATGTGAAGAGCGACGAAGCGAGCGTTTGACCTGAATAACACGCAGTGTAATGCAAAGATGTAAAGGGGTTGGCAGCAATGTCAGCCCTTTTCACGTTTGAACACCATCGATTTGTCGGTTTAAACGTGGAACAGAGTCAGCACTTAGTTTGTTATTGGTCGTGTAATTATTAATTTACACTCTGTGTAAATTGTAAATTTAACACTAAGTTTGCTTTATTTTTAAAAAAGTGCTTGCGGTAATTGTTCTCAGCCGATAAGTTACTTGGCAAAGATAAGAAAAGCGAACGGGCACACAAAGACCTATGGTACGTACTGTTGCCCCACTCAATAGTGATAGGAAGAAGCAATGTTTCAAACTGATGATGTAAGAATTAATAAAGTAAAAGAGTTACTTCCACCAGTAGCTGTATTAGAGAAGTACCCTGCAACAGAAACGGCTTCTTCTACAACATTCCAATCTAGAAATGATATCCACAATATTCTGGTTGGTAACGATGATCGTTTACTGGTTATCGTGGGTCCGTGTTCTATCCACGATCCTGCCGCTGCGGTCGAGTACGGCAAACGCCTTAAAGCATTACGTGATGAGTTAAAAGGTGATCTTGAGATTGTAATGCGTGTTTACTTCGAGAAGCCACGTACAACAGTAGGGTGGAAAGGCCTGATTAATGACCCGTACCTTAATGACACCTACAAGCTCAACGACGGCTTGCGTATGGGAAGAAAACTATTGCTGGACTTAACCGACATGGGTTTACCAACGGCCAGCGAATTCTTAGATATGATTACACCTCAGTATGTGGCCGATCTGATTAGTTGGGGAGCGATCGGAGCACGTACGACAGAGTCTCAGGTTCACCGTGAGCTTGCTTCTGGCCTATCTTGTCCAGTCGGTTTTAAAAACGGTACCGATGGCAACATTAAGATCGCCAGTGATGCGATTCGTTCAGCCAGCTCTTCTCACCACTTCTTGTCAGTCACCAAATATGGCCATTCTGCGATTGTAGAAACAACGGGCAATCCTGATTGCCACATCATTTTACGTGGTGGCAAAGAGCCTAATTACAGTGCTGCCCACGTTTCTGCTGTCAAGGAAGAGCTGGCGGCGGCTGGCTTGCCACAAAAAGTGATGATTGATTTCAGCCACGCAAATAGCTCCAAGCAATACAAACGTCAAATGTTGGTGGCTGATGACATTTGCGAGCAGCTTGCTGCGGGTGAAGAGGCCATTTTCGGTGTAATGATTGAATCTCATCTTGTTGAAGGGCGACAAGATCTTATCGATGGAAAAACCGCCACTTATGGCCAATCTATCACTGACGCCTGTATTGGTTGGGACGATACCGAAACGGTGCTGCGTCAGCTTGCAAGAGCGGTTGCAGATAGACGAGCGCGATAACTTAACGAATGATGTCTATATTGAAAGCCAGCGTTGCTGGCTTTTTTACTTTCTCAACAACCCTTCTTCTTAATAGCCTCGCTAAGATTATGAATAATAAATGGCGCTTTTCGATTTGTGTTACAGAGCCGGTTGTTTTGGCAAAAGTTATATTTTATAAATGAGTTAACGTTTTTGAGTTTAAGGGAACAACATGGAAGAAGTAGGGAATGTTCTAATTGTCTTGATCATCTTCACTGCCATTTTTGGTAGTGGCATGCTGAAGATCTTTTTGAATCACCGGGAAAAAGTCAAAGCACTTGAGTTGACGAAGTCGGAAGGTGAAGCGACAAAAACGCAACAAGCGATGCAGCAGCAGATCGACAAACTCACACAACGCGTCATTGTGCTAGAGAAAATCGTTACGGACCAGAAATACCAGTTGGAAAAAGAGATCGCTTCTCTGTAACCTTCAACCATGCCGTTTTCGCGGAATCAGCAAACATAACGTTGAAGAGGTCGGCGCCTCTTCTTGACATATCTGTGTTTATCGTTCGTCAAAAAAGTCTTTGTTGCGAATGTATTTACTCATCAAATGATAGGTAAAAGGCCTTATCAGCCAACTCAACACAGAACGTCCCAAGCGTTCATAAGTGGGTGTGTTTTCGTAAATTCTGCCGTTGTAGAGCCATAGCAGTTTTCCGCTGTGTGAATAAACAAAAGGAATCGGCGGCATAAAGGTGACAATGTCGAGATCGCAGCAAATTCGATAGGTTTTATGCGCCAATGAGTAGTGTTTTGCAAAACGCCAATCGCCAATTGCGGGTTGACCAAACGTGACCACGCGTTTGATGCTTTTGGGGTATTTTCGCTCAAAGTAATCGGCAAACACACAACCAATCGCACCTCCAGAAGAATGGCCAGTAATGGCGATCCTTTTTCCCTCAAAAAGTCGTTCAAGCAAGGTTTGTTCGAGTTTCTCAAGCACGCTCATGCCAAGCTTGTCTTGATTACGTGATGGCTGACTTTCTTGCATCAGTAAGTGATAAAAACCCGCATGGATTCGATAGGGTAACCCCAGTTGTGTGACGCTTTGAGTCCATAGCGCGAAGTTAAGCAGCCAATCACTCAGGCTATGTGAGCCTTTAATTACGACCACCACTTCATCCGATTCTTTACTCCAAAGCACCCGAATCATGGTTTTGCCAAACTGATTCTTAATAATGCGTTGTCCGTTGGGATCAAAACCATAACGTGTCTGTTTAAATACTCTTGGATAGGCGAGGTTACATAAAACGGCGTAGCGTTCATACTGGTATCGTTTAAGTGGCTTCACGGATTTGATTTCACTTATTTGATTTGGAAGGGCGTATTTGATGGCAATTGTGCAAAGTGAGTGTGAAGCTAAAATGACGATGTGTGTCTCTGTAAAGAAAAACCACAGAGCGCATTGCTCTGTGGTTTGAGAAGGTGAAAGCGAGACGATGTGCTTTACCACAGTCCGAGCACTTTCCACCACATTCCTCCAACAAAGATAAAGACTGGAATCACAATCAGCGAGAAGACAAAGCCAATTTTCCACCAGTTTTGTAGGGTGTGGAATCCTGTTCCAAATAAGATGGGCGCAGGGCCAGAAGAGTAATGGGTTGTCGACATGTACAAGTTACTAAAAATACCCAGCACGATTGCAGCGAGCATCGGAGGTGCGCCTGCGGAGATCGCAATGGCAAGGAAAGCGGAGTACATGGCGCTGATGTGAGCCATGGCACTCGCCATCAAGTAGTGGCTGTAGTAGTAGACCAACAGCAATAGAATCACGGTGGTTGCCCAACCAAACCCAGATAAAGATTCCCCAATGCCATTACTGAACCACTTGATAAAGCCAAGTTTATTCAGTTCAGAAGCCATCATAATGAGTACGGCGAACCAAGTGATGGTGTGCCACGCTTCTTTCTCACTAAGTACTGCGTCCCAAGTAATGGTGCGGCTAAGTAGAAGGAAGACCAAGCCCATCAGCGCCGTCACCGTGGCGTGAATCCCTAGCGTTGGGCCAAGTACCCACAATGTCACCATGCCGATAAATGTTACGCAAACCATGATTTCGTCACGACTCATCGCGCCCATTTGCTGTAATTTTTCTCTGGCGATAGCGCGCATTTCGGGCGTCTTTTTCAACTCAGGTGGGAAAAAGAGATACATCGCTAAAGGAATAAGGAAAAGGCAAAGTAGACCAGGGACAATCGCGGCGGCGGCCCAACCTGCCCACGTAATTTCTACTCCTTGCTCTTTGGCGAAGTTAGCGGCCAGCGGGTTACCAGCCATGGAAGTTAAGAACATGGCACAAGTAATCGCGTTACATTGGAAAATACACTGTACTAAAAATGCACCAATACGGTTTTGTGTTCCTTTTTCTGGATCAGAATCGTACGCGCTAGCGACTGAACGAAATAGTGGTGCAATAATGCCGCCACAGCGAGCGGTGGTACTTGGGGTGGCTGGAGCGAACAGGAGATCGGTCAGAACTAAGCCATAGGCCAACCCCAATGAGTTATGGCCGAGTTTTGAGATGAACCAGTAACCCACGCGTCGGCCAAAGCCAGTGCTAATAAATCCGCGAGAAATAAAGAAAGCGGCCGCAATCATCCAGATAGTTGGGTGGGCAAAGCCGCTTAACGCGGTTTTAATTGGCAGCACACCGGTTAGGGTTGCCGCGGTTAAACCCAGTAATGCCATTGCCCCTAGTGGCAGTGGTGCGAGAATCAAACTGAGTACCGTAACAACAAAAATGACCATCATTTGCCATGCAGGCTCAGAAAGCCCTTCAGGGACGGGTAAAAACCACATCACCACGCCCAGAACAAACAGAACGAGCAGTTTTAAGTTGGTATTATTCATATTAAAACCTCCAAATAGTTACAGCGATAATAGGAGGACGTGGGTGAGATAAAGTGAGCAAAATCAATTTCATATTACTATTGATAAACTCCGTTTTGATTCTGTCGGTGAGCGAATAGTTGCCCTGAAAAAACGCTGAGATTAGAAACGTTAAATAAATAAAACTCATAAAATTTAATCTGGCGATCAGCGTCATATTTTGGTGCCAAGATCAGCTTTGACGCGCACGATTCGGTTTATTCTTTGCCTCGTTGGATTTTTCTTTGGTAGGTCGTCATGACGTTATCTTTTACGCGACAGTTAGCGTTTATTTTGAGTTGTACCGTTTTGATCGGGATTGCCGCTTGGTGGAGTTACAGCGCCTATCAATTAGAGAATGTCCTTAATAGTCAAATCGCGTTGCGAGCTCAGGTACAATCTCAGCAACTGGCCAAACTACCGAGTTTGATTGAGGCGGTAGAAAGCAACAACAGTGAGCGAGTGTCCGAAATTATCTCAGTCGTGCAGCTAGTCAGTGATGCCGATTTTATTACGGTGAGTGACGAGCAAGGAATTCGTTTGGCACATCCAGTCAGCGACCGTGTTGGCTTACCCGTTGTGGGTGGCGACATTCAACGAGCATTGACGATTGGCGAAGCGTATCTCTCACAAAGTGTCGGTTCACTTGGCCCTTCCGTGCGTTTCATTTCTCCGGTTTTTTCTCCAACAGGGGAGATTGTCGGCATGGTCAAAGTGGGCTACCTGCTGGAAACGCTTGATCTGTGGAATCGTGAGAAGTTATGGCCATTACTGCTGTTTGCACTCACCGCTTTGACGCTTTTTCTGTTGTTGTCGTGGCGATTTTCTGGCTACGTGAAACGGCAGATGCAACATCTTGAACCTTGGCAGCTTAAGCAGGCACTAAAAACACATCAAGGCGTACTAGATGCGACTCATGAAGCGGTAATAGCCGCTGATCCACTCGGTCAAATTTACGTCGCCAACAATGCGGCTAAACAGATATTGGGGCATTGCTCTTGGATTGGCACCTCTTTGGATCTGATAGAGGCAACACCGAATTTGTTTGCTTTACAGGGGGATGACTACCTCGACAAAATGGCGCAGGTCAACGGCAAGGCGGTGATCATCAATCGTGTGACCATCTACACCTCATCGGGTGAAAGAGCGGGAGCCGTGTTTACGCTGCGGCAGCACTCTGAGTTGCAAGCTTTATCCGATCGTATTAGTCAGGTTGATAAATATATGGAAAGCATGCGAGTCACACGCCACGAGTATCAAAATAAGCTCTCAATCATTTCAGGCCTACTGCAAATGGGAGAATATGATAAAGCGCTAACGGCCTGTTTGGCGCAAGCGCATCAAAACCAAACGCGTATTGATTCGTTGCAGGGTATTAAGAAACTGCCGCAACTAACAGCGTTACTGTTGGCAAAGTTGAGTAAAGCGCAAGAAAGCAACGTGGTATTGAATATCGCCTGTCAAAGTGAGCTGGAGGGGATCACCGATCGCCTCAGCGAAGAACAGCTTTGTACCTTGGTTGGCAACCTGGTCGATAACGGCTTAGAGGCGTGTTTCGGCCAAGAAAAGGGGACGGTGAATGTCAACTTCAGTGCTTTCACCAACGAGTTTGTGTTGACCTTTGCCAACAATGGTCCTGTCGTTGGGCAAGACCTTGAAACGCTCTGTCAGTACGGTTTTTCCTCCAAAGCCAGTTATGGCGAGCGTGGCATTGGTCTTCACCTTGTGAAAAGTATTGTGCAACTAGCCGGTGGGCACATTGAACTCGACAGCGATGAGCAAGAAACTCTTTTTACCGTCTATCTGGCCAAGGAGACATCATGATCAAAGTGATGATCGTTGAAGATGAAACACGAATTGCAGAGCTTCACCAATATTTCGTGACACAGATTGACGGCTTTGAAGTGATTGGCGTGGCGGCCACCCTGTCTCTTGCTGAGTCACTGATAGAGGTCGGTAAACCGGATTTAGTCATTATCGACAATTATTTGCCTGACGGTTTGGGTGTCGAGCTGGTCAAACATTGTCTAACACTAACCCCCAAGCCCGAGTGCATTTTGGTCACAGCAGCAAATGACGCGACCACGGTCAATCTCGCTCATCGTTACGGTGCGTTTGATTATTTAGTGAAGCCTGTCAACTACAGTCGTTTGCAAACAAGCTTGTCACGTTTGTTGAAGATGAAGCAGCTGCTTGCTGCGCAAACAACGGTAAAACAGAGCGAGTTGGATGGTATTTTCCACAATATTGAAATGAACAGTGACGAAAACTTAGGCGTGGATGAGTTTACGTTGCAACAAGTGATTTCCTTATTCCCACATGCCCATAGTGAGCATACTGCGGCAAGTGTCGCTGAGCTGTTGGGTGTTAGCAAAAGTACTGCCCGGCGTTATTTGGACAAAGCGGTGGAACGGGGGGATTTATACGCCTTCCTTGAGCATGGAAAAGTTGGCCGACCGACACGTTGCTACCGAAATAAGCCATTAAGTCCATGAGTTTAAAAGCGGAAATTTTGTAATCTGCTTCTCTGTTTTTATTGCACAGAGTCAAAGTGCTCCTGCGCATCTGTTAGAGTGAGGGACCGTATTAATGAGTGTTGATTGACGGTTTTTGACTCGCCTACCTTGGTGATCGAATCACTTTTAAATGCATGTATTGATGGAGAGAAAGATGAGCGTAAGAGAGCGGATGCATCAGCAGAAGATCTATTTTTGCGATGATGAAAGCGTGGCGTTGGAGCAGCAAGCCTGCCTTGAAACGCTGTATGACTTTAATCAAACCCGACCATCAGAGATGGCGAAACGCGAAGCGATATTACGCGATCTTTTCGCAGAGATGGGCGATAACTGCTACATCGAACCGCCGTTGAGAACAAACTGGGGCAAACACACGCATTTGGGCAACAACGTTTATGCCAATTTTAACTTAACGCTGGTGGACGATACGCACATCTATATTGGCAACTCAGTGATGATTGCACCTAACGTCACCATAGCAACCGCTGGCCACCCAATCGATCCAGAGTTGCGACGAAAAGTGGCGCAGTTCAACATTCCTGTGCACATCAAAGACAATGTTTGGATTGGGGCAAATAGTGTGGTGTTGCCGGGCGTTACTATTGGCGAAAACAGCGTGATTGGTGCAGGCAGTGTGGTGACCAAAGACATTCCCGCAAACGTAGTCGCGGTGGGAAATCCATGTCGAGTGTTGAGGCCAATTGGCGAACACGACAAACGTTTCTTTTATCGCGATAAGGCGATCGATGATTTACCCCAATCCTAAAACGAATAGGGGTAGTAACGCATCCACCTAATTACCTCATCGATGGATGCGTTCAACTCGCTAGCCATTGAGTGGAATGCGTGAGAGTGGAGAAGGATCTCGCAGTACAAAGTGTTGCCAAACGTGATCATACAGTGCTTCCTGCCCCGGAAACTCGGCCAACGATTTGGCTTGTTCTAAATCACACCAACAATACTCGGTATGCTCATCGTTGAGCGTAACGGTTTGATTATCATCGCAATAGACCACAAAGACAGGGATGTTGACGATGGAGTTCGTTGCAACTTGGTAAAATTGCTCGAGATATTGGCCGTTATAAAGCGTTGCCACTTGAATCCCAGTCTCTTCGGCAAACTCTCGAATGATGGTCTGCCAACCTGCCTCACCGTCTTCGATACTACCGGCCACATGGCACCAATAGTTGCCTTTTGTACGTTTCATCATCAGAATCTTGTGCTGACCATCAAAACGGGAAAGTGCTACACCCGACACAGCATGGGATTGAAAAGGGATCATATCTGTTCCTATACGTTAGTGGGAAGAGTTGGAAAACTCTTGTTCAAGAGCTTGTTTTTGCGTTGCTTTCACGTTATCCCAGTCGCTGCCGGATTCGATGGCCGCGACACGTTGGTCGTATTTCAAATGCGCTCGGCGTAAAATAGAGTCCAAGCGAACATCCGACTCTTTTTCAAGGGCAAGTACGGCGTTCAGGTAATCCCAAAGCACATCGGCAAGCTCATCTTCTAAGTAGCAAGTACGTGCTCTTGGTATCTCTTCAAGCACCTCATCCACTTCTTTTTTAAGTTCATGGAGATAAGTCTGGGGGCCCAAATACCAAGTGTTACTCTGGTCGTATTTTGCTTTGCGTCTCACGACTTCGAGGAATTGTTCAAATTCATCCATTATTTGTGCTCCATGTTCGAGGGGCGGAAGTGTAACGATCAAAGGTGTTTTTTTGTAGCGATCTAAATAGCAGTTTTCTGAATTTTTTGATGAAAAATCATTAAGTTTGCTCAGTGTGATTCACGATATGTGAGGTCACTGGATCCAAGTCAAAAAGAGTGACTCATGCTTAGCTAGCATAAGTCAAAGAACTGGGTGGCATTTCGCTCTACACTGTGCGGCAAAGCGACGAGTGAGTCAGTGAATTTTTATGAGTAGAGAATCCATCCAGCAGGTTATCGAGAGTTTTACCGCCATCGAACAGGCTCTCGACTACTTTGATATCGGCTACGACAGCCGCTTCATTGAAGAGTACCGCAGCGAGCTGGTCAAACGCTTTAATGGCTACGTTATTTTAACTAAACCCGACGATTGGTTTTCTGCGCGTCGCGCGTTAAAAAACGCTTATTGTAAAGTGCAACGTGGCCGGCTAAACGCGCACACGCGGCAAGCGTGCCGGGGATGCACATCATGCCAACGTCGCTAGCGACAGACGGTGAACTAGCCCTAGAGTTTTAAGCAACATTGGAGAGCAAGGAATGGATACCTGTGGCAAATGCCGGCATTTTTGCCGAGCGAAAGAGAACGTGAAAGATCTATGCGGAGCGTGGGAGCAGCCTACTTTCGCTAAGCGCGAGGCTTGTGGTTTTTTCATGCCCAAAGCACGTCATGTTTCTCACGCCCCCCACCATAACGGCATCGACAGAGGGACATCATCCTCATAACGTTCTGCCTCCCTATAATCGTTAATCAGCGGTGTCAGTATGTCGATCTGCAAGGCTCGCCGTTGGCTCTGTGCTTAGAGTGAGAGTCAACACAAGGTTAAAAGTTTGTGTCTGGTTTTAATTTAACTTGTTGAATATCAAAAGATGAATCTGTATATTGCAAACGCGCATGATAATTTGTCTCATTTGGTATTAATGTTGATGTACTCAATTCTGATCAGAGAGAGGTAACGTTTGAAGAGGTTACTGTTCACTCTCATTTTACTTTCTATCGCTTCTCTGTTTGTTGGTGTGGGTGATTTAACACCAAGCATGTTGTTGTCTGGAGATGCTCAGGCGTGGCACTTGTTCTTTACCAGTCGATTGCCAAGATTACTTGCTATTTTGCTTTCTGGGGCAGGGTTGAGTATCGCAGGTTTGATCATGCAGCAGATCAGTCAAAACCGCTTCGCCGCACCTTCTACGTCTGGCACCATTGAGTGCGCGATGTTGGGGTATATTGTCAGCTTGGTCTTTTTAGGCAAAGGAGACAGCTGGCTGCTCATCTTTGGATTTGCGATGGCAGGCACCTTGCTCTTTGTCAGTTTTGTCCAGCGGATCCAGTTCAAAAATGCGGTTTTCGTTCCTTTGATCGGCATTATTTTCGGCAACATTGTTGACTCGTTAGCGACGTTTATTGCCTACAAATATGATTTGCTGCAAAACCTTTCCTCGTGGTCTGTAGCGAACTTTGCCAACTTGTTACAAGGTGACTATGAACTTCTTTATATCGCGCTTCCGGTGGGGATTTTTAGTTACTTATACGCAACGCGCATTTCTGCCGCTGGCTTAGGCAAGGACTTCGCCACCAACCTAGGATTGAACTATCAGCAAGTGATTGTAATCGGTGTTGTGCTGGTTTCAGTATTGTCGGCCAGTGTGGTGATGATTGTCGGCCAATTACCTTTTCTTGGCTTGATTGTGCCCAACTTGGTAAGTTATTTCTACGGCGATAACTTACGTAAAAACATCCCGCTTACTGCGATTTATGGTGGGTTGTTGGTGCTCTCTTGCGATCTTATGGGGCGCCTGATCATCTTTCCTTATGAAGTGCCCATCTCAATGGTGATTTCGATTTTAGGCGGTACGGTGTTTGTGTACCTCATCGTTGGAGGAAAGCAACGTGTCTAATCGAATTAAGTTATTGATCCTGCTGATTGTTACCCTGATTTTTGCTACGCTATTTTTGGTAAAAGGGCTCACGCTGGACAATTATCAATACTTTTTATCACGCCGAATACCCAAAGTGTTGGCGATGATCTTGGCAGGAGTGGCGATATCACAAGCGTCCCTGCTATTCCAAACCGTTACACACAATCGAATCTTGACTCCAGGAGTTCTCGGTTTTGATTCTCTCTATCTGTTAGCGCAAGTCATCGTTGTGGTGGTGTTTGGCGGTCTCAGTCATTACGTGTTAAATGCTTACCTCAATTTTTCCATCATTGTCAGCGTGATGGTGCTGTTTTCCATCCTGCTCTTTGGATTCTATTTCCGCGGTAAAGAGAAGAATTTGATCACGTTATTGTTGGTGGGATTGATACTTGGCCAGTTGTTTTCCAATGTGGCTTCATTTTTTGTGTTGGTAATGGATCCCAATGATTACGCCTCTGTTCAGGCCAACATGTTTGCGAGTTTCAATAATATCGACACCCAATTGGTCTATCTTACCGCGCCGTTGTTATTGATCGCCTCGTTCGTTATGTATCGTATGCACCACATCATGGATGTGTTCTGGCTGGATAAAGATAACGCGACCAGCCTTGGTGTCGATGTTCGCAGTGTCACTAAAAAAGTGCTGATTTTGAGCGCAGTGTTGATTTCGATTTCAACGGCACTCATTGGGCCTGTGCTCTTTTTCGGCTTGTTAGTAACCAATTTAGCGCGTGAAATGTTTAACACCTACCGTCATTCACTGCTGCTGCCTGGCTGCGCTATCTTGGGAGTCTGTTTACTTCTTGTGGGGCAGTGGCTGGTGGAAAACGTATTGGCGTTTCAAACCACGTTGAGTGTGATTATTAACTTTGTCGGTGGCGTCTATTTTCTTTCGATGTTGCTGCGAAACCGTATTGTGTAGGTAAATCATGATCATTTTAGACCGCTTAACCAAGCGTTTTGGTAAGTTTGAGGTTGTGTCAGCAGCGAGCGGCCAATTTGAGAAAGGCAAGGTAACATCCATTATCGGCCCGAATGGTGCGGGTAAGAGCACGTTGCTTTCAATGGCGTCTCGTTTAACGCAGCGAGACGGCGGCTCCGTTCTTATTGACAGTAAAGAGCTTCACGATTGGGATAATAAAACCTTAGCAAAAAAATTGGCGGTATTGCGTCAAGCCAATAGCATCACCATGCGCTTTACCATTCGAGAAATGGTTGCTTTTGGTCGTTTTCCTCACTCGTCTGGTCGCTTGACTGAGCAAGATAATGCTGAAATTGACAAAGCGATTCGTTATCTCGATCTGCAAGAAATTCAAGACAAGTATCTCGACGAACTCAGTGGTGGGCAAAGACAGCTCGCCTTTATCGCCATGGTCATCGCACAAGACACGGATTATGTGTTTCTAGATGAGCCGCTCAATAACTTAGACATTCGCCACTCCAAACAAATTATGCAGACGGTTTGCCGATTAGCGAGAGAAATGAACAAAGCGGTTGTGGTCGTGATTCACGACATCAACTTTGCAGCTTGCTACTCTGACCACATTATTGCGTTGAAAAAAGGCAAAATTGTCGCCAGTGGTCGAGTAGAACAGGTGATTGAAGAGCGGACGTTAGAAGAGATATACGAAACGCCTTTCAGAGTGATAGAACAAGAAGGCAAACGTATGTGTACCTATTTTTAGGACGTTCTGTTTAAGGTATTTCGTTACAGCACGCTTGGTTTTCCATCGCCGATTCTCAAATTGGCGATGGAAAAGCTTATATGACGCGTTTATTTTGTCAGTTCATCGATAATCGGGCAGTGGCTATCGGCGTTGCCGGGGCAAGAAGATACCCAGCTTTCCAGCTGTTTCTTAATCTCGTTGAGATGAGCGAGCTTTTGCTCGATCTCCGCCAACTTCTCCTTGGTCTTTTCTTTTACTTCGCTGCTTTTCCGATTGGGATTTTGCGCCAGTTGGACAAACTCTTTACACTCTTGCAGCGAGAAACCAGCATTTTTGGCCCGAGAGATCAGATTGAGTTCAACAATGTGTTTTTGCCCATATTCGCGATAGCCCGCATCACTGCGTAATGGTGGCGAAATAATGCCTTTTTCTTCGTACATGCGAATGGATTTGGTTGATAACCCAGTTAGTGTTGAAATCGCACCGATGTTCATACTCACCTCACAAATCTCTGTTTGTCATGATTTTACGCTTTGCCACTCGCTTAGCAATGCTTTGTTGCTTGATGCTGTTGTCTTAGAACTCTTGATTCATCTTCTCAAGACAAGAGAGCAGCAGTGCTTGCTGCTCTTCGTCGATATGGCGTGTGAGCTCGCGAACCAAATCAAGATGCAATTGATTGTGCTGGCGATGAATCACTTGTCCTGTTTCTGTTAGCTTGACCACGATGGCACGTCGATCTTCTGGGAGTGCGCAGCGCTCAATCAACTCCGCTTTGACCAGTTTTTCTATCTGCACCGTCAGTGTGCCTGTCGTGATGCCAAGCTTTTCTGCCAGCTCTTTCATTCGCAACGCGCCGTGACAGCCGAGCACTTCAATGGTGTGAATTTGCGCCAATGAGTAGCCGGTTTCTTTCACGACCGATTGCTCCCACGAAGACATCTTGTCGTAGAATTCAGTCAGAGTTTGATTGAGTTTTTCTAAATTTCGCATTACTTGGCCGGTTGCAGTTCCAACGTGAGGTGGTGAATCTTATCAAATTTTTCCAGCATGTGTTTATATTCCTCATACGGGGTTTTGCTGTGATCCACCAAGCTGATGATCGCGCCGTAATGGTGGCCGCTGATCCGCCACACATGTAAGTCGGTCACGGTGGCATAAGGGCTTAACGTTTGGTTAAGCTGCTCGATGTAATTCGATTCAATGCTTTCATCAAGCAAAATGGGCGCCGTTTGTTTCACCAGTCCGAAGGTCCATTTACCAATCACCAGTGCACCCACGATGCCCATCAATGCATCGAGCCAAATCCAGCCGTAGAATTTACCAATGATGAGCGCCGCAATGGCCAAGATTGAAGTGAGGGCATCCGCCAAAACATGAAGATAAGCGGCGCGCAGATTGTGGTCGTGATGGTGCTCATGCGCATGTTCATGATCATGTTCGTGGTGATGTTCATGATGATGATCACCGTGATCGTGATGATGGTGATCATGCAGCAAGAACATACTGGCGACATTGACGGATAATCCAACCACCGCCACCAAGATCGCTTCATTAAATTGAATACTTTCAGGATTAAATAGGCGATGAACCGATTCCACCACCATCAGCAAGGCGACGATTCCTAAAGCAATCGCGCTGGTAAAACCACCAAGCACGCTGACTTTCCCCGTGCCAAAAGAGAAACGAGCACTGTGCGCGTGCTTTTTCGCATAGCGATACGCAAAGAGGGTGATGCAAAAGGCAGCTGCGTGCGTCCCCATGTGCCAACCGTCAGCCAGTAGCGCCATGGAGCCGTAAAGGGTGCCCGCAACAATTTCCGCCACCATAGTAAAAAGGGTGAGTAAAAGAACGTAAAAAGTGCGTTTTTCACCCTGTTGATTGTGTGTGGTAAATCGGTGGCTTTGAGAGCAAGCAGACATAAAAGAAAATCCATTTGTTTGATAGTCAAAATATTTGAAAGTAAATTTAGTTTGATTGTCAAAGTAAGTCAACGATTTGTTGCGTGCAGAAAACGCAACAAGCCACACAGTGTGGCTTGTTGGTTAGGTTATCGGTGGTAGATAGGGTGTTATTTGCTCGAAATTGCAATAGTGATGACTTTATTATTTTCATATAGCTGCGTGTTATCTCCAAAATTTAAAAAATCTGATGACTTTGAATTTATTGCTAAATGTGATTTGTTTATGCTGACAAATATCACAGATTAGCGAATCCTTTGGAGGGTATTTTGTCATTTGAAATTTTAGGTATTGTTGGAACAAATAAGAAAAATAATGTTTATGATGTGAAAGTTATACAAGCACTGTTGAATGTCTACGCTCGGAAAAATGCAAGAAAAGTATTGGACATTACAGGAAAATGTGATGATGAACTAATTTCTAAACTGGTCGAATATCAAAATAAACATCTTAATAGCGCTATGCCAACATATTACGTAGAGCCAAATGGAAAAATAATAAAGTCGCTTAATGACTTAGTTCGCTCTGTTTTTAAACCTTTGTCTATTAATCCTCCCCTCCAAGGTGTACTTACGTGGAGTGCTGAAGGGAATGAAGGAGGAGCATATCATAGTAGAAAGCTACATGTTCCAAGTGATAGTTCAGGTGTTACTGTGGGACGTGGGTATGACTTGAGGATGAAATAACTTGCTCTCGCTCGTAAAGATCTTGCTTCTGCTGGCATCAGACCAGATGTCATATCTAAATTGGTGGGTGCAATAGGACTACAAGGTAAGCAAGCGAAACAATTTATCATTGATAGTGATTTGATTGACTACCAAATATCTGTAGATGCCCAACTAAAATTATTTAATATTAGTTATGCTTTTGAATCTTCAGAAGTGAAAAGGATTTGCAATAAAGCGGATGTAGTTAAGAAATATGGTGCTACAGACTGGGCTAACTTAAATGAAAAGATTAAAGAAGTTACAGTAGACCTGAAGTTTCGAGGAGATTACACATCAACAGCTAGAGAGTATCTACAAGAAAGTATTGCTAATAATGATCTTGGAAGTTTTAAAAAAATCATTACTAATAAATCTCTATGGGCAAGAGTTCCAGCGGATAGCTTTGATAAGCGAGTTAAGTATGTTATGTAAATTTTTATTCTCAAGTTTAAATATGAGAAATTTAATAGTTATAGCAAGCATTATATTAATTTATTCTGTTCATACACATGCTACGACATTACCAGTATCGATAGATAGAGTTGAAACATATAGAATTAACGAATTTCTTATTCGAGTAGTAAAGCATAATATGGAAGTCGAACCATTATTAGAAATTGATAAAATAAGCACGCCTGAATTTAGAGTTATTGATAGTATAGAAATAAGATCTGTATTTATCGAAAATAAAGAGTTGAAATTCAATTCTTCATCTGGAGTTTTTATTGAATCAATTTCATCAAGGAATAGTGAATTATTGTTTTCTTTAGAGTATTTTTATCTAGATGGGGGGAGCGACTATATAGATTGTACTATTTCTATTAATACAAGCTCTATGTCCACTCCGACATGTATTTATAAAGAAGGAGTTAATAGTGAATAAAATGCATTCAAGAGGGTGTAATGTCGCCTAGCACTCCCAGTTTACGATTGGTTTGCTGGTTAAGGTTCGATGCAGTCACTTTGGTCGTGCGTGCCTGCATCCTCCATGTGTGGCTTTAGCCGTTATCTTCTAACCACCACGGTTTGAGTGGTGATTCTTCATTAAGCACAAGGCGCTGACCAATCTCTGGGCTGATCATCGTCACTCCTTTTTCTTCGCTGATCTGTCGCGCTTTTTCCATCGGTTCATGCCAATCGTGCATTGCCAAATCAAAGGTGCTGTTGTGAATTGGCATCATTTTCTGGCCTTGCAAATCAAGATGCGCTTGAACGCTCTCTTCAGGGAACATGTGAATGTTCGACCACAAACTGTTGTACGCGCCAGTTTCGATCATGGTGAGGTCGAACGGGCCGTATTTTTCCCCAATGGTTTTGAACCCATCAAAGTAGCCAGAGTCACCACTGAAGAAGAGGTTTTTCTCACGGCCACGAATGACCCAACTTCCCCACAAGGTGCTGTTACTGTCGGTTAATCCTCGGCCTGAAAAGTGCTGGGTAGGCGTGAACACGTACTCAATTCCGTTGACTACGTGGCTTTCCCACCAATTAAACTCAACGATTTTGTGCTTGTCCACGCCCCATTCTTGCAAGATCACGCCCACTTTCAATGGCACAAGAAAAACGCCCACTTTGCTCGCCAGGGTTTTGACCGTGTTTTTGTCGAGATGGTCATAGTGGTCATGACTAATGAGAACCACATCGATGCTTGGCAGCCCATCAAGCTCAATTGGAGTTGGGTGAAAGCGGGCAGGGCCAAAAAACTGTACAGGTGAGGCGCGTTTACTGAATACCGGATCCGTCATTACCAATTGACCGTCCAACTTCATCAGCACACTTGAGTGACCAAGACGATAGAGCACATCTTGCTGCTCCTCAAGCAACTGTTCTGTCGTGATGCTATGCACTGGCAGTGCAAATGTGGGTTTCGGTGCAGCGCGTTTCGTCGTGAAGTACGCTTTGACGATTTCAAAGAGGTCAGAACCGCCATTGAAATTGGGGTCGCTATTACGAAATGTCTTTGGATAAGGGGATTTCTCTGCTTCAGCAGTCGAGCTGGCGGTGAAGATCGAACTCATGGCAATAGCTCCTAACACAGTCAAAAAAGTGATTTTGATAAGTCGTTTGTTCATTGTGTTTTCATCGTCCTTCTCACCACAAAAGAGAGTGGTTTAATGTAAACTACTCGGTGTAGTTTACATTTTGGGCGTGAAAAGTAAACTACTTGGTGTAAAATAATCACATCTTTCGACAACCTGAGCAGTAACACCATGATTGAAAAGAAAAAGACGCGAAGTGAAGAAAAGCGAGAGGCGATACTCACGGCAGCGAAACAAGCGTTTTTGGAATTTGGTGTACAAAACACCAGTATGGATAAACTGGCTGCGTTAGCAGGGGTGTCGAAACGAACCGTTTATAACCATTTTTCCTCAAAAGAAGCCTTGGTGATGGAGCTGCTATCCGTTTTATGGAAGAGCACGATCACTGAGGATGAGTTGGTTGCACTCAGTAAACGACCTTTGCAGGAACAACTGGTGAGTTTGCTGTGCCAAGAAATCAATGTGATTGCTCAGCCCAGTTATTTAGATATGGCGAAGGTGGCATTAGGCCATTTCTTGTTTAAGCCAGAAGAGCTGAAAGCGCAAACCAGCAGCATGTCGAAACAAGACACCGCACTCTACACGTGGCTAGCAGAGCAAGATAAAAAAGGACGTTTGAAGCTAGAGAGCGTGGAACTTGCTCGCACCCAGCTTCACAGTTTGATCAAAGGCAGCGCCTTTTGGCCGCAGCTTATTGGCAGCGCCGAACCGCTCACGGCTGAGCAAGGAGAAGCGCTGGCAAAAAACACCGCAGCACTGTTTTTAAGTCATTATGCGGTGAGTGAAGAGCACGGTAAGTAAAGGCGAGATTTCCGCAAGTTAAGGCGGCGATACGATCGCCGCAGATTCATAGGGTCAGCAGACTTTAGCGTGTACGCCGTGTTACAACGCTTTGGCGATCTTTTGGTAGATCGTCTCTGCCAATTGATGGCTAGCGATATTCCGTTCCACAATCTCACTGGCCAGTTGACCACGCTCCACCACCTTGACCCAATCTCTGAGCATCGGTGTAAAGCCTTTACTGGTGAGCATTGGTGTCCAATCTTTTAACGCCAATTTGGTTTGCTGGCCTTGCTGCCAAAGGTGGCCTTCACAAAATGAGTCAAATTCAACGGCGCGGTTTTGGTAGCTAGCCACCACACGTTCTGTGGTGACGCCAAATTGACGGTTCATCGACGCGTGTAACAAGGTTTCTCCAGCTTGCCATTGCACATCCACTCGCGCGAGTTGAATGCCCGCCATTTGGTAGGTCAGGTAAACATCTTGCAGATCGGCTTGGCGACTGAGATTCACGCTGTCGAGAGGGTGGATGAAATCATCAAACAGAAAAGTACGCAGCTCACCTGGAAGATCGAGTCGATGTTTTTCCCAACGCAGCGAACGCAGTACCTCCAATCCCTTGCCTACTGTATTTGTGGTGTCGAGTTCAGGGATGGTTTGATTGAAGAGAGGAATATGGCGACGGTTAAACCCGACATATAGAGGCTGGCCGTGCTGATGGGCGATTTCATACAGCGTTTCAACATCGTGAGCGTTGTCTGCCAGTGGCTTGTCGACAAACGTTGGGATGCCCTGCTTAAGAAAATAGCTTGCAATGTCGGCGTGCACGCTGGTGGCCGCGTGAATCATTACCGCATCAATGCCCATTTTGGTGAGCTGACGGTAATCACTACAATATTCCGCAATTCGGTATTGTTTGGCCAATTGTTTAAGCAGCGTGCCATCGCGAGTGCAGAGCACAAGCTCAATATCCGACATTTGAGTGATCACGGGCAAATACGCTTTCTGCGCAATATCCCCTAAGCCAATCATTGCAATTTTCATGGTAATCCTTGTTGTTGGTCGCGAGCGTTAGAACGAGGGGAATGAGTTCCCCTCGTGACAATTGAACATCATGTCGCGTATTAATCCAACGATTTCTTGAAGCGAGTTGAGGCTATGATCAGCCCAAGCAGGGTAAAGCCAATCATCCATAAAGTATCGCGCCACAGGTCGAATAAATCTGCGCCTCGCAAGACAATGCCGCGAATCATGCGCATGAAGTGGGTGGCGGGGAGCACTTCTGCAATCCATTGGGCCGCCACGGGCATACCCTCGTAGGGGAACATAAAACCCGAAAGTAGGATGGAAGGCAGCAAGATGAAAACCGTCATTTGCATGGCTTGCAACTGTGTGTTGGCGATGGTGGAAATCACCAGCCCCAAGGTAAGACTCGCGGCAATAAACAACAAGGTGCCCAACAATATTTGCGCAACGGAACCATTGATAGGGACGCCAAAAATAATGTGTCCAAGCCCTAAGATGATGAACACCTGAATCAAGCCGACAAAAATGTACGGAACGATCTTTGCCACCATCAGTTCAAACGAGCGTACCGGCGTTGTGATCAACAGTTCCAAGTTTCCGCGTTCTCGCTCACGCACAATGGCGGCGCTGGTGAACAAAATCATCGTCATGGTGAGAATGACCCCAAGTAGCCCGGGAACAATGTTCACTGCTGAGCGACGGCTTGGGTTGTAGTAGAGTGCCACTTCAAAGGTTTGTGTTGGTTTCGGGCGGATCTGAAAATCAAAATCTGTCAGCGGCATCGTCTGCAAGCCAAGAATCGCTGCGCTGATCATGGTATCGGAACCATCGACAATCCATTGACCTAACGGTCGGCCTTGCGCCATGCGTTGCGTTAAATCGTTCGGCAAAATCAACGCCGCACGCACAATGCCATCTTGAATTGCTTGCTCGGCTTCTTCCGCGGTGGCGTAGCGTTGAGTCACACTGATCACCTGCGTGACTTTGACCGACTCGGTGAGAATGCGCCCAGCGGTACTTTCGCTTTGATCCACCACCGCGACAGGAATGTCGCGAATGTCGGTATTAATCGCATAGCCAAACAATAGCAGTTGGATCAGGGGAATCATCACCACCATGCCAAAGGTAATGCGATCGCGCGAGAGTTGGCGAAATTCTTTGACCATAATCGCTTTCATTCGATAGAGCGCATTCATTGGCGGCCTTCTCCTGTTACGGACACAAACACATCTTCCAAACTTGGTCTGGCAAGGTTCATTTCCGCGTGTTGTAAACGAGGAAACGTGGCTCTTAGCCACGCAATTGGGTCTGCCACGCGTTGATCGATCAAGACGCGTAAGCGAATGCCCAGTTGCGCTGCAGAACGCACTTCTGCCAAAGGCAATAACTGCTCTTTTAACGCACGTAAATTGTCCGCTTTGACCTCAACAATGTTAACGCCCATTTGCGCCATGAGATCTTCAGGGGATCCATCTGCGCGAATCAATCCCGCCTCCATAATGGCAAGTCGGTGGCAGCGTTCCGCTTCATCCATGTAGTGTGTGGTCACCAAGATGGTGGTACCTTGGTCGCAAAGATCGAACAACTGCTCCCAGAACTCGCGGCGGTTTTCAGGGTCGACCGCTGAAGTGGGTTCATCAAGAAACAGCAGCTCGGGTTTATGCATGGTCGCTGCGGCCAGAGAAAGGCGTTGCTTTTGGCCGCCACTCATCCCAGAAACCCGTTGTTTGCGGCGTTGATCCAAGCCATAAGTGGCGAGTTGTTCATTGATTCGCTGAGTTAGGGTTTTCTTGTCCATACCAAAAATCTGGCCAATGAACTGCAAGTTTTCTTCCACCGTGAGGTCATCGTAAAGAGAGAACTTCTGCGTCATGTAGCCGATCTTCAAGCGGAGTTTTTCTGATTCCTTGGGAATCTCCAAACCGAGCACATCAACGTGGCCTTCGCTCGGGCTGAGTAGCCCGGTGAGAACACGGATGGTGGTCGATTTTCCACAACCATTTGGGCCAAGAAAGCCGTAGATGCTGCCTTTCGGCACGTTCAGCGTGATGTTGTCGATGGCTGTGAAATCACCAAACTTTTTCACCACGTTTTGCGCCTGAATTGCGTATTCAACCATGGCTTACTCTCCGTTGAGATCGACTTGAGTTGGCACGCCGGAAGGGAGGGCGAGCGCAGCTTCGGTAAGATCCACTTCCGCTAAATACATCAAGCGTGAACGCTCTTCCTCGGTGAGGGCGTAATAGGGAGTGAAAGAGGCTTCGTTCGCTACCCAACGCACCGTCCCCTGCAGAGGATCGCTCACGCCATCGACATGGACCGTCACTTGTTTGCCGGGCACGAAGTTCACTCGATACGTCGCAGGTACATAGACGCGCGCATAAGGAATGCGATTGGCTTGAATGACCGCCACAATGCCACTGACAGGCACGCGCTCCCCTAGGTTATAGGGCAGATTGTCGAGAATTCCATCTCGGGTCGCGACGATGGTGAGTTCGTCGAGTTTCTGTTGCTGTAAGACCACATCGGCTTGAGTGGCGGCCAGTTGCGCCTTGGCCTGTTCGATGTCTTCTGGGCGTGAGCCTGCGGTCAGCTTGCTGAACTCTTCATTGGCGGAATCCAGCTCCGCTCTTGCCGAATCTCGCTGTGCGAGAGCGGTGTCTTTTTCTGACTGACTGATGAGCTTTTTCGCCACCAGTTCTGATTTACGTTTGAAGGTTTTCTGCGCTTCGATTAACTGCGCTTCGGCGCGGGCAACGCGAGCTTGTGCTGAAGCAATGTCCTCTGGTCGTTCACCGTTAGTGAGCTTGAGTAGATAGGCTTGCGCTTTGCTTTGTTCAGCGAGGGCACGGGCTAAGACGGCTTGTTGATTTTTGCTATCGAGCTTAACCAGCACATCGCCTTGCGAAACCATCTGACCTTCCTTGACGGGAAGCTCTCGAATGATCTCATTGGCGGTGGCGGTAAAGGTGACGCGGTCACGCTCAAGTGTACCAAGTGCTTGAGACGTGGATTCGGTCGTACAAGCGGTGAGGGCAAGTAGAGCCCATACGCAGATCAGTCGGTTTCGCATGCGATCGTCCTAACAGTAACGGTAGTGGTTAATCAATCAACAGTGTAACGCTGGGTGTGGTGGCTGCTCTAGCAACTTAATTCTGCAAATATTCATCAAGTGATGAATTAAATGCATTTGCCCTCATGAGTATAGTAAGGGTTTGAATTGATGTGATTTTTAAGGTGAGAAACGGGATTGAGCTCGCAGGAGGAACATAAATAGAGCGACACCGAATGTCGCTCTATCTGATTTACTGGCTGTGTCTAATCACCCAAAGGCTGCCTATCACCGCCGCCGCGATGTGAGTCTAATGCCACTTTTAAGCGGCGCAGTTTGTCACGTGAGCGACGTTTATTTTTCACCGCTAACGCCATCGAAAGCACATCGACAAGGGCCAGCATGGCGTAACGCGAGGCGGAAGGCTTGTAGATAAAATCCGTTTCGTGATGCTCTATCGGCAAAACCACGTTCGCTTGTTCAGCCAATGGGGTGCCTTTTGGGGTGATGGCAATGATTTTCAGGCCGTAATCACGAGCCAGTTGCGCCGTCTCCACGATCACTGGGGTGTAGCCTGTCGCTGAAATCAACACCATGACGTCATTAGCATCCGCGGTAGCGGCGACCATGCGCGTCATCAAACCATCGTGGTAGGCAACAATGGCAAAGCCCAAACGAAATAGACGATGTTGCAGTTCCTGAGAGGCAATGGTGGAACCACCACCCATGCCGACACTGATGATTTGTCTTGCACCATAGAGCCACTCAACGGCTTGATCAATGTCTTGTTCATTGATCAAAGCTCGGTTGATATCGAGTGATTGTTTGATGGATTCGTAAATTACTTGATAGCCACTTTGATCGGGCGGTTCGAGAATAAATCGTTGGCCCACGGTGAGTGATTGCGCCAGTTTGATCTTCATTTCGCGCACATTCTTACAACCAATCGCTTTGGCAAAGCGCGTAATGGTGGCCTCGCTGACATCGGCGCTCTGGGCCAGTTCAGTAATACTTGCATTGGCGGCGGTTTCAATGTCATCCATCACCAATTTGGCGACTTTCTTTTCTGCCTCGCGTAATGCGCTAAAACGTTCGGTAATTTGAGAAATAATATCGACTTCTAAACTCAAGGGATTGTCCTACGTTGCCAATGACCGCAGTAAAACTGCGGTCGCAAGAATAGCGTAATTTGCTCTAAGTTGCTGCGTTCACATCGCACAAATTCATCAGAAGCGGGTTTCTACCCAGTGGCTCACTTGATAGTGATCATCGCGAATGGCCAACGCGCGCCATTTGTCGATGGTGAGGCAAGGGTGAGAGGTGGAGAAAACCAGAATATCGCCGACATCGAGTTCGCACTCTGCTGGGATCTCGACAAACGTGTGTTGATCCATGATCGCGATTGATGTCACGCCAGCAGGTATTGCCAGTGGCTGACCGTCGCGAAACGCGTGTTCTAACGTGGGCAGGCCTGCATCAAATGCCACATCACGCTTACCCATGCCAACCACAAGACGCGTTGGTTCCGGGCGAGAAATAACATGTGCCCATAGCTCAAGCGCAGAGAGCAAATCCCCACCAAGATCGCACGCGACGCCCTGATTTTGTTGGGCTCTTTGCATCACTTTTTGCTGTGCGGTTTGGTAAATCCCGGTGTCATGGATGGCGTAGCAGCCAGGGCGAATGACGGGGGTGAGATCGGTAAGGCCGCTAAATTGCTCCGCCACAACGTCATACCAAGCAGAGCCCGCACCAGTGATGATTGGCTGTGATGCGATCAATTGAGCGCTTTTGAGCTTGCGAGCTAAAGAGATCGCATTCTGCAAGAAATGGCGAATCTCTTCCTCGGCATTTTCACCATGAATCACCCCTTCGTACACCTCGATGCCTGCCAACGCCAAATGAGGCAGTGAGTGGATTTCGTTAGCGAGTGAAAGCACTTGTGCTTCGCTTCGACAACCACAACGGCCGCCATTCACTCCCAATTCAATGAAAAGATGAAGTGTTTGCTGGTGTTGGGCAAAAAAGTGCGAAAGGGCGCGAATGTTCCGTGATGAATCCACGCAGCAGTAAAGGTGAATCTCAGGATCTTCGATGAGTTGACTGATGATGGCCATGTTGGCTTTGCCCACCAGTTGATTGGCGATGATGATGTTTTTCGCACCGGCCATGGCGGCGATTTCTGCTTGTGCGGCAGTGGCAACGGTGATGCCCCACGCGCCATTTTCAAGTTGTTGGCGGAAGAAATCGGGCGTCATGGAGGTTTTGCCGTGTGGGGCCAGTTTCACGTGGTGGTGATTGGCAAACTGTTGCATCCACTTAAGGTTATTGTTGAGTGCAGACGCGTGAATCACCGCACTCGGCAGGCTCACTTCGTCCAACGATAAATTGCATGCTTGAGGTTGAATTGCTTGGCTTTTTTCACCAGCAGCGGGGCGTTGAATAACAAAGTTATGATAGTTTCTATCATGATTTTCATAAGGTTTTTTCATGGCTATCTACTTCTAACATGTTTTAAGTGGTTGATATTTTGAGTTTGTTTGTTTCTAAAATAGATCTTGTGGTAGAAACTATCAAACTTTTCGTGGTTATTTGTGTGTTTTGTCACTGATTAATTTTTAGCAAGATTTACTATGACATCAGGTTAAAGAGTTGAGCAGTAGAGAGACGTAGAGTGTTCGATACCATAATTCGAAATGTAGAAATTTTTGATGGCACCGGTGGGATGCCATTTGTGTCTGATGTCGCCATTCAAGGGCAGCGCATTGCTCAAATTGGTGATAGTCAAAATGCGACTGCGGCTTGTGTGATTGATGGCCAGGGCTTGGCTCTCGCACCGGGATTTATCGATGTTCATACTCATGACGATACCAATGTGATTCGTTATCCAGAGTGTTTGGCTAAAGTCAGCCAAGGGGTGACAACCGTGATTGTGGGTAATTGTGGCATCAGTGCCAGCCCGACGATTTTAGCGGGTGATCCGCCTGACCCTATGAACTTGCTTGGTGAGCAAGCCGATTTTAAATACCCGACTTTTGCGCATTACGCCGAGGCGGTAACACGCGCGCAACCTGCCGTGAATGTGGCGGCGTTGGTTGGCCACACGACACTGCGCAACAATGTTATGGATGATTTGTTGCGCACCGCATCCGATGAAGAAATCGAGCAGATGCGACAAGCGCTGACTTTAGCGATGGAACAGGGAGCGTTGGGGCTAAGTTCTGGTTTGGCTTATGCCAGTGCTAAGCAGGCGACCGCCGATGAAGTGATGCGCTTAGCACAAGTGCTCGGCGAGTATGAGGGCATTTATACCACTCATATGCGTACCGAATTTGAAGAGATACTCAGTGCGATGGCGGAAGCCTTTGAAACGGGCCAGTTTGCTAAGGTACCTGTGGTGATCTCCCATCTCAAATGCGCGGGCGCGGGCAATTGGGGACGCTCGGTTGAAGTGGTGGATCTGATGGAAAAAGCCGCTCAACATCAAGATGTCTCTTGCGATTGTTACCCTTATTCGGCTAGCTCTTCCACTTTAGATCTGAATCAAGTGACAGAAGAGATCGACATTTTTATTACTTGGTCGAAAAGCCAGCCACAGTTTGCCGGCAAGATGCTTAAGCAGATCGCCAAGGAAATGGGGTTACCCCTCATGGAAGCAGCCAAAGCGCTACAACCTGCTGGAGCGGTGTATCATTGCATGGACGAACAAGATGTTAAGCGAGTGTTGAAATACCGCTTAACCATGGTGGGTTCGGATGGGTTGCCGAACGATCCTCACCCACACCCGCGCTTGTGGGGCACTTTCCCGAAAGTGCTTGGGCACTATTGCCGAGAAGAAAAACTTTTTTCCCTGCAAGAAGCAATTCACAAAATGACGGGAATGTCCGCTAAACGATATAACCTCACTGGGCGAGGAGTGATCAAACAAGGTGCATTTGCTGACTTGGTTTTATTTAATCCGAGAACAGTGAAAGATACCGCAACTTTTGAAAATCCCATTTCGTTAGCGCAAGGTATTGAACGGGTATTCGTGAATGGAATGCTGGCTTATTTTAATGGTCAGGTTTCAAAACACAGAAACGGTGTTTTTATTTATCGAAATAAATAACGTTTTAATTCAAATAAAGTTATTTGATAAATATTAAATTGATGAAATTAAGTAAGAAAGTAATGGAGAAAAATAATGTCAATTAAACGATATGGTGTAGAAGGCGGCGTGGGTACAGGTGGTCAGCATTTACCCTTTGCACGAGCAACCGAAGCGGGTGGTTTCCTTTACGTCTCTGGCCAAACACCGATGATTGATGGTGAAGTGGTTGAAGGTGGCATTGTTGATCAGTCTCGCCTTGCGATTCAAAACTGTGTCGACATCATGAGCGAGGCGGGCTATACGCTAGAAGATGTAGTACACGTTAAGGTTGTGTTGACCGATGCACGCTATTTCCAGTCGTTCAATAAAGTGTTTAAAGAGTTTTTTGGCGAGCATCCACCTGCGCGTATTTGCATGGTGTGTGACCTTGTGGTGGATGTCAAAGTGGAAGTCGACGTAACGTGTTATCGAGCCGACCGTCGCTAATCGCCGTCTCATCCACTAAGTAGAACGAGTTTCACATATTTAGGCTACCGGCAGCGATGATACCTAATACCCACTTAATATTAATGCCTTACCCGCAAAACGTTGAGTTAAGCGAAGGCAAGGTGACGCTGGATAAAGCGTTCAGTATTTATATCAAAGGTTACGACTCACCACGCGTGGCGTTTAATGTTAAGCGCACCATGGAGCGGCTCTATCGACAAACTGGCTTGCCGATGCTGAATTGGCAGGCGAAATCCGAACAAGAAGCAACGCTGGTGGTCGATATTCAACGTGCCTCAAGCAGCACGGTGCAAAATATCGACAGCGATGAGTCATACCAATTGAAGGTTGCAAATGGCAAGATTTTGCTTTCATCCACTGAGCCTTATGGCGCGTTTCATGGCTTAGAAACCTTACTGCAACTGGTTTCGACGGATGCTAATGGCTACTTCGTTCCCGCCGTTACTATCTCTGATGCACCGCGTTTTAAATGGCGTGGGGTGTCGTACGATACTGCGCGTCATTACATCGAACTGCCGGTGATTTTGCGCCAATTGGATGCCATGGCCTCAGCGAAAATGAACGTCTTCCATTGGCATATCTGGGATGACCAAGGCATTCGTATTCAACTGGAAAACTACCCTCGCTTATGGCAAGCCACCGCGGATGGTGATTTCTACAGTAAAGATGAAACTCGCCAAGTGGTTGAGTACGCGCGTAATCTTGGTATTCGTGTGATCCCTGAAATCTCGCTGCCTGGCCACGCTTCGGCAGTCGCGCACGCCTATCCGGAATTGATGTCTGGTTTGGGTGACCAATCCTATCCGCAACAGCGGGGTTGGGGGGTGTTTGAGCCTTTGATGGATCCGACTAATCCGGAGCTCTACACCATGTTGGCAAGCGTATTCGATGAAGTGGTCGAGCTCTTCCCTGATGAGTATTTTCACATCGGAGGGGATGAGCCGAACTATCAACAGTGGCGTGACAACCCGAAAATCCAAGCGTTTATTAAGCAGCACCAATTGGACGGCGAACGAGGGCTGCAATCGTACCTGAATAGCCGAGTCGAGCAGATGCTGAACGAGCGCGGCAAGAAAATTACAGGCTGGGATGAAATTTGGCATAAAGATCTGCCCAAATCGGTGGTGATTCAGAGCTGGCAAGGGCATGACAGTATTGGCCGAGCGGCGAAAGAGGGCTATCAAGGTATTTTGTCGACGGGTTATTATCTCGACCAGCCTCAACCCACCAGCTACCACTATCGTAACGACCCGATGCCGAAGGGGATCACCGTCGATGATCAACTGCATCAAGGGGAAAAATTTGTCACCTACCATTGGGTGAAGCCTCGCAACAAAGGAGGCCCGCGCAAAGGGAATCTCACCATCATCGAGGGTGCTGACGGCAAAGTGCGTGCGTTTACCGATTACAATGGTAAATCGCGTGAAGAAGTGTATGTATTGGAATACGTCCCCGGAGTGATGTTCCGTGGCCATTTTGACAACTTCATGTCCTACACAGAGTTCAATTATCAGTTTGCTGGCGATCAACTAAAAGAAGGCAGCTATCAACGTATTGGTAATGTGCGTTGGCCTGCAACTGGCAATCTGGTGGCCTCCAGTGAAGGAGAAGTGAAGAGCATTCCGAAGCCTAATGGCGGTTATCCTGCTCAACTGACCAAAGAAGAGGAACCGTTGATCCTCGGTGGCGAAGTGACCATTTGGGGTGAAAATCTCGATTCGATGACCATAGAACAGCGCTTATGGCCACGCAGCTATGCGATTGCCGAACGACTTTGGTCAAGTGAATCGCTCACTGATGAAGCCAGTATGTACCGTCGAATGCACGCGTTGGATAGTTGGTCGGAAATTTCTCTTGGCCTGCGTCATCATGCCGATGCTCGGATGATGCTACAGCGTTTAGCCAATGGAGCAGATGTTGCACCGCTCATCACGTTAGCCAAATACACGGAGCCTGCACAATATTATGCAAGGCACTGGGAGAAATGGATTTCTACACCAAACAAGGGGGATTTGTACAACCAATATGAACGCTTAAATCGGTTCGCCGATGCCCTAGTGGTAGAAAGCTATGCGGTGTATGACATGGAAGCTTTGGTGCGCGGCTATCAGTCAAATGGCGATCCGCAAAGTTCGCAAAGCAAGCAGACGCTTGAGGAGCTCTCTGAGCATTATAAGGTAGTAAAAGGTGCAGCGCGTCAATCTCGTGGGATTTTTGCTGCCAATGTGGCCTCACGTGAGAGTGTGGCGATCGCAGATGCAACCATAGCGCTAGCGGAACTGGGTCTTGAGTTGGTGGAAAAAGCGCAACAGGGACAAGTGCTTTCAGCTGCTGAGCAAGCGACCTATCAAGCGATGTTGGATAAGAATGCGGTCATTTTTGATGAAACCATTGTGGCGATAGTAAGACCAACCGAGCAGCTACTTCACAAAATTGCACCTTAAAGTCGAAAAGCCATTGCCGCCTGTGACGACAGGCGGCAAGGTATTGAAATGGCTTAAGGAAAAGGAATAAAAGACAAAATGACAGTTGGCCGTTTGCATTTTTACGTTGGCACCTACACCGATGAACCGAGTATTAGTGAGGGTGTCGTACAGCTAGAACTGAATACTGAAACAGGGGAACTCGTTCCGTTTAATGAACTGGTGACCTTGCGAAATCCTTCCTACCTCACCCAGACCCCCAAAGGTCTTTACACCTTTAGCGAAGTTGATCAGCACGATCAACCTCAACTGGTGCAAGTGGGGTGCATTGACCAAAGTACGATCGCTATTGAAGGGAGCTACCCTTGCCATATCGACATCGATCCGACGCAGATGTTTTGTGCCGTCGCAAATTATGGTTCAGGCAACACCTCCATTTATACGCTCGACGTGTTAGGTGCGCCCTCAGAGTGTATTGCTGAGCTTTATGTGGAAGGTGATGGCCCAAATCGAGAGCGACAAGCATCACCCCACGCGCACCAAGCGACTTTTCTACGCCATAGCCCTTTTTTAGCTGTGGTGGATTTGGGTACCGATCAGGTGCATTTCTATCAAATTGATGGTCAGCAGCAAGCCTTTACTTTGCATCAGTCACTCAAGCTTCCTGCAGGCAGCGGCCCTCGTCACTTGGTCTTTAATCAGGCGGAAACTCGCGCCTATTTGCTGTGCGAGTTGACCGAAACTTTGTTAACGCTAGAACGAGCAAACGAACGTTGGGCGATGCTTTCAGAGCAACCTTTGCTGCCGGGCGAAGAAAATGGCGCAGCGGCTTCTGCCATTCGATTGTCTTCCGATGAGCAATTTCTCTATGCATCCTGCCGCCGACAAAATAAAATCACGGTTTTTGATGTCAGCCAAAGCGAGCCGAAATGGTTAGAGGCGGTGGATTCTCTTGGAGATTTTCCGCGAGACTTTGTGTTATCGCGCAATGGCAAATGGTTGCTGGTGGCGAACCAGCATAGCCATAATGTGGTCAGCTATCGTCGCGACCGCCACACGGGCCGATTAACCGCAACGGGATTCAGTTGCCAAATTGGTAGCCCGGTTTGTTTAGTCGAGCATCAAGAACCCTTTAAATAAAATCAATTCGATAAAGAGAAAATACGATGACAATTCACCGCATTAACCCATGTAAACGCTGGTCTGATATTACCGTCTTCAATGGCATCGCGCATTTTGTGGAAGTGGCTGACAGTGATACCAACGCGGACATGAAAGGCCAAGTGGAGCAGATTTTTGCTCAAGCAGAAGCGCAATTGGCGAAAATTGGCAGTGATCGCTCGCGTATTCTTTCGGTGACCATTTACGTGACTGATTTTGCCAACTTTGATGCACTTAATGAAGTGTGGGACAACTGGTTCCCAGAAGGCTGCGCTCCAAGCCGTGCTTGTGTCAAAGCAGAGCTTGCTGATCCAGACTACTTGGTTGAAATGACCTTTGTCGCGGCAGCGGGTGAAGCGTTTCAGTAACTATTTGAACGCGTGCAGAACAGTTAACGGTTAGAAAATTTAAAAGGGGCGATGATTTCGCCCCTTTTCTTTTTACTCGTGCATTTCGCTTTGGGTTTAGTTGCTGGTTTGCAGCTCTTTCAATACATCGTTAAGTGATGGACAGATCCGATGGCCAAAAGCGATCACTTCATCGCATGGCTGTACCAAATCAGGAATTTGATAGGTGATCATGTTCGCAGCAACGGCAGCACGGACACCATTGTTAGAATCTTCAAATGCTAAGCATTGCGCTGGTGGAATCGACAAACGGCTCGCAGCAAGTAAGTAGATTTCTGGATCTGGCTTGCCATGCGACACTTCACATCCTGTCGTTATGGAATCAAAGTAGTGATCGAGTCCGGCCAACTTGAGTTTCACTAAGGCGACATCTTTTTGTGTTGAGGTGGCGACTGCGGTAGGGATACCGCTCTGTTTGAGCCACTTCAGCAGCTCTATCACCCCTTCTTTCACCGGAATCGCTTCGTGCAATACCACTTGGTTGTAACGCTTGCGCCATTCTGCATGAAGACGGTCTAAATCCTCACCATAGGCGGACCGCAAAATGGTATCGATACCCGCAGAGTTGCGGCCAATAATAGATAGGTAGGTGTCTTGGTAAAAAGGCAGATTTTGTACATCACAAGCTTGTTTAAAAATACGCATACAAACGCGTTCAGTGTCGAGCAAAAGCCCATCCATATCAAAAATAGCAGCGTTAAATTTCATCAGTACAGCTTTAATCAGACAAGTAGAGTGAAAGACATTGTGACACAGGACCCGTGAAAATGGCAGGTTAAGCTGCCAAGGTGAGGTGCTTGAGTTCTTTGCATACAGATCCAAGTATTTGTTGGGAAAGTGGATATAGCAAGTAAGTAGTGGTTTCAGTTATCATGCCTATTCACGAACACAAGGTCATTGGGGGAAAGATGGAAGTCAAAAAAGTCGCGTTTATTGGTCTGGGAGTGATGGGCTACCCAATGGCGGGCTACTTGAGCAAAGCGGGATACGAAACGCATGTATACAACCGTACTTTTGCCAAGGCTCAAAAATGGACAGAACAGTATCAAGGGGAAGCCTTTGAAACGCCACGTGAAGCGGCACTTGGCTGCGATGTGGTGTTTGTTTGTGTTGGTAATGATGACGATGTACGCAGTGTCGTTTATGGTGAAGACGGAGTATTAGCAGGGTTGGAACCGGACTCGATCCTGGTGGATCACACCACAACTTCTGCCGAACTGGCAATTGAACTGGCGGATGCTTGTCGTAAAGTGTCTAACCATTTTATTGATGCGCCAGTTTCTGGCGGACAAGCGGGCGCAGAAAACGGCGTGTTGACGATTATGTGTGGCGGTGAAGAGGCCATCTTCAATACGGTTTCATCCGTGATGGAGGCTTATGCAAAGCAAATGACGCTGCTGGGCGAAAATGGCCAAGGTCAACGCTGTAAAATGGTTAATCAAATCTGTATCGCGGGTGTGCTTCAAGGTCTTAGTGAGGCCATTTTGCTTGCGCAAAAGTCAGGTTTAGACATCACACAAGTGGTAGATACACTGAAGCACGGTGCGGCGGGATCTTGGCAGATGGAAAATCGTGCGCTGTCGATGGCGCAAGGTAAGTTTGACTTTGGTTTTGCCATTGATTGGATGAGAAAAGATCTCGGTTTTTGCTTGAAGGAAGCACAGCGTGTCGGGCTTGAGTTGCCACTGACAAAGCAAGTGGATCAGCAGTACGCAGAGCTTCAGCAACAAGGACAAGGACGGATGGATACGTCAGTGCTGATCAAAGCCGTCGCGAAACAGTAAGTTTAAACGGTAATTCAAGTATCAATAACCATGGGAGCTAAGAAGCTCCCACGTTTTTTCTAGCAAGAAAGGAGCTTTGCTTGCCACTCGGATTTTGATATCGCATACACGGCGTGGTCGAGCACTCTATTTTGAACTCTCTCGTTGCGGCGAATGATCCCCTCGAGTTGCATGCCGAGGCGTTCAGCAACCGCACGACTGGCATGGTTTTCTTTGGCTGCGCGAAGTTGCACCAGCTCCATCGACAAAGTATCAAATGCATACTCTATCAGCGCTTCACACGCTAAAGTGACAATACCTTTGCCTTGCATCTCTTCTGAAAGCCAATAACCGATACAAGTTCTTTGAAGATGGTGGTTGATTTCGTGAAGACTGATGTTGCCGACGAGCTTCTGTTGATAAAAAATCGCGCAGGTTACTGATTGACGATCTGCGTATTCGTGCAGTGAACGTTGAATAAACTGCTTAAAATCTTGCTCGGTTTGGCAAAGTGGAGGCCAAGCCAGCCATTGGGATAGGTAGGTTTGTTGCTCTGCGACCAATGGAACGTAAAGTGCAGCGAAAGAATCTTGAACCAAAGCGAGTTTGATATCAGGGGAGACGTCGAGTGTAAACATCGGCAATCCTTTGAATTATTGTTGTTTTGGCAACTTAGGATAGCAGGATAGTGAGTGAGTATTAAGCGAGTTCTAGCGTAATACGAACAAATTGTTCGTCTTGATATTGAACGGAATAGTGAAAGGTGTTGCTTGCGTAGATGGCACCGAGAAACAGTGAGCGTTGACTCATCGGGCCGCGGAACAGCATAGAAATGGGTTCGATCAGCTTGTTGCGTTGATCGAAATGCTGGTTGAGGTTAGTGGTCAACACGCACAATAAACAACCATGTTCATCATGTGACAAATCCACTGCTTCTGGGCGAGAGAGTAACACGGTGGTACCGAGTTTCTTTTCGACTTCATTGATCAGCAATAGGTAGCTATCTAGATGTGGTTGAACAGGGGCACTTTCCGCTCCTACACATCGCTCCAATAATGCTTCAAGGTTGCCATTTTCGCCTTTTGCTTGCTGAGTTATAGATTTAAGCGGTTTTTTAATCAACTTATAGCGATTGCTCTTCAGCTTTGGTTTCAGCCATTTTTGCAGAATGTCGTTACTTTCTTGACGAGAGAGTGAGGAGTGTGCGGTAGCGAGGCGGCGAAATTCCAGGTGCAACAAAGCGTGAACGGCAAGTTCACTTAGCAGTTGGTTTGCATCTGCATTGGGTTTCGCGGGCTTAATACCTTGCATCACATTGATTTTATTTATAAAGGAATGGTGCCGAGAGAGGGACTCGAACCCTCACACCATAGGCGCTAGCACCTCATGCTAGTGTGTCTACCAATTTCACCATCTCGGCACAGGATGTTGAAGCTAAGCTTCAAATTTTGATGCGGTTCATTTCAAACCGAAGCGAATTATATCCAAAAATTACTGGAAGGCGAGTATTTCCTTTACTTAAATTGGTGATTTTGGTTCGTTTGGATAATTATTATCCATCTAAGTGGTAAAAATCATCATTATCCCCATTTTATGTAGTGATTAGAGTGTGAAATGCACGTGTTGATTAAATTATGAACGCTTGAACGTTTGCGTGAATAAATGTGATGAATATCTCTTTTTGTTGTCTATACTAGCGACCCGTTTAAGCGGGAAATAGGGTTTATCGTTCATAACCCTTACCCATACAAGCCGTCACAAGGAAACAAGTTGCCCAATATATTGGCTATTTGAGTGAATGACCCCAAGGACCGGACCAGCTGACTTTTGAAAGCTTGTATAAGGTAAAAAAGATGTCGAACTATTCGTTCAATTTCATTCGTGAGTCTTGGTGTCAGTCGTCACCGCTTCATACCCCTTCTTCTTTTGCTGGTTTTTTCAGCTCCTCCTCCATTTTTAAGTTTTAACTAGGTCGTTGCTCATGAATATTTTGTTAAGTCTATTAGGTGTGGTTGCGCTCATTGGTTGTGCGTTTTTGCTGTCGGAAAGCCGTCGCTCTATTAACTGGAAAACGGTATCGCGAGCTTTGCTGTTGCAGGTGGGGTTCGCGGCGTTAGTTCTTTATTTTCCATGGGGACAAGCGGCGCTGGCGGGATTGAGCAGTGCGGTCTCGGGATTGCTGAGTTTCGCTGATGAAGGGATCGCCTTCTTGTTTGGTGATTTGGCATCCTCTGGTTTTATCTTTGCTGTCCGTGTTCTTCCGATCATTATCTTCTTTAGCGCTCTTATCTCTGCCCTGTATTACTTGGGTATCATGCAAAAAGTGATTCAATTTATTGGTGGTGGCATCCAGAAATTCTTGGGTACCAGCAAAGCCGAGTCTCTTGTCGCAACAGGCAATATCTTCCTTTCTCAAGGTGAATCACCTCTGCTAATTCGTCCGTTTTTGGCCAATATGACTCGATCAGAACTGTTCGCTGTGATGGCAGGCGGTATGGCATCGGTTGCGGGTAGCGTGCTCGGTGGCTATGCTGGTTTAGGTGTTGAGCTGAAATATTTGATTGCAGCGAGTTTTATGGCGGCACCAGGCAGTTTGTTAATGGCAAAAATCATCGTGCCTGAGCGTGCGACGCCAAGCGACTACACCAACATTGAACTCGATAAATCTGACCAAAGTAACGTGATTGATGCACTGGCAAGTGGTGCGATGGGCGGCATGAAAGTGGCTGTTGCGGTGGGTACGATGCTGATTGCGTTTGTTAGTGTGATTGCCATGGTGAACACGGGTTTAGAAAACTTGGGTGAGCTATTTGGTTTCACTGGCGTCACGTTGCAAGCGATTTTTGGCTATTTATTCTCTCCATTGGCTTGGTTGATCGGTATCCCTTCCAATGAAGTGCTCGCAGCGGGTTCTTACATTGGCCAGAAGATTGTGATGAATGAGTTTGTGGCGTTCATTGACTTTGTCGAGCACAAAGCGCTGCTTTCTGAGCACAGCCAAGTGATCATCACTTTCGCACTGTGTGGCTTTGCCAATATTGGTTCAATTGCCATTCAATTGGGTTCGATTGGTGTGATGGCGCCAGAGCGTCGCAGTGACGTAGCAAACATGGGCCTTAAAGCGGTTGCTGCGGGTACGTTAGCCAACCTAATGAGTGCATGTTTGGCTGGGATTTTTATCTCCCTCTAATTCTGACAGCCTCAGCAGACTTCTTCTTTGCTAGCGAGAAGAAATGCTAAATCAGAACAAAAATGCCCTGTGAGAACAGGGCATTTTTTATGCGCTAGATTTACAAAGATTAGGGTTGAGCTGGTTTATCGGCAATCAAGCCATAAGGCATTGAGGTGAACACTTTAGGGTTATGTTCCAGAGTTGGCGCTTCATTCACCCTTTGCCAATCGAGCAGCATGATAGCCAGGACGTTACGATGTTCACCCGATTCCATGTCAAAGTCACCAGAAGTTGAAGGGATCATGCCACGCTCCGAGTCGATTGAGGCTTGAATAGCTTGACGTGTTTTCTCAACAACAGGGTCGTCTTCTAGTCCTGCCAGTAAGAAGCTGATACCTACTTCTGCAATGACATCTTCTTTTGCTCGAAGCAGAATGGTATCAATGTGCTCTCGGAAATAGTCAAAAATCCATTGATGTTGCTGTTCACTCACTTGATGCTGGTAGTATTCCGAATCGGCAAAAATGATGTGAGTCATCCCATAGATTTTGTTGCCAAACTGCTGGCCATTAAGCGCTTTGTCTTTTTCGTCGGGGTAGGTCTCTTTAAATGCTTTGATAAAATCATCCACCACGTCTTGTTCACCCAATTGGCGCAGCCAGTAGACTTGATTAGCCAGTTGCGCAGCCCACGCTTCAATCATCTCTGAATTGGTCGCGTATTTCTTAAAGTCATAGCGTCGAATGACTTCACGTAGTTTCGCATCTTGCTTGTGCTCTAGGCCATATTCGTTAGCACGAGCCATCGAACCAAGCAGATCAACGCCTAGATAGAGATACTCTGGCATGTGTTTGGTTGCGGTGTAGCGACGGATGCTACGCTCATCGGTATCCCCAATGTAACCTGCTAAACGCTTTTCCGAATATAGAATCACTTGTTCTGGTGTGTTCACCTCGGCAGCAAAACGATTCAAACGGCTTGCCACTCTAGCGAGATCACTCCAAACGGCTGCAGCGTATTTCGGATCCAGTGTTTGTCGATACATTCGCAAGCCATAATGACCTTCTTTGAACGCTGGCAAGGTATAAAGTTGAGTTTCATAGGTACTGCGGATTAACTGTGCAGATTCTTGGTAGCTCGGTATGGTGACTTCTTCACTCGCCAGTGATGAAAAAACCACACCCAGTGATAATAGAGAAACGAGTGTCCGTGTCGCGATGTTCATGACTGATTCCAGTATCAAGGAGATAAATCGGAAAGTACCAGTTATTGTCACGGTTTATGTAAGCGTCAGGTCAAATGGCGGTAGGAATTATCTTTCGATAGGTCAAGTTGATCCTTTCTGACTTGTTTTTAGCGGTTTTCGGTACACAATGTTGCCAAAAATGTTGAGTTGTACCGCCCATCACCAAGAGCGATCCTGATGTTAACTCAAACTCGATTTTTTGCTTGGTGACTTTGTGTTGGAGAACAAAACGACGTGTTTCTCCTAAGCTGAGGGACGCAATGATTGGATTGCTCCCCAGTTCAGCTTCATTGTCTTGATGCCAGCCCATTGAATCTTGACCGTCACGGTAGAGGTTGGCGAGCACAGAGTTAAACGTAGTGTCTGCTGCCAGTTCGCACTGTACTTTGAGCGCTTTTAGCATAGGTGTCCACGGCAAAGGTTCCATGGTCAAACCAGAGTAATGATAACGCTCCTCGCCGTACCAAGCTTGAAGCCGAGGTTGCAGAACTTGCTGACCAAACATACGAATGTATTTTTGCTCCCATGCCAAGCTATGCATCAGTGCTGCAAAAACTTGATTGGCTTGTTCTTGGTCGAGAAAGTTGGGCCGCCACAGTAACTGGCCGTCTTCTATGTCGAGCCAATCTGAGGTTTCAAACAAAAACAGTGAAGATGACATACACTTACCTAGTAAATATACAAAATAATGCTTAACTCTGACGATTGGATTGGTTTATTCTTATACTTATATTAAGTTTTTTAACAATAATAACGATTTATCCATTGCTTAACCTATTTTTTAGAGCTGGAAACTGGGGATTCGATGAAGTATATGTCTGGAAAACGATGGAGTGTCAACCTGTTGTTTGTCCTGTTTCTTATTCTGTCTGTCGGCATTATTGAGCTGCTCAATCAGGAGCAGAAAAAAGTCAGATTAGAGTATTTTCAACGGGAGGCGAAAGAACAGTTGTCGTCTATTCGTTCCAAGTTAGAAGCCGCGATAGTGTCTGATATCTATATTGTCAGCAGCTTGGCTACGTTGGTTTCGCTTCACCCTAACAGTAACAAACAAGCGCTCGATCAAGCATCAGATAAAATTCTTCGAAAAGGCAAACATATCCGCGTTATTGGCTTGGCAAAAAATGATGTAGTTAACTACGTCTATCCACTGCTGGGTAACGAAGGTGTACTTGGGTTGGATTACAAAACAGTACCTGAACAATGGGAATCCATTAATAAAGCGAAAACGATTGAAGAAATTTTCATCGCAGGGCCAGTTAATCTGGTGCAAGGCGGTAGAGCTTTGATTGCTCGCGTGCCGATTTTCAACGATCCCCCACTGAACTCGCAATATTGGGGGGTGTGCAGTGCAGTACTGAACTTTGATTCACTGATTATGGAGGTGGGGCTAGCGAGCTTTGCCTACCAGCATCGTGTTGCCATTAAGGGATTTGATAGTGAAGGGGAGAGAGGTCAAATGGTGCTTGGAGAGCAAGCCACTTTTGATCAAGCTTTTGTCAAAGAGCGTGTTAACTTCCCTTATGGCAGCTGGGTGCTTGCGGTGGCGGAAGACGATCGTTTGTTTGCGTCATTGCCTTGGTATCAATTACAAGCGGTTCGGCTGATTGGTTACCCTTCGTTGATTTTTTTCTGCTTGATCTTTTTTGCCATCTACCGGCTCTACAGAATGGCACATAGCCGTTCTCTGCACGATGAACTGACGGGACTCCCTAATCGTCGATACTTTATGTACTCGCTCGAACACCATTTTGAGCATGCAAAAAAGCAGGATCGTGATGAAACCTTTGCAGTGATCAATTTGGATTTGGATCGATTTAAACACATCAATGATACCCTTGGGCACTCAGCCGGCGATAAAGTGTTAATTGCGTGTGCGGAGAGACTCAAAGCCACGCTACGCTCAACTGATTTGGTTGCGCGAATAGGCGGGGATGAGTTTCTAGTGTTGTCAGCACGGATACTGCGTGAAGAAGACATGGAAGTGTTGATCAATAAACTCAAGGTAGCACTTTGTTCTATGCCAATCGTTTATGAGAGTGAACTGATCTACCTCAACATCAGTATTGGTTATTGCCTATTTCACCATGACATGAAGGATTCAGAAGAGATGTTAAAGCAGGCAGATCAACATATGTACGCGGAGAAAAAAGCCAACAAAACGCGCTTTGCAGTCGTGAACTGATTGAAGTGCTTGTTCTTCGATGTAAGGCATCAATCGGTGAGTTGCTCGCCGGTTTTACTCCTCGTAAAACAGTTGAGCATCTCACATGGCGTTGGACAGTTCACTAAAACCAGTGTTGTCATCCCACACACGTTGGAAGAGCATATCAGGATACGAATGAATAATAAGCTCTGCTGTTGTATCAACAAAGCTGCCTTCTAACAAATGCCCACCGTATACACGTCCTTGTTTATCCGCGACAGAGATGTGAATATGTTGATGTTCAGGTGTTAATGTCGCTGTGATAGAAACAATTTCAAAGGGTTCGCTAACGCACAATGTGTTTTGCGCACCGGCTAATCGTAGGTTGATACGTTCTAAGCAACCAGTACAACCGGCAATACTGCCTGCGGAAATTTGATGCTTTTTGACGATATCGGCGATCGATGTTTTCAAATCACAGCCCCGAGTGAGCCTTTCTACAATCACGTTGATGGTCATTCGTGTTTCTCTGTCTTAATAAGTACCAACAATGCGTTAAGTGCACAATCGAGGTCATCATAACGTTTGGCTTTTCCAAGTACGCGCATCCCTTGCATTTGGTTCAAGATAAGCTTTGCTATGTGTTCTGAGTGAGTTGAGGTGATCACTAGCCCTTGCTTTTGCGCATTGTCAATTGCCGACTTTAGCACCGTTAGCAAATGGTCAAAAAGACGGTTGCCTTTCTCTAACACGGTGCAGTCCTCTCCAGCATGTTCTACCAGAGCATTTTGCATGAAGCACCCACTGGTCCCTTTTCTCTGTATCTTTGCAAACTGGATTAGAAAACGCTCAAGCTCAGGCATACTGGCATCTTTTTGAGAGAGTTCGTTTAGCGAGGGAAATGAGATCGTTTTTAGATAAGTGTCTAGCGCTTCGTAGTAGAGATGTTGCTTATCTCCAAATGTGTTGTAGAGGCTAAATCGATTGATTTTAAGCCCGTCAACTAAGTCCGAAATAGCAGTATTGGCATATCCTTTCTTCCAAAAGAGTGCCATGGCTTCTAGCAGTTTTTCATCACGACTAAAGTTAGCTTTGCGTGCCATAAGAATTCCAATTGAGCAAAAATATTCTTGACTGAACGTTTAGGAAACAAGTAGAGTTTAACCTAAACGATCGTTCTGAAAAAGAAAAAGGACTAAAAATGAAACTGTATGAAACAGAAATGACTCCTAGCTGTCGCCGAGTAACGCTATTTTTGGCTGAAATTGGTGCAAGTGTTGAACGCGTTCAGCTCAACGTAAGAGAAGGTGATAACCTCAAACCCGAATTTTTGCAGAAAAGCGTCAATGGTAAAGTGCCGATGCTTGAACTGGACGACGGCACAACGCTGTGTGAAAGCGTGGCAATCTGTCGTTATTTTGATGAGATTCATCCGAATGAAATGGCGTTGTTTGGGCGTAACGCTTTAGAAAAAGCGCAAGTCGAAATGTGGCACCGTGTTGTCGAGTTTCAAGGGCTCTACACTGCATTCCAAGCTTTTCGCAATATCACGGCAATATATCAAGACAGAGAAACGTGTGTGGAAGCATGGGGCGTAGAATCTAAAAAACGTGTTGAGGCATTTTTGCCAGTATTGGAAAAGCGCCTTTCTGAAAGCAGTTATGTTGCGACAGAACACTTTACGATTGTCGACATTACCGCATTTATTTTTGTTACGTTTGCTGTAAAAGGGCTTGAGCTTGCGGTCTTTGAACATTTCAGCCACATTCAGAAGTGGTATGAACAAGTCTCCAGCAGAGCGGCATTCCAGCCTTTGTAATTCAGTATACCTATACTGAAACGGCCAAAGCGGGTGACGCTTTGGCCGTTTTTTGTCGGCGCCTTAGCCTCTAAAGTCGGTACTGTCGACTTGCTGCAGAAGTTCGTTTGCCTTTTTCATCGCGTTTCGCGCACTGACTGATTGGCGTTTTTTCAGCAGCATATCAGAAAACTTTAAGTATTTATTGGCCGTTTGAAAACGCAGATCCGAAATGTTTGGAATGTCCATGGGGAACTCTCGGGCTAACTCTTCAATATCCACTACCACTTGATCCAGTGCTGATACAGTAGCAGCCTTTTCAAGGTTTTGATAAATTTCAGACAATCTATCTCCGTACAGTATTATTACTGCTTCAGATGGGTATTTCACTTTGTCACTATTGCTTGGCTGCTTTTGCCAACTATCTATTGCGATCACTGCTTCGTTGAACACACGAGCGTTTTGTAGTTTTTTACGTGATATTTCATTGGTACTGAAGAAGGTACCACCAACGGCCAAAAGCTCAGTGAGTCTAACGGAATCCTTCACTTCGATGGCCTGATCAATGTTTTGGTAAAACACCTCAGTGGCTAAAGAGGAGGGTGTTAGAGGATAGTTTTGTTGAATTGAATGCAAATCATTGTGTAAATCAACGATCGATTTCCCATCCTGTTGAGCATCGTATTGACCTTTTTCGAGTACAGAATTGATGTGTCTTTCAATTGACAGCAACGTTGAACGCTTGCTCGAGCGCATGTCAAGGTTGAGCAATTCAAGCTTGTGGGAATCTGGGTAGTAGATGGCCGCGTGCTTCAGGACAGATTCGACTTGATCGTAATCGGGATACTCGTTATTGCTTTGGTTGAGAATTTCATCAATCTGTTGCTCGAATGTCGCGAGAAGCGTTTGCTTGTGATGCCGCAGTAATCCGGCTCTTAAAACCGGATGGATGGTATCGGATGCGCTAAGTTCGAAGACTGACTCAGGTTGGCTATTAATGATCTGTTGTTGCGTTTGTAGCGAATGAGCCAATTGGCGATTGGCCTCTTCCAACTGCACGATCTGCGAGTTTAAGTGATACGCAATACCAAGAGAGGTGGATAAACCTAGAACAATCAATGCAGCTATCGCATATTTTGAGCGATTATTTTGGTTGAGTCTCTGTTTTAGAGACTGGGCGCTGAGCTTGTACTGACCGCTGGTGTCGGTGAGAATCGTTTTAATATCGGGCCATAGGGTATTTGGAAAACCAGAGGGTTTCTTTAGCGGAATCGCATTTTTCTTAGCCAAATCGATAGGGGTTCGATTATAGGGATGCTTGCAAGAGAGTAGTTCGTATGCCATGCAGGCAAACGCAAACAGATCGTCCTGTCTGCATGGCTTATTACCGCTAATAATATTGAGGGATGCATAATTTGGTGTATATCCCAATACTTGATGATCATCGACTTTACGCTTGGCGGCGTACTGATCTTGTTTGAGGCGTTCAGTTTTTGACACACCAAAGTCGAGCAATTTTACCGTACCGGCTGAATCGATCATGATGTTAGCGGGCTTCAGGTCTGCGTGTACGATATCAAGTGAATGAGCATATATCAGAGCATCGAGTATTTGGTTTAGTAGGACTTTGGCATTAGGAAACGCTAAGCCATTGGGTCTGGAACGCTGAATCAACTGTTCGATGGTCTCACCATCTAAGTATTCCATCACAATAAAATAAATTTTGTTATCGACGCCAAAATCAAAAACACGAATGATGTTGGGGTGGCTCAAGGTTTGAGTATGTTGCGCCTCTCGGATAAGCATTCGCGCAGTCTCTGGTTGGTCGATGTATTCGTGCTGCAATACTTTGAGTGCGACAAAAGGACTAGCAACTCCAGATGATTCAAGAACTTTATCTTTGGCTCGGTAGACGTCACATAGGCCACCATGCCCAATTAGGCTGTCAATCACGTAACGATTTTTGACTAAATGGCCTTTATCTAGAGTTTGATGACCAGAAGCATTGTTTTCCTCCGTCACAGCGGTGTTTACCTCTGTTCTTGTTGAGGGGGGAGCTGTTTTTGATTCGGGTCTTTTAGTGTGAGATTTGTCGTTAATATTGTCTTCTTTAGTTATTTCTTTAACACTAGCTGGTTCTATTTTACTTTTTTCTACATTCTTTTCTGGACCGATTTTTTGTGAATGCGCAATAAATTTAGTCTTGTCATTTTTCTCTTCTTGCGTGTTTTTCTTCTCATTATCAACTGACATATACAACCCCTAAAACGGTAAAGAGTGACATCATATACTCAAAAAAGTTTGATTTGGCTGCGAGTTAAAAGCTTTCGTACTAATTAACAGAGGACTAATTCTTTGTAACATATCTTCTCACTGAAAGTTTGAACTGTGTTCTATATTTGTTTTGTTGCATGATTTTGGCTTTGTGTTAAATCTGCAAAATGCTCATTATCGCAAGCAATAAATATATATAAAGTAGTAGTGCATTCTAATACCGAAAACAAAATCGAGTTTGCATTTTGGGTTTTGTTGATAAATGCATTATTAATAAAGTGGCTAGAGGATGTTATGGGAATAGTGCTTTCGATTACTAGTTTCCACCGTTTTACACCAGAAATAAAAAGTGTGTATTCAATACCAACCAATGAAGAACACTTTTGTATGAAATTTGGTCGCTCTGAGAGCTGTGATTGGGTATTACCTGATCCTGAACGAATTATTTCTGGTGTTCATGGTGAAATAACTAAGTTTGGTAATGATTATCTACTTAGAGATCTCTCTACAAATGGTATTTTTGTTAATAAGTCAGTCAGCCCAGTAGGAAATGGTGTCGAGGTGGCTTTAAATGACAAAGATGTGATTAATTTTGGAGATTATGAAATCGAAGTATCATTTAAAAATAGTGAAAACCATAACGTAACTCAAAGCCAAATCCACACTAATACTCTGTCACCACGTGAAGTAAATAAAGAGCCTGTCAGTGGTAATGATAATTTTATGGATTTTGGTTTTGATGCAAACCTATTTTTGGCAGAAGAAGAAGAAAAGCAGCAGCAAAATCTATCGCCAGAGCTAGGTGATTTGGATGACTTTCTTGATGCTCCCATATTAAGCCCTCACATAGAGCCGACTTTGAAAGAAGAGAGAGCGACCGACTATCCTCGTGATGAGAAAGTGGCTAAGCGATGTGAGCGTGTTGACTCGGATTTGAACGCCTTTCTCAAGGGGGCTGGCATCGATTTAAGCTTAGTTCCAGAACAGGAAAGAGAGCAATGGTTTAATCGATTAGGTCGCTCTTATTCTCTCATGTTAGAAGGCCTAATGCAGACACTGCATAATCGTGCAGAATTTAAACAGGCGAACAAATTAAACCATACATCTTTTCAGAAAAAGGAAAATAATCCTCTTAAGTTTTCGGCTAATTTAGAAGATGCAATTCACAATCTATATAACAGACGCAGTGTGAGTTTTCTCTCACCGGAAGCTGCCATTCAATCTGCATTCAATGATATAGAAGCTCATGAAAAAGCAATGATAGAAGGTGTTCATGGTGCTGTATCTGGGGTGTTACGACTGCTTGAGCCGAATACCATATCTGGAAATGTGTCTCAAAGTGAAAAAAATGGATTGACATCAATATTTTCGCAACTTGATAAAAAACGATGGAAGAAGTATGAAAATATCTATTTTCAAATAAGAAATGAAATTGACATTGATGAGAAAGGGTTTTATTTGGAAGACTTTTCCAAATCTTATGAATCGGCAATAAGAAAAGTAGGGAGAGAATAAATGAAAGCCATGGCAAAAATAATTACCACAATAATAGTGTTTTTATTAGTGGGTTGCAGTGCGGCAAATATGGTTGTTTCTCCCTATTCAAATTTGGAAATAAAGACGGGGTTCAATGTCAATCCAGATATGAATGGCAGACCTTCACCTGTCGTAGTTTATGTCCTTGAACTTACTTCTGATACCTTATTTACGAGTCAAGACTTCTTCTCTCTATATGAAAATACAGCCCAAACGCTAGGTCCGGATCTGGTGAACAAAACAGAATTGTATCTCTCCCCAGGCCAAAAAACACTTTATGAATCTACGATGAAACCAAGTGTTGAATATATCGGCATTGTAGTGGCATATCGAGACATCGAAAATGCAAATTGGCGCAAGGTGATAAAGGTCGACCGCAAGGGCTATAACACCTACGAGCTTTCACTAGATGAATTGTCTTTGGCTATAAAATAATAACGACGTTGGCAGGATATTAAATGAGTGTTTATTCACCGATTGTTTGGAGTGAAGGGATGTTTCTGCGTCCTCAACACTTTCAGCAACAAGAGCGAGCGTTGTCTCATGAATACAAAGGTCTAACGCGTTTAGTAGGTTGTTATGCCCGAGGAATTGAATCGTTTTCTCTCGACAAAGAACAGTTGAAAGAAGGGGTTGTATCGCTAACTGAGTGCGTGGGAATTTTCTCCGATATGACATTCGTTAACATACCTATTAAAGAGCAGCTTCCTGAGCCACTCAAAATTGAACCAGGGATTGAAAATACTTTGGTTCAGCTTGTGATACCTGCAGAAAAATCCCAAGGCCAAAACGTTTCCCATTCCGAGACTTCAATGGTAACGCGCTATAAGGTGGTTGATCACACCTTAACCGATAGCGTGTCTGGTGATGAAGAAGTACTTCAACTCGCTGCGCTTAAGTGCGAGTTAAAGGCAACCAATGACAATTTGCCGGGCTATGTCTCTTTGCCTCTGGTGAAAATTCGTCATGTTGGTAGCGAAGGTCAAGTCATTCTTGATGAAGAGTTCGTACCACCTTTCCTTAATGTCCACCATAGTTCGCTGCTTACTCGTTATCTGAATAACGTTTTAGCCATGATCAAAATTAGGGCAGACGCCATTGCAAGTCGTCTCGGACAAGGCAAGTCAGCGTCTTCCTCTGCAGTAGATTTCATTATGCTACAGATGCTGAATCGTTATGAGGCTAATTTAAGACATTTATCGAAAGGGAGTGAGCTTCATCCACATGAGTTAGCGACGGCCTTATTGAGCTTAATTGGTGAGCTGTCCACTTTTTCGAGTAAAAATAAGCGAGTCCCTAAGCTTCCCGAATACCAACACAGTAATTTGGGGCCTGTCTTTTCTGAGATGAATCAAATCCTCAGTCAATATCTGAGTGTGGTATTGGAGCAAACTGCGACCAAGATGCCCTTGGATATTCGCCAGTTTGGGATTCGCGTTACGCCATTACCAGATAAAAGTTTGCTTTCACTTTGTCAGTTTGTATTAGCCGTTAAAGCCGATGTCTCTGCCGATGAAATTAGAAAAAAGTTACCAGGACAAATCAAAGTTGGACCCGCAGAGAATATTCGCGACCTTATCAATAATCAGATCAACGGTATTGCCGTTTCGCCACTGAATGTGGTGCCAAGACAGATGCCTTACGCAGCAGGCTACGTCTGTTTTGAGCTGATTAAACAAGGCGCTTATTGGGCTCGTTTAAATGAAAGCGGGGGAATGGCATTTCATGTCTCTGGTAATTACCCAGGGTTAGAAATGGAGCTTTGGAGTATTAACCAATAAGTGAAGCTATGGACGAAACGATTGTAAAACCAACCCCTGGGCGTAAAAAAGCACCGCAGTCGACACCTGTTGCATCGCTTGAAAGCGATAACACGGTTCTCTTTACGCAAAATAGTAAAGAAACGCGTGAAACGAGTATCGTCGCGTTTGGCAATAACGTACTGCTGGCAGAAGCGAATGTCATTGTTTCCTTGCTTGGCCAAATTAGAGCGACGGCCACGCACAGTGATGTCAAACAGTTACGTGAAGCATTTGTGCAAAAAATGCGTGACTATGAAAACCGGTTGAGATTACAAGGCGCAAATAGTAAGCAGATCGATATCGCACGCTACTGTTTATGTTGTGCTATCGATGAAGCAGTCCTAAATACCGAATGGGGAAGCCAATCCGTTTGGGGACACAACTCGTTATTGTCGACATTCTATTCCAATACTCAAGGCGGTGAGCAGTTCTTCATACATCTCGATGAAAGCCTTGCCGAACCCAATAAGCACTTAGATCTGCTAGAAGTCATGTATATCTGCATGAGCTTAGGTTTTTTGGGGCAATTTCGAGTTCGAGAAAATGGAATCGAGCAACATCGTTCCTTAAAAAACCGCGTAATGGATGTCCTTAAATCGCACGGTCGGGACTACAGTCCTTCACTCAACGATGATGCGTTAGCCAAAGTATTGGTTGGTGAGCAGATCGCAGAAAAAGCACCATTGTGGGTTGTTTTATCAATTACCGCGGCTGTGTTAGTCAGTGTGTACATGTACTTAAGTTATAGCCTAAACGAAAAATCCGATCAGACCTTTAGTCAGTTAATGAACTTAGTGCCGAGCAAAGAGATAGAGAACCAGAGTGCGGATTATATTTCGTCTCTTGCCGTAGCAAATCAAATCCAACGTTCGTTGGCAACGGAAATAGAAATGGGTTTGCTAAAAGTCGATGCATTACCCGATAGAGTGCGTATTACTTTTCAGTCCAATGATCTGTTTGAATCAGGCAGTGCGGAGCTTGTCGCGCATATATTCCCTGTGGTTTCGAAAGTGGCCAGAGCACTCGAGGCGACCAATGGAAAAATATTGGTTGTCGGACATACCGATAATAACCCCATTTTTACCAGTAAATTCCCTTCTAACTGGCATTTGTCTCTCGCCAGAGCGACAGCGCTAACCGATCGCTTAGCATCAGCAGGCAAATTGAGTGGGCGTGTCATTCCAGAAGGAATGGGAGATGCGAGACCTTTGGTATCAAATGAAACCGCAGAAGGAAAAAGCATCAACCGTAGAGTAGAAATCGATCTCCTAGTTCAAACCCAATCAAAAATGGATGCAAACAATGGCAAAGATTAAACGTTTATTGGGGAAAAAATGGCTGATTAGCTTGATCGGGCTTGGGGCAATTTCTATTTTTATTTGGTTTGTCGGACCATTGATCGCGATAGCAGGCATAGAGCCACTGAAATCAGACTTTAACCGTTTGTTGGTTATTGTGGTTTTAGTCTTTATTTGGGGTGTGACGAATGTTGTCCGTCAACAGAAGGAGCGAAAGGAACAAGATGAAAGCATCCAAAGCCTATTAGAGGTGGATGCCCTGACCGATAAAGAAGCGGCGGCAGAAATAGACGTCATGCGCGAAAGAATTGAGAAGGCGATTCAAGTCGTGACGAAAGGTGGAAAGCGTAAGAGCCATCTCTACCAGTTGCCTTGGTACGTCCTTATTGGTCCTCCTGGAACCGGTAAAACGACGGCATTAAAAGAATCGGGTCTCGAGTTTCCTCTATCAGATTCAATGGGCGTTGACTCGGTTTCTGGTATTGGCGGTACGAGAAATTGTGATTGGTGGTTTACCAATAAAGCGGTGTTGATTGATACAGCTGGCCGATACACCACGCAAGACAGCCAAGCTCATGTCGATTCAAAAGCATGGTATGGATTCTTAGGCTTATTGAAGCAATACCGTAAACAGCGTCCCATTAATGGTGCGATTGTTACGGTCAGCATCGCCAGTATGCTCACACAAACTCGCACCGAACGAGGCATGCATGCAAGAGCGATAAAAAATCGGCTACAAGAACTGAAAAATCAATTGGGTATGCAGTTCCCAATTTATGTTGTGTTGACAAAGGCTGATCTCATTGCGGGTTTTAGTGAGTTTTTTACGGAACTGACCAAGGAAGAGCGAGAGCAGTTATTAGGATTTATGTTTCCACCTTCAACAGAAGACGAGCGAGGCGTCATCTCTCTATTTAACAAAGAGTTTCATGACTTACTGGAGAGACTTGATCGCCGCATGATGCAAAGGCTTGAAACGGAGCATGACCTTGACAAGCGATCTTTAATTTTTGAATTTCCAAAACAATTGCGTTGTCTTCAAGCGAATCTAGACGAGTTTCTGAACGACATTTTTGCCCAAAACAAGTTTGAAGAATCTTCAATGATTCGCGGCGTCTTTATTGTGAGTTCATTGCAAGAAGGCACGCCGGTTGATCGTATCATGTCTGAAACATCCCAAGGGCTGGGGTTGGGCAAACCTCTACTGCGGTTAAGTTCCAAAGAATCAAGCAGCTATTTTGTAAAAAACTTGTTTGAAAACGTCATCTTTAAAGAGCAGTTTTTAGGGACGGTCAATCGTCATCATCAAAAGCAAAGTGGCTGGATTCGAAAAGGCGTCTACTGCTCGTGCATGGCACTGTCTGGGGCTGCGATCACACTGTGGATGATGAGTTATCAGTGGAACAATCAACTCATTGATGAAACGGATCGTCAAGTGACTGTGGTGAATGACTTACTTGCTAAGTCTGGTCTGGACTTCGAAAATGACTTGATCCCCTCGATAAACATTCTCAATCACATCATGCGTTTCCCTATGGGTTATAGACAGCAAGATGACGAGAGAGATCGTGTGACATCGTTTGGTTTGTTTCAAGGTGAAAAAATTGGCCAATCAGCTAAGAGTGCTTATCACCAAGCACTGACAAATTACTATTCATCCTATGTTGAATCGGTACTTCTCAGTGAAATGAAGAACAATGAACAACACCGAGAATATTTGTACGAAACACTCAAAACATATTTGATGCTCTTCAACGATGACAAATTTGAGAGTGAACATGTTCTTGGTTGGTTCAATTATTTCTTTGAAAGGCAGTATCCCGGTGAACTGAATGAAGAGTTAAGAGAGCAACTCTACGCTCATACCGAGAACTTTTTGTCGCAGGCAGACAGAGGCTTATATATCAACAACGATTCAGTAACCGCTGCCAGATTGGTTCTAACAGAAATGTCGTTGTCGGAAAGAGCCTACCAAAGAATGAAACTGCAGTTCCTTAAAAGTCATGTGCCTTCATTTCGTTTAACGGACGTTCTAGGGGCTAGGGGAGTTGAGCAGTTTGAGCGAAAAAGTGGCAAGCCATTATCGATGGGGATTTCCGGTTTCTACACGTACAACGGTTTCCATAGCATCTTCCAATTGCAACTGGGTCGTATGGTAAAAGCCTTGATGGAAGAAAACTGGGTGTATGGGGATGAGATTGACGCCCAAAACATCGACCATGATCTCGCTTTGCAAGGTGTGAGAGAGCGCTACTATCGTGACTATGTCTACGAATGGAAGACACTGCTCAATGACATCCAACTCAAAGCGGCACCAAGTTTGAAACTAAGTTTAGAGCAGAGTATGGCATTAGCGGGCTCTGAGCGACCAATTGAATCGCTGCTTAAAGCGGTACAAAAAGAGGTGGCATTAACGAAAATTTCGCTAAGCAACAACGAAAAAGCGGCAGCTGAAGTCGCTGGCAAAGTTGCCAAAGTGAAATTTTCAAATACGGCGGACAAACTTGATTTATATCGTCCGGAAGAGGGCAATACGTTTGATATTGCGCTTCCTGGAAAAGAAGTGGAAGCCGAGTTTGACGATCTTGTTAGGATGACAGACCAAGACTTTGACGATATTCATCTCGCACTGAGTGGTTTAAAAAGTTATTTGGCCGATCTCTCTAGCTCAGGAAATAATCAGAAAGTCGCCTACAAGAGCATCTTAAATGGCACCGTGACAGGAGAAGTTGCCGCGTCAATTGAACATGCTAAACAGCTTTTACCCGCTCCGTTCAACAACTGGCTAGGTGAACTTTCCGAGGAATCGGTCAAGTTAGCGGAAAAAGGATCGCGATCTCACCTTAATACGCTATGGGTTAACAAGGTTCTTAAACCTTATGAGCGCAGCATCAAAGGCAGGTATCCGTTTGAGCCAAGAGCGAAAACAGAAGTGACGTTAAAGGACTTCAGTCGATTCTTTGGCTACGGCGGAACACTTGATGCGTTCTTTGTCGAATACTTGGAACCGTTTGTCGATACGTCGAGAAGTGTGTGGCGCTTCGAGAAGGAAATCGGTGTCAGTCAAGAAACACTCGCCGTATTTCAACGCGCAGATCGCATCCGACAGTCATTTTTTGAACTCGACAATACACTGAAAGTCGATTTTGCAATGAAACCGATATACCTAGACCAACATATAACCAGCTTTGTACTGGAAGTTGGGGGGCAGAATCTTGCATACCGACATGGGCCAGCAAGAGTAAAAAATCTGTCTTGGCCAGCTAAGCGTTCAGCGACAAGAGTGGTTTTCACACCACCCGATTCGATTCGTGAAATTGCTTATACCTATGAAGGTGAATGGGGCATTTTTAAGTTGCTTGATCAATCTCTGAAAGCAAGGCCGCAATCTCGCAAAGACAACATCGTCATGATTGATTTGAAAGGCAACAAAGTTCAACTGGAATTGATTCCTAAGAGTACGATGAACCCATTTTGGTCGAGTGATATGGAGAGTTTCCGATGTCCGCAAACGCTATAACACCAAGCTGGGGCTTTATAGGCAAAATTCCTGCGAAAGGGGATTTTATAAAGCAAGACTTGCCGAAACCTTTTGCGGATCTTTTCCACGACTGGCAGCAGGCGATTATCGCCGTTAGCAAAGAACAGCTACAGGAAACATGGCAAAGCCATTTTCTAAACGCGCCAATTTGGCATTTCGCATTGGACAGTGGTGTAACCAATGACGCCACGATCATCGGAACGATGATTCCTAGCGTAGATGCTGCTGGACGGTACTTCTTTTTTACATTAGCCAGGCCCGTTCTTGGTGATGCCGTGAGCTATTGGAGCTGTCGAGATTGGGCCAATGAATCGCAAGATCTGGCGTTAACCGTGCTGGACGACCATTTTACCTTCGACGTTTGGAGTCAGAATCTACAGTCCGGCACAGAGTTAATTAACGCTATTTCGGCAGAAACGTTACCGGTTTCCCAAAAGAAACTGAGCGGAGAAAACCTCTTTATTAAGGAACATACAGAAACCAATGTGATGAGTTTGCTCTCTCATGTTGTTCGACAGCAGTTCCCTAAGCCGTGCTACTGGTGGACGGATGGTAATGATGCCATCGAGCCGATGATGCTAGTCATGGATGGTTTACCTCAAATTGGCAAATTTGCCGCAATGTTGGATGGGCAATGGCAGAAATGGAATTGGTAACGGTGATCGAATGAGTTGGAGTTTATTTACATTTTCCAAGACACACGCAGGTAAAGTCCGCCCTTACAACGAGGATGCGTTGTTGGATATGACCGCAAGGCGTGTATGGGTTGTTGCAGATGGCATGGGTGGGCATTCAGCTGGCGATGTTGCGAGCCAAATGCTTGTCGATCGCATTGAAAGATTTGTTCTCGACACACCCGATTTCGGCATCGATGAATTGCGTCAGATGATCGAAGTGGCCAATAGGGAAATTTTCCAGTACGCCCAAGTTCACCTCGATGGCAAAACCATGGGTTCCACCGTTGTGCTGTTGTTCCTACAGGACGGTTATTTCCATTGTCTGTGGGTTGGTGATAGTCGCATTTACCTACTCAGAGACAATCACTTGGTACAAAAGACGCGAGATCACAGCCAAGTGATGGAGCTAGTTGAGCAGGGACTGCTAGCGGAAGAAGATGCAGAAAAGCATCCTTTAGCCAATGTAATAACGAGGGCGGTTGGCGTCGAAGAGACGGTGAGAATTGACCAACAGTCGGGGCAGTTGCTTCATGGCGATCAGTTTCTCCTTTGCAGTGACGGTTTGACTAAAGAGCTTAGTAATAGCGAAATACATCAGATTATGTGTGCAGACTCGGTTAATCAGTCTGGTCTTGCACTTCTTCACGCAGCGTTAGTGCGGGGGGCAAATGATAATGTTACGTGCGCATTGATCAAAGTGGCCAAAGAAAAGCAATTGGTTCAAGAGGGCGTGTCTCATTCCTCTGATGCAACGGTGCCAGTCTATGCAAGAAGGAGGGTGTAATGAGTCATCACTATGAGGAGTTCACTTGGTTTGAGCCGGCCTTACTGCCAATTTCTGCCGAGCAGCCAGCAGGTGTGGATCCAAGAAGTGACATTACACCTCAGTCACTCTATTACCGACTGAAAGACCAGAGAATGCAGGCGAGAAATATTGAGCGAAATGCCATTATTGAAGAAGAGCCTATTCTTAACTATGCCAACCTTTGGCAAGTGTTTCTTGATGAAGTTCCGCAGGCACTGGCGTCACAAACCAAAGATCTAGAGTACGTGGCATGGCTTATCGAAGCGTTAACTCGCCTTGATGGTTTTAAAGGAATGGCGGTTGGCTATGAGCTGGCCACCTACTACTTAGAAAATTATTGGGCAGATCTGTATCCAATGCCGGATGAAGATGGCCTAGAAACAAGAATTTCGCCCATCATCGGCCTGAATGGCATTGATAATGAGGGGACGCTCATTTTTCCGTTATCGTGCATACCCATGACCGAAGGGTTGTCAGAACAACCTTATGCGTATTGGGAGTATCAACAAGCTTTGGACTTTGAGCGCTGTGATGAGGACAAGAAACGAGCCAAACGCGATCAGGGTGTCCCTGAGTTATCTGACATTGCCCAAGCCGTCAAATCGTCGAGCAGTCAGTTCTACCAAAGACTGATAGAGGATCTAAATAGAGCCATAAGTTCTTTTGAACGATTTTCACAGGCTTTGGATAGTGCGTGTGAAGAAGTCACCCCAAGTTCCTACATTTCTCGAAAATTAGATGCAATACACTCGGCAATTATGCATTTGGCGAGTGACAAAATGATCAAGGTTTCAAAAGAAACGAATTCAGATGAATCATCGCACTCTGCTTCTAGTCACGAAGGCGAGAGCGATGGACGAGGGCAGGGCGAAGCTAATTTTCAGTTATTGGCCGCTAATATGCACTCTCGTGAACAGGCCATAGTGCAGTTGCAACGAGTGGCTGATTTTTTTCGTGAAACAGAACCACATTCACCCGTTTCATACACGATTGAACAAGTGATTCGATGGTGTGGAATGTCTTTGCCAGAACTCCTGGCAGAGCTTATTTCCGATGGAGACGCCAAGAAAGGCTATTTCCGTTTGGTTGGCATAGCAGACAAAAATGAGTAATTAAAGGGAGAACGATATGACTAGTATCCACTCGAAATTATCGCGAGTACGGAAGCCACGTGTTCATATTACCTATGATGTTGAAACAGAAGGCACATCACTGAAGAAAGAACTTCCGTTTGTAGTGGGTGTGATGGGGGATTTTGCTGGCCAAAATACTGAAGCCCTCAAACCACTAAAAGACCGTCGTTTTATTCAAATTGATCGAGACAACTTTGATGATGTACTCAAGAAAATGAGTCCATCAGTGGAGTTTAAAGTGAAAAACACGATGGTGGATGACGGAACGGAATTTGCGGTCAATCTGCAGTTCCAATCGATGAAGGATTTCGAACCCGCCTCGATTGTTAGACAAGTTGATCCGCTTCGTCAATTGATGGACACACGCAATAAATTGCGCGACCTAATGACCAAAGTTGACCGTTCAGAAGAGCTAGAAAACGTGCTTGAAGCGGTTTTGAACAACACCGACAACCTATCTAAATTGGCTGATGAACTCAAGTTAGGCCAAGAAGAGAAAGCGGAGTAAGGGACTGCACAATGACAACACAGCTTGAAACCCAATTAGACCCCACCGTTGAAGGCCAGAGTTTTTCCTTCCTCGAACAAGCGATTGGCGCGACCAAACAAACGGAAGCGTCGAGAGCAGAAGAGTTAATCAAAACATTAACAGAAGAAGCTTTAAAAGGTACGGTAACGTGGAACAAAAACCTAACCGTGACGTTTCGTGAAGCCATTACCGCTTTGGACAAAAAGATTTCCGAACAGCTGTCTGCGGTGATGCATCACCCTGAGTTGCAAAAGTTGGAAGGAACGTGGCGTGGGTTGAATTATTTGGTGATGAACTCGGAAACAAGCTCCACGTTAAAGATTCGTATGGTGAGTATGACCAAGAAAGAGCTGCACAAAGATTTAAGTAAAGCAGTGGAGTTCGATCAAAGCCAGGTCTTCAAGAAAGTCTACGAATCAGAATTTGGTAGTGCTGGTGGTGAGCCATATGGTGCGATCATTGGTGACTATGAATTTACGAATCATCCAGAAGATATTGAAACGCTGCGTCTTATGTCGAATGTTGCGGCAGCTGGTTTTTCTCCATTCCTTTCTGCCGCCTCACCTGCGTTGTTTGGTTTTGACGAATGGACGGAATTGTCGAAGCCTAGAGATTTAGAGAAAGTATTTGAGTCGCTCGAGTACACTCAGTGGCGCGCATTCCGTGAAAGCCAAGACTCACGCTTTGTCAGCTTGACGATGCCGAAAGTCCTTGCTCGACTTCCTTATGGACAAGCGACATCGCCAGTCGAAGAGTTTGGTTTTGAAGAGTTTTCCGTAGACGAAACCACCGGAATTGCCGTGAATGCGCAGCACAACGACTACTGCTGGATGAACTCGTCGTATGTACTGGGAGCGAAGCTCACTGACGCATTTGCCAAGTATGGATTCTGCACGGCAATTCGTGGTGCTGAGGGCGGTGGCCGTGTCGACAATCTGCCAACGCACTTCTTTATGAGTGACGATGGCGATCCAGATATGAAATGCCCGACCGAAATTGGCATTACTGACCGTCGTGAATCCGAGTTAGGTAAACTGGGCTTCCTGCCTTTATGTCACTATAAGAATACCAACTACGCTGTATTCTTTGGTGCGCAAACCTGCCAAAAACCAGCCAAATACGATTCGCCAGATGCCACTGCGAATGCTGCGATTTCTGCGCGCTTGCCTTACATGATGGCGACTTCTCGTTTTGCGCATTATCTCAAGGTCATGGCGCGAGATAAGATTGGTAGCTTCATGGAAGCAGAAGACGTTGAGTCATGGCTAAATCGATGGATCCTTGGCTACGTCAACGCGTCGGAAGGCGGTGGTCAAGAGATCCGTGCGAAATACCCGTTGGCGGATGCGCGAGTGCAGGTCAGAGAAGTTCCTGGCGCACCGGGTGCTTACAACGCGGTCGCGTGGCTTAAGCCTTGGCTGCAAATGGAAGAGCTTACCACGTCTCTCCGTTTGGTAGCGAAAATCCCTCAGTCTGGCGGATAAGAGAGACTAGGGGCTGGCATAACAAGCCAGTCCCTCATATTGATATGAATTTCATCGAAATTGAGCAACTTTCCCACGATTTACCGACACCAGAGTCTGCTTTGGAGAATGGTATTTGGATGGCGCATTTTCTTGATGCCAAGACGATGACGCAGATGGTGAGCTATTGGGTTGAGATTTCTGGAGCGAAAACGAAACAAGAGTTTGTTCACAGCATCATCAGTGCCATTGAATCGATTGATAGGGAAGTGAGCGCTCAACTGGATGAGATTCTGCATCACCGACAAATGCAAAAGCTTGAAGCGACGTGGCGAGGCTTAAATTACCTTGTTCAGCAGAAAGATCACAATGCCGGAGAGCTTGTAAAGGTCAAAGTCCTATCTTGTACATGGGAAGAGCTGAAGAAAGACAGTGAGCGAGCGATAGAGTTCGATCAATCCGCGCTGTTTAAGTTGGTCTATCAAAACGAATACTCGATGCCAGGGGGAGAGCCGTTTGGTTTATTGATTGGTGACTATTATCTCTGTGGCGGTCAAAACGCCATGGTGGTTGAAAGAGAAATCAACATATTAAGGAAAATTGCGCAGTCGGCAGCAGCGGCGTTTAGCCCTTTCATTATGTCGGTCGAACCGAGTGTTTTTGGTTCAGATTACTTTGAAAACATCGCGTCGATGACGAACGTCTACGCCCAATTTGAGCAAAACGAATACGTGAGTTGGAAACGACTACGAGCCGAAGAGGATGTTCGGTTTATTGGTTTAACGCTACCCAACCTTTTGTATCGTCAACCATATCAAAGTGACGGCTCGAGATCGGATTCTTTTGTTTACAACGAACGAATTCGAGATTCGCACCAAGATTTGTTGTGGGGAAATGCCGCTTATTCTTTTGCCGCGGTCATTGTTAGAGCATTTCAAGAGCACGGTTGGTTTACACACATACGTGGACATAAAACAGGGGACTACTCTCAAGGCATTATCCAGCCTCCTTCTTTATGTCAGGTTGATTTACCAGGAAAGGGAGGACGATATCGCACACCTCTCAACTTAAAAATAACGGAAAAAAGAGAGCAAGAGTTGGCAGATTGCGGATTTATCCCTCTGTCTCCCGTCGCTGAAACGCCTTTTGTTAGCTTTACCTCGAACATCTCTTTGCACAAACCTCAGCAGTTTGCTTCCAAGGGAGCCAGTGTAAATGCACGTTTGTCTTCGATGTTGCAATACACCTTATGTGTTTCAAGAATTGCTCACTATTTAAAAGTGATGGGAAGAGATCGGATTGGCAGCTATCAAGATGCCCAATCGATAGAACGAGATTTTCAGGCGTGGCTTCATAAATATACCACTGCGTCTGATGAGGCTTCGGATGAACTGAGAGCAAAATATCCGCTTAACGAAGCCAAAATAAAAGTCACTGAAAAGCTAGGTAGCCCAGGAAAATATTATTCGGTGATCCACCTACGGCCCCATTTTCAACTGGATCAAATGGTTTCATCGATCAAGTTGATTACGGAGTTGTCTCCTGAGCATATTGTATAAGGAAATAAACATGTCAGATTGGCAAGACCACCTCAGTCGAAGCGAGCTCGAACTCGCCAAAGAAGCGCTGATTAAAGAAATTAAATTGGCGCCCAAAAACGCCACTATTCGCAGCAAGTTTATTGAACTGCTATGCATCATGGGCGAGTTTGAGCGCGCGGATGAACAGTTAATGCAGTCCATTAAGTTGTTTCCTGAGTATTTGCCCGGCGCAAGCCAAATTCGTCATCTGGTTAAAGCTGCTCAAGCAAGAAAGGACTTTTTTGCAGGCGCCGCATCAGCGCAATTCATAGAGGGTACCGAAAAACTGGGTGAAACGATTGTTCAGTTCATTTTGGCGCAAAAAGAGAACAACCATGAGGAACTGATCTCGGTGTGTGAGCGTGCAGAGCAATCCCGTCAAGCACTCCAATTTGAAATTAATGGTGTGCGCTATGATGATGTGAGAGATCTCGATGATCGATTGGGGGGCTTCATTGAGCTCTTTTCTTCCGCAGGTAACTATTTCTTAGTTCCGATGGACCATATCCATTACTTGGAACTTAAACCCGCCACCAACATGTTGGAAACACTATGGCGACCATGCGAGTTCGATATTCAAGGACTTGGCGAAGGTGAAGCTCATTTCCCAATGACGTACGTAGATTCCGAAAGTGGCAACCAAAAACTGGGCAGAGAAACGGACTGGAAAAATGTTCTAGGTACGGATCACTGCATCGGTCAAGGGCAAAAGATGTGGTTAGTTGGTGACAATGCGCTTGCTTTGAGCCAATTAGAACGAGTCGCCTTGGCTGTGGAAACCACGATTGAATGAGTGAAACAGGTCTAGTCCCATCCCTCATGGATAAATTGACGGACAGTGATCCTCTGAGCAGCATTGATAGAGACTTTCCATTAACGCGACATGCGTTGATGGATTCACTCAGACGAGATCTTGAATCATTACTGAACAGCCGTATCAACTGGATGACGTTGTCAGATGAGCTACGTGAAATACAGACGTCTATCTTGCGATATGGTTTGCCAGATTTCTCATCAATGCCATTTAGCAGCGCGGATGGGCAACAGGTTCTGTGCCAACGAGTGAAAGAAACCATTCAACAGTATGAACCTAGGCTCAACTATGTGTCGGTCGCCATTGCAGAAGACAAAAATCCGTTAGATCGAATTTTAAAACTCAGAATCAAGGCGACCTGCATGATTGATAATAACGAGCAGGAGTTGGTTATGGATTCGGAAGTTGAGCCCGTCAGTCTAGGGATAAAACTGAGTAGAGCGAAATGAGTGAAGATTTTCTGAAATACTACAATCGAGAACTCGCGTATTTGCGTCATAAAGGCCATGAATTTGGGGAACAATACCCTAAGATTGCCGCTCGATTGCGAATGAATGATGAAGTCGTTGAAGACCCTCATGTATCAAGGCTTCTCGAAGGGTGTGCTTTTCTCTCTGCTCGTATACGACAAAGCTTGGATAACGCGTTTCCACAGCTAACCGAAGCGTTAATTGGGCAGCTATTTCCCGATTTTCACGCCCCCATTCCGTCAATGTCGATTGTGCAGTTGAAAGGAACGACTTCGTCGTCGTCGGCGTTTACGGTGGCCAAAGGAGAACGTGTCACGATCACGGCACCGGGATACCAAGAGTGTGACTTCAAAACATGCTGTGCCACACAAGTTCATCCTTTTGATGTCACTGACGCCCAGTTTGAAAATGCCCCTTTTAGTGGTACAGAATGTCGTATGGAGCTCGCTGCCAAGTCAGTGCTCAAACTCGAAATTCAATCGAACAATGCTGAGTTGAGCCTATCCACTCTGGATGATTCATGCCTGCGATTCTATCTGAGTGGTCAACGACAAGCGGCTCTGCAGCTTTATCAACAAATTTTTCAATCCTGCATTGGCCTAAGCTTGGTACAAGGAGGTCGATGCAAAAAAGAGCTCACGCCACGTCACATACGTTCATTGGGCTTCGACGACCAAATACAGGCGGTTCCATACAGTAAGCGTAGCTTTTCTGGCACGCGTCTATTGATCGAGTACTTGCACTTCCCCGAAAAATTTCTGTTTTTTGAGCTGACAGACTTAGATCTCTCAGTCCTCGCTAGCGAACAAGGGAAAGCAGAAATCTGGCTCTATTTTGCAGAAGGCAACGACTGGTTGGAGAAACAAGTCTCTGTCGAAAATATCGCCTTGGGAGCGGTTCCGGTTGTCAATCTTTATCAAGCGAAAATGAAGCCAATGAGGGTGCAAGCCTCTGAATATGAATATCAACTGCATCCAGAGCACTGCGATCCAGAGTCGAGTGAAGTGGTCAGTATTGATGACGTCACTTTAAGAAACTGGAATAAGGTCTTCGAAAACTTGCCCCCTTACTATGCGGGGACGCATACCCACTATCAAACGCAATATGATCTGTTCTGGTTAATGCGTAGAGAAGATAGAAACTGGGCTGGTGGTTTTGATGAACCCGGGCGGGAAGTGTTCGTATCACTGGTTGATCGTAAGCACCAGTTGTTTGCCCCCGATGCGAAAGAAAGTTGGTTGATGTCGATCGACACGTGGTGTTGTAATCGTAATCTCCCCGCCAAAATTCCGTTTGGTGGAGGGCTTCCTCTGGTCACATTGCCCGAGAGTCAGGACAATTTTAGTCGAGTTCGTTGCTTGACCACGCCAACCGAAACCATTCGCGCCGAAATGGATGAGACGACTCGATGGCAGTTTGCAAAACTGATTACATTGGATCATTTCTGCAATCAACAAGGAGCGGAAACGCTTAAGCAAATCTTAAACTTGCTGGCTTTTAGAGGTTCGCCAGAAACCAAAGCATTGATCGATTCAATTAAAGGTATGTCGACAAAGATGACGACTGGTCGTGTGGTACAAAATGGTCGGGTCGGCTTTTGCCACGGCAGCGAAATCACCTTAACGATTTCCGATCAGATTTTGTCTCGAGAACAGATCTTTTTGTTAGGAAACGTGCTATCGAGTTACTTCTCACAATTCGCTGAAGTCAACACGTTCACACGGCTACTGATTAAGCTCTCCTCCACTGGGGCGTTATTCCATACATGGCCATCGATGGCGGGAGAGAGAGAGCTGTTATGAAAAGTGAAGATTTTCTCGCTGAGATTGAATCGCTACCTCTCTTTACCGCGATACATTTGATCGAGACTCATTTACTGCAGGCAGATAGTCATCTGGGTTCTGATGCGTTACCAAAGAATGAAAAAATCCAGCTCACAGTCTCGCAACGTTTAGGTTATGAGGCGCGAGAGCTGATAAATGTCGCGTCAAATAGCCAGAGCAATAAATTAACCTTACAAACCAACATTCTCGGTTTAACCGGTGAGCAGGGGGTACTGCCGAGTCATTACAGCGAGCTGGTTATGCAAAGGGCGCGTGAAAATGACACGGCTATGAAGGATTTCTTCGACATTTTTAACCACAGACTGCTCTCTCTCTACTACCGGTGTTGGCAGTCATACCAATTGCCTGCACAACTGCGAACCCAAGATAAGAAATCAGCGGCGTCGCCCATTCAGACCGTCCTCTCCTCTCTGACTGGCAACCAGGACGATGAAGCGATTTTCTTTGGCGGTATGTTTACGTCAAAGCGTCGAAGCCGTGCATACATCAAAAGCGTCATTGAGTTTTATACCGGATGTGATGTGCGTTTGCATGAGTTCAAAGGTCGCTGGTTTGACATTAGTGAAGCAGAGCAAACTCGCCTTTGCAGCCGTGATAGGCCGGAAGGGCAGCACGCACAACTGGGATTGGGGGCCATGCTTGGTAAGCAAAGCTGGAACATGAGTTCTGGATTTGATGTCGAGTTGATTGCAAAGGACCCTGATTCATTGGCGGCGTTGCTCCACACCGAACGATTGGGTGAGACCAAGCATTTGATGTGCCGAATGTTGGGGACGAGTAAGCGTATTCGTTGGACTTTAACCGCTCGTAGAGCACAACTTCCTAGCGCTAACTTAGCAAAAGGAAGAGGTCGATTAGGCAAAGGCAGTATCTTAATGCCGAGCCTATCGAACGCAAATAAACAAATAACGATAACAATTTAAAAAGGATTTAAGAATGGCATCTCTTTCACTATCCGCGTTAGTTGACAAGTTAACCCCTGAAGCGAAAAGAGCATTAGAGCAAGCCGCTGCTTTGGCGAGCTCAAGAACCCACCACAGTATTGAAATGACACATTGGCTGCTTACGCTAGTGCAAAGTGCTGGGCCTGATGAAATCGAACTGTATCGTTCGTTTAAGGTTGATCTGAACCAACTGCAGACAGATTTCACTTTGCAATTAGAGAAGTACAAAACGGGCTGCCAAACTGTGCCGGGGTTGTCATCCCATACGGTCACCATACTACAGAATGCATGGATGACAGCGACGATTGCGTTTGAAGCAGAAAAAATTGCTGCTGTTCATTTGCTTCATGCCTTCCTCTCTGACGACACGCTGTTTGCCCTATCTTCGACAGTAAGCAAAGAGTTAAGCAAAATTCAGCCTAGCGCGTTAATCGAATACGCTCAGACTCATGTTGAACTGGCTAATCAAACTCCCAACCACAGAGCTTCTACACAAGCGTTGGATCAATTTACGATAGATCTGACAGAGCAAGCAGAGCTGGGGCAAATTGATCCGGTGATTGGTCGCGATGATGAAATTCGGCTGATGACGGATATTCTTCTGCGACGCCGTCAAAATAACCCTATCCTGACGGGTGAGGCGGGGGTAGGTAAAACCGCCGTTGTCGAAGGACTTGCGCTAAAAATCGCTCAAGGGGATGTACCTCCCGCGCTTAAAGCAGTGAGAATTAAATCGCTTGATTTGGCGCTACTCCAGGCCGGTGCTGGTATGAAGGGCGAGTTTGAAAATCGATTGAAGAACGTGGTCAAAGAAGTCAAAGAGTCTGCGGTACCTATCGTACTGTTTATCGATGAAGCGCATGGATTGATTGGTGGAGGGGCGCAGGCTGGTCAAGGTGATGCTGCGAACATACTTAAGCCCGCCTTAGCCAGGGGGGAGCTACGCACGATCGCCGCAACCACATGGGCTGAATACAAAAAATATGTAGAGAAAGACGCGGCTCTGACCCGTCGTTTTCAAGTGGTTAAAATAGAGGAACCTTCACCTGAATTGGCGATAGAGATGCTGCGTGGCCTCGTTCCTGTCATGGAAAAACATCATGGCGTCCACATTACTACCGAGGCACTCAAGGCTGCCGTCTTTCTTTCTTCTCGCTACATTAGCGGCCGTCAGTTGCCAGACAAGGCGGTATCGGTTTTAGATACCGCGTGCTCTCGTGTTGCTTTGAGTCAAAACTCGATACCAGGGCTGCTTGATCAGAAATACAAAAAACGCCAAATGATAGAAGCTCAACAACTTCAGCTGACCAATGAACTTGCATTTGGTCATTCTCATCAAACAGCTCTTGACGAACTTGAGAGCAAGTTGTCGCTCCTTCAAAATGAAATTCACCAACTAGAGACAACGTGGCGAGATGAAGAAGGCGCAGTCAAGCAGGCCAAAGCGCTCCGTGATTCCATTTTGGCAGAACCATCTGCAGAGAAAGCCAATCAGCTGCAATCCATTGAACAGCAGTTATCGTCTAACCCGATGCCTTTGGTGTTTTCGCATGTTAACGAAGCCCTAATCGCTGAAATTATTGCAGGCTGGACAGGCATACCATTAGGCAAACTAAAAAGCGATGAAATAAAAGCGATTCTAGACTTACAGCAACATCTGCAAGAGCGAGTGGTCGGCCAAGATCACGCGTTGAGTAAAATGGCGGAAGTGATCAAAACCGCGAGAGCACAGCTCAATGAAGAATCAAAACCTAACGGTATCTTTTTCTTGGTAGGCCCAAGTGGTGTCGGTAAAACGGAATCTGCGTTGGCCATTGCTGAGCAAGTGTATGGTAGTGAAGAAAACATCACCGTCATTAACATGTCTGAATTTAAAGAAGAGCATAAAGTCTCGTTACTGCTGGGCTCTCCTCCGGGCTACGTTGGGTATGGCGAAGGTGGTGTGCTAACGGAAGCCGTAAGAAGAAAACCTTACAGCGTCATATTGCTTGATGAAATGGAGAAAGCCCATCCGGGTGTACAGGATATTTTCTATCAAGTGTTTGATAAGGGCATGATTAAAGACGGTGAAGGGCGAGACATCGATTTCAAAAACACCATCATTATCATGACTTCCAACTCTGGGACGGAAACAACAATGGAGTTATTCCAAGATCCAGAGCTTGCTCCGGATCCGGAGGCACTCAAAGAAGCGCTACGAGATGATTTATTACAGGATTTCAAGCCCGCTTTTTTAGGTCGAGTGACTGTCATTCCTTATATCCCTTTGCACCGTGATGTATTGGAGAAAATCACCGCGCTGAAACTCTCCAAAATTCAGAAGAGGATAAAAACAAACTATAAAGCAGAAGCGGTGATCAACGATCGCTTAATTAATAGTATTGTTGACAGCTGCAATGAAACGGGCAGTGGCGCGCGTGCTCTTCAAAATGTGATTGAAAATAAGGTGCTGCCTAAAATATCTGAATCCGTATTAAATGCCATTCTTAATGATATAAGAATTAATAAAATTGAGATAGAAGGTGAAGTTGATGACTTGTCTATCTCAATCGTCTAATACTTTTTTATGATTTTTAGTTAATTGAGAATTGCATCTAACATGTTTAACAGATGTTCGTTATTCACTACAAAATAGCGAGCATCTCAGTTATAAAAGTGTGTATTTAATTTTACCTATTTAATACATTTATTATTAATTCTAAAGTTCTTATTCTATTAAGAAAATCTGACTCTTTTTTTGAGTTTTATTAATCAAATGCTATAGGAGACTAGCATGCAGTCAAATACCTACCTGAAATATGCAGATATTAAAGGTGAAGCTACCGCAGAACAGTACAAGGATATGATTACTCTTCTTTCAGTTGATTGGAGTGTAGGTCGTGAAATTTCTTCTTATACTGGTACCGCAATGGATCGTGAAGCAAGCTCTACTCGTCTTTACGATATGACCATTACCAAACTTCAAGACAAAGCATCCCCAGATCTGTTCAAAGAAGCCACGATTGGTAAGGGTAAACCCGCTGTATTCCATATCACTAAGCAGGGTGAAAAAATCGAAGAAATCATGAAAATTCAACTAACGGATGCCATGATTTCTAACTATGCAGTGTCAATTCAAGACGACCGTCCAATTGAAACAATCACCATTTCTTACACAGAGATGATGATGACGGTGACGCCTACTGATGACAAAAACAACACATCTGCTCCGTTGGTATACGGTTACAGCGGTGTTAAAGGTCAACAAATGTAAATCATTTGGAGGGTTCGAAAGTGCCCTCCTTATTTGTTTATAAAGAAGTTTGTAATGAAAAAAGCGACTCAAGATAATAAATTTATAAATATTTCCACGCCTTATGGGAAAGATGCGATTATTCTCAATTCTTTTGAATATAGAGAAGAAATGTCAGAGCTATTTTCATTGCGAGTTTATGCTTATTTTAATGGTCAAAAAGGCGAATTGAATCAAATCGTGGGTCAGCCAGTTATTATCAAAATGGATAATAATAGCCAAGTCATGTTGGAACCGAGATACTTCCATGGGTTTGTTGCAAAGGCAACACTAGCAGGAAGCCGAGTGACCAAATTTGAAGATGGTGAAAACTACAAAAACATTGAGCTTGTTGTTGTGCCAAAATTGAATTTTGCGGACTACAAAATCAACAGCCGAATCTTTCAAAATAAAGATATAAAAGAAATCATTTCATTAATTCTTGGTGAGCATGGCGTCGACTTTTCTTTTTCTCTGACCAAAAGCTATGCCAAGTATAACTACAAAGTTCAGTACGAAGAATCGGATCTACAGTTTGTTAAAAGACTCTTATCTGAGGAAGGACTGTCGTTCTGTTTCAGCCATACTAAATCTTCACATGTGATCGAGATATTTGATGATGCCAGCTATTACAAGCCAGGTGCTGAATTTTTAATTGATTTCAATTCAGGTACCGCAGAGTTGGGTCATATCTCTTCGTGGCATGAAGCTCAATCGATGGTGATCACGCGCAGTCACAAAAGTGGCTATGATATGAAAAAGCCAGCTTCACATCCCAACAATACGGCAAAAGGGAGCGAATCCTTATTTACCGTTCCGAGCAGCGAGCATTATGAATATCTGGGTGAAGCGGAGTCGGGTGATCAGTACAAAACGAGAAATACCCACACGATCGAATCATTACAGCAAAACGCATACGTTTGTTCTGGAGAGTCGAGTTGCCGCTCCTTTGCTGTCGGCAGAAGTTTCAAATTTGGCAAGCATGAAGACCCTAGCCGAATCGGCAAAGAGTTCGTGCTCTCATCGATTGTTATCAACGCTGCTGTTTTCAACCAAGTAGGTCATGGTGGCCCTTCAAATCAAGGTGTTAGGAGTTATTTTACCTGCATTGAGTCAGGGAAAGTGCATCGTCCGGCGGTGAACTTTGTGAAGCCAGTTATTCGTGGAATCCAAACTGCGGTTGTGACAGGTAATAAGCAAGGTGAAATCTACGTCGATAAATATGGGCGGATAAAAGTTCAATTTCACTGGGATCGTGAAGGTAAGTTTGATACGACGAGCTCGTGCTGGATACGTGTCGCACAACAAATTGCAGGGAATGGCTGGGGAAGCTCATTTCTGCCAAGAGTAGGGCAAGAGGTCATCGTTGAATTTATCAATGGGGATCCGGATCAGCCAGTGGTGACAGGGTCGCTTTACAATGGGACTCAAGCGCCACCTTTTTCGTTGCCAGAGAAGAAAACCCAAAGTGGTTACCGTAGCCAGTCTGTAGAAAAAGGGGCGAGTAACTTCAACGAATTACGCTTTGAAGACAAACCGGGTGAGGAACATGTCTATCTTCATGCGGAAAAGAACTTCCAAATGGTCGTCGAAGATTCCGCTGATGTCCTAGTTGAAAATAATAAGACCCAGAAAATTACCAACAACCTAACGGAGGAGGTTGGACAAAACGTCTCTGGGAAGATTGGGAAAAACTATTCACTCGATATTGGCGAAGTCCTTTCTCTGACCGCAGGCAAAAGCATTGAAATTAAAGTGGGCGGTGCTTCGATTCAGATGTCGAGTTCGGGGGAGATCAATATTAAAGGCAACAAAATAGCCATTAATGGTGCCTCGATTGCCTTAAAAGCTGGCCAGATTTCACTGAACTAGGAAGAACACATGGGTAAACCTGCATCTGTCATTGGTTGTTTTCACGTCTGTCCGAAAAAGACAGGGAAGATTCCCCATGTTGGAGGCCCTGTCGTCACGGGCTCGCCGAATGTGAAAATAGGAGGTATACCTGCCGCGAGAGAAGGAGACAAGCTGATATGCGTTGGTCCTCCCGACAGTATTTCAAGCGGTTCATCGTCAGTAAAAATTAACGGCAAGCCAGCCGCTCGGATGGGTGATAGCACTTCTCACGGTGGCAAAATATTGGTTGGTGTACCTACCGTGTTGATTGGAGATTAGATGGCGCTCGAACTTAATCCACACGCTGTTTATGTTGGTTCTCACAATCTGGCGACTCAAGATAATTTAGGAACGATTGAGCCACCTCAATGGTGCGACGATCTGTTTTATTCTGGAAATAGCTATAAAACAATCGCACATCAATCAGCGTCTCTATTGGTTCGTTTGGAGGAGCTGATTGCGCATTATTCAGTAGACATTTCTAGGATCCCGACACAAGCGACGATTTTCTTCTTGCTGCCTGAACTAGCGACACAAGATGAGGTACTGAAGCTGGTGAAGAAACTCAACGAGGTACTGGGTGACACGCCTAGCGGTCAGCGTTCTATATTTTGTTACCCCTATGGGAATGCCTCGTTTTTGGTTGCCTTCGAGCGTGTCATGCATTGTCTTGAGCGCCATGAGTGCTGGGTGTTGTCTGTGGATACTTCGTCTCTATTTTGTGTAGGCAGTGAATATCAACTTTTTGAAGACATAAAAACTGACTCATTACTCTTGGTGCATATTGCACGCTCTACATACGGTCTAGAACCATCGAAAGTTCAGTTTGACCGTTATTCCAGCCACTATGAAAGTGGCATTCCCAGAGTGATGGCGTCGTTGTCTCAAATGTGTCAAAGAGAATTAACGGAACTCATGTTACCTCTAGACGGTGCTGATATGCCTATTTGGCATTCCCAACTACACCGTTTTTCGCCTTGGGTAACAGAAAACACAGGCTATTTGTTCTCCAGCACATTGGTGGGGCAACTCGGTGCTGGAACCGGGTTATATAAGGCGCTTCATGCCTATCAAAAACAGTTGCAAGATCCACAGAAACCCTTTCATGTCTTACAGATTGATGCTGAAGAGCAGGGGTTAGCTGTGGGTATTTTGTATCGTTGGAGCAGTCGTTCGGAAGATAAGTAAATGAATGGACAACGGATAGTCAAAATCTCTGCCTACGATGGATCGTTACACTATTTCTCAGACCAGCCAATCGCTGAAGGGAAGACACTGCACTTCTCGACAGAATTGGTTGCTCAACAGTTTGTCGAAAAATTTAAGCTTGCTTCGTTAGAAGACATCGCCGAGGTAAGCGGTTGGTTGGGAGATAATATACCCCAAAGTCCCTTTCGCGATGAAAAAGTCTTCGAAGATTACGTTGCGTCACTGAGTGCGGCACTGGCAGCAAGAAGGCTGCATGTCGTTCAGTTTGAAAGCGTGACGCCAGCATCATTAAAACCAACGATTTTAACGCCACCACCTCAAAACCAAGAGTCAAAACCCGCGTCAGATGGGAAAACAGAGAGCCAAACCAGTGATGATAAAACTTGCGACGAAGCGCAAGCCGAAAGCAGTAAACATCATGAAAAAGCCGGCGACCCGGTTTCTATGGTGACGGGTGAAGAAATCCTAACACTGTGTGACTTAACACTTCACTATCGATTGAGTTTTTCTCGCACCTATCGTTCCTCGTTTTGTCCTTTAGACACTGGCTTAGGGCATGGTTGGCGACATTGTTTCGACTATCAAATCCACGAAGTACACTCTGAAAAAGGAAAGCTAACGGGTTGGCATTTTTGCGATGAGATGGGCGACGTCATTGCGTTTCCTGTCGTGAACCAAGGTGCGGTGAGTTACCAAACTTACGTAGGAGCAAGTTGCTTCCATCACGAAAATGGTTATTTGCTGGTCACGTTAGCGAATGGTACCCAGTACAAGTTTGAACGGAAGAATGACACTTGGTTAATTAAACAAATCAGAACGACAGCCATTGATTTAATTGATCTGGATTATTCCTCAAAACAGCGTTTGGTCGGCATTCGCTACAACAAACAGCATTGTGCAGAGCTTCAATATGATCGAAGAGGCCATCTGGTTGAAGTCCGGCTCCCCGATTCCGGGAAGGTGTTGGCGAGCTATCAATATGACGCGCAAGACAATTTAACGGCGGCAACCAATCAGCATGGTCAAACAGAAAGCTACTTCTACTCAGAGAGTCATTTGCTCAAAAGAAGGCAGCGTCAGTCGGGATTTAGTCACTATTTTGAGTGGTCAGCAGAAGGCCCGGAAGCCAAATGTCTTCGTAATTATGGCGATGACGGCACTTACGATTATCAATTTCACTACCAAGATGAAACGTCAAGTTATCGCAACACCTTGGGGCATCAATGGTCATTTGAACACAATGTTCATGGCAAACTAAGTTCAAAACGCAGCCCAGAAGGGCGTGAGTGGCGCTGGGAATACGATGACAACGGACGACTCGTGCGCGCAATACAACCCAGCGGTGAGACGGTGTGCTACCAATACAATGCGTATGGTCAGAAAACAAAAGCGCGTCATTCCAGTGGAGCCACAACAGGTTATCAATACAACGCACTAGGTCAGCAAACGGCGATTCGTTATCCAAACGGCTCATTAGAGCAACGCCAGTACAATATATTAGGTTTACTGACGGCTTTGAGCGATTCAAGCGGTAAGCGGACGGATTGTCGTTATGACAAGTTTGGCCGTCTGATCGAACGTAAAGCATCGGATGGTGAAAGCCATCAATGGTGGTGGAATGATGCCCATCAGATGATCGCTCATCAAGCCAATCAAACATTGCTACGTTACAGTTACAACCAAGAACATAGGCTCGATGGCATTGCATTTCCCAACGGAATGGTGACCGCATTTGAGCATGATACCTATGGCCATCTGACCAAAACCTTTACCTACAGTGAAGAGGATGACTTACAGCATGAAGTGCGTTACCGGTACGACGAATGCGGCCGAGTAACACACCTTATTACCCCAGCAGGAACGAGTACGATTGAGTGGGGCTTGCTGGCACAGCCGAATGCAATCATCCGCCCTGATGGTGGAGAGCTTGCTTTTCGTTATGATGGAGAAAGGAACCTCGTTGGAATTTTTCGCAGCGATGCATGTGATTTTCTGTTTACGCTGTCGCCAGACGACTATGTCACTGAAACGCAGAATTTTGATGGTGTCACTACTCAGTATCACTATGATTTAGCCGGAAGACTCTCCCGTTTAGAAAGTTGTGAACGTCAAGTTGTCTTTTCCTATGATGCTGAAGGCAATCTTTGTCTGGTCAAGGCGGGGGCGACGCATGGCGTGTCAGAAAACCGATACCAGTTTAGTCACAGGTCGCAACTGCGTTTGGCAACCAACCAAGCGTGCACAATTCAGTACCAATACTCGTCTGGTGGTCAGCTATCTCAGCAAATTCAGGGGCAGCACAGGATTGGTTATCACCATAACGCATCAGGGCAACTTAGCCAGTTGCTTCTAGCAGATGGCAGTCAAGTGAACTATGCGTATACCGTGTACGGTCAATTAGCGGCTATTTCAATGGGTGAGAAGCCGCCTTGTGTGCATTTTGACTATGACTCTATGGGGCGAATCTGCTCGGTTTACTTTGGACAAGAGCAAGAACAGAAACGGTTTGATGGTATTGGCCGACTGTCTCAACAACAGTGGAACAACCGAAGCAGGAAATACCATTATGATACCGCTCACCAGCTCGCCATTATTATCGACAGTGTACAGGGTGCATCACATTATCAATACGACAGCCTAGGTCAGCTCACTCGCGCCAAAACCGCGCATCAGGAAGAAACCTACCGATTCGACAGTTTTGGCAATCCAAGTGAAGCGGATTGTCTGCTAATGGGTGACAGATTGGTGGAACACAACGGTTGGCGCTTCCAGTATGACGCTCATGGCAATCAGATTTGTGCAGAGGGCGAGGGGAGCGCGCAGCATCGATGCTTCAACGCACTCAATCAGCTCGTACAAGTCGACAGTGATGGGGTACTTTCTCATTTTGAATACGATGCGCTGGGGCGTCGTAGTCGCAAAGTGACAGAAAGTGGCACCACAGAGTTTATCTGGCAGGGGAGCCAGTTAATTGGTGAGTATCACAACGGAAAGTACCGTTGGTATTTTTATTTGCCCAA
>NZ_JAKGCY010000049.1:0-2240 GCF_021852965.1 Vibrio floridensis | reverse complement strand
TATCAGATAGAGAACTTTAGTTGCAGCTAAAGTCTGGGTCTCACCTTACCCTGATTCGTTAGTTATTATCCATACAAAGCGTTCAAGAGGGACTTGGCACGCGTGGTATTTTCAATTTGCGTTGAGTTTAGTGGTTAAGTTGTCATGCGGTTACTTTTGTATTGCGTGCCTGCGCCCCTTAACGCGGCGTTATGTTCTTGGAGGAAATTGTGGGCTATCAGAGGGATAGGGTAACTTTCAGCGTTTTCCATAAACTGGCTTTAACCATTTACAAATGCCTAAAATTTAAGGTGTTAGGCGAAACAGAAAAGCTAGAGTGGCAGCAAATTTTAGTAGCCGATTGTTTGCGTGTTATAGGGTTTTGTAGTTTGGCTTATTGGCTAGCTTCCAACGTCCAAATGTCGACATCTAGCGATAAGCACAAGTTTTGGTCTACTCATATTTCGGGTATCGCGTTGCAATACGCAGGTGATATGGGTGGTGCTGAAAGAGCATACTTACAAAGCCAAGATTACGGTTGTGTGCTTTCTTTGAGTTTCAGTTTACAACACTTGGGTAAATTAAACGTGGAGCTTGGTAACTATGAACTCGCTGAAAAGCAGTTTATTGAAGCATTGGCTATTCGAACGAAACTGAAGCGTACAGACTTAATAGATTCGACCAACCGAGCAATACAAGGGTTACAAAAGCTACGAACATAACAAACAGTTCAAGTGGGATTCAGCACGCGTGGCATTTTTGGTATGCGTTGGTTTCGGTGTTGAAGTGCCATGCAGCGGCTTGGTCATTGCGTGCTTCACCCCTTAACTGGGCGTTATGCTTAATCAAATAAAATCAGTGGTTTATGGTTTTTCTTTGTTTCCTCTGCTTTTGGGTTTTGTGCGCGTCGGCAAGTTGGCTCCAGTGGGTGCTGTTGTCTGGACACCTATTCTTTGGCGCTGAAAATTTACAGAGTTGCCTCAATCAACTTTCGGGCAAGCGCGAGGTTAGGGCGGTTGGCACAATCAGAAATTTGATCTTAGGTTTTTGAGTTTTGATTACCAAATTTCAAAGTCTGATTTTCAAAACTATGAGTCATTTCGGTTTTCTACGTTTTGGCTTTTGTTTGTGAATCAAAGCCGAGTTAATCTTGTTTCCAGAAAAACGTAACTCATTGAAGCTTAAGCATAACAAGGCGTTCAAGAGGGATTCATGCCGCGTGGCATTTTTAGTATGCGGTTAGTTTTGGTGGTGAAAATGGTCTGCGGAAGGTTGGTTTATGCGGCATTCACCCCTTAACGCGGCGTTATGGCGCAAGGCATGCCAACACACATTTATAGGAATGATTATGAATAAAATGGAATTTGTCCGCTCACTGTTGGTTGAAAAGGGCATCAGTAGTCGTTTAGCTAAACCTTATCCATATCTATTCTACAAATTGGCTCGTTTAGACATGAAGCCAAGGGTATTTGAAAGTCCGTTGAAACTATTTGTCCTTCAATCAGTTTTTGGCGCTGTTTTTTGGGGTGGGTTCATGTGGCTCTTCATTTGGCAATTTCAGGGTTTTTCTGTTTCTCAGGTGTATGCGTCTTTGTTCTTTGGTGTGTTTACCGGTCTGTTTCTTGCGATTGATGTCGCGAGGGGGCGTAAGAAGCATGGGTTAACTAATTTGGATAGTTGGCTTAAAGAAAATAACGTAGAGTAGCGCCATAACAAGCAATTTAAGAGGGATTCACAATGCTCGGCATTTTGGGTTCTACTTCAAATTTAGTGTTTATGGCACAATGCTTTAGGTGTGGGTGGCAGCGTTGCTCACCCCTTAATTGGGCGTTATGTTTAATCACGTAAAATCAGTTGGTTGCATTTTTTCTTTGCTTTCTCGGCTTTCTAATTTTGGTCTTGTCGGCAAGTTGGCTTAATAGGGCGCTGTGTTTTCTGGACATCCATTCTTGGGCGCTGAAAATTCAGGGAGCTGCCTCAGTCAATTTTCGGGTAAGCACGAGGTTAGGGCATCTGGCTCAATCGGAAATTTGAACTTAGGTTTTTGAGTTTTAGCAGCCAAATTCTAAAGTCTGATTTTCAAAAAATTATTAGTCATTTCAGTCTTTTAGATTCTGGTTTTGGTGTGTAAAGGTAAGTCGAGTTAAGCTCTTGGTATCGTAAAACTTAACCCCTTGAGTCTTAAACATAACAAGAGACTATGGCGTCAATAGTTAATTTTTGGCGCTATCTGCATTCCACATACAGCCATCTCTGAGCAT
>NZ_JAKGCY010000048.1:0-2282 GCF_021852965.1 Vibrio floridensis | reverse complement strand
TCCCTATTTTTAGCCCATCGTTCTTGTTGATCTATACTCATGCATCGTACCCCAATTTATAAAAAGAACATGGTAACGTTTGGTCTGAGCACAATCATGAATACTTTGAGTATTTTCGACAAAGTTAATAAAGATTTGAATAGCGCATAACGCCCGCTTAAGGGGCAGCCAACGCTATTACCAACTTGCCGCATAACTTCGTAATCACAAAGACCAACGCATGGTAAAAATGCCACGCGTTGGCTGTCCCTCTTGAAGCGTTTGTTAGCTTTATTTTCACATGTTATTGTTTTGGTTGCCTATCGCTAGTCTACACTTCGAACTGAAATAACCTCAGTTCGTTCAAGTAATATCTGTCCATAATGAGCAAAGTCCTCTTGAGGATTTGATGCCAGATATCTTCTCAAAGCCTGAACAAGCTCTTCATGAGATTGAGTCAATCTTTCAACCTCTCCGCCATTGAAGTCCGTAAAAACAATTCCCTGAAGTTCATTTAGCCATTTTGAAAAAGAATCAGGTTTTGATGAAAGCACAGCCAAAGTAATCGAGGTGTGATGCGTCAAACCGATTACCAATAGATGAGAAACTTCTCCAGAAACACCACCATCTCTGTGGAACCATATTTCACCTAAGGTATTTACAGTGGGAATGACCATATGTGAGTAATCCCCACTCAAAACCTCTTCAATAACAGTATAATTATCTTGCATCCAGCGTAGATTCAAGTCTACGCGAGAGAGCGATGATATTGCAGAAGAAGAAAATAGCAATAGAGATAAAATTAGCACTTTCCTAAACATTGGTTATTGCTCCAGTTTGTTACTAACTCTAATTTCAGCTTCTTTGTACTTTCTAATCTCAGAGAAAATTTCCGACAAGGCCACCTTGCTGTTATTGACATAGTAGTGGGAGTCACTCATTACGCCCCAACTTTTTCCTGGCATTAGGCAACCCTCGGTATTTTCATGATAATTTCCCGAATGCATCAAAATATAAGTTCTTCCCGGTACATTTTTTAGCTCATAGACATTTTTATAGGTACCGCCATCAAAAGGCTTCATTTGGTATGTGCCAGCTGAAATTCTTTTATCCGAGCCTTCAACTATCGAATCAGGGCCCCCTGGTTCTAAAACGAACCAACTTTTATCAACCCCCTCAATAGTAAGCTTCCCTAACGTCGTTTCTCCATGTTGCTTTATACGTCGTAGGTTTAATATAACCTTGCTTTGCTTATCTGCCATGTTGTATGTCCTCGTAGTAAGTTGAGAAAATACTAACTGACGCAACCAAATTCTACACATCCAACAAATATCTTTTCGGCAAATACCCCACAGAAATGTAAACAATAACTCTGTCTTTTACACTCGAAAACTTGAGTTATAAAGCTAACGCCCGCCTAAGGGGCTGGCAACGCATTACCACAAAACTCAAACACAACAGCCATAACCACCGCAGCTCATTGGGACTGGAAACGCCACGCGTTGACAGTCCCTCTTGAGGCGTTTGTTATGCAGATTTTTCCAACCACTGTTTCTGAGTGATTTTATATAAACAATGCCGCTCCAGAGGATGACCTTTAACCACCTTTGGATGACCAAAGTCTTGATTCGTATTGACCATTCCTAATTTCAGCATTACTCGCTGAGAAGGCAGATTTTGCAACGTGGTAAACGCATAAACTGAAGGAGCATTAAGCTCTTCAAATGCGAATTGTAATGCTTTTTTTGCCGCTTCAGCTGCATAGCCTAAACCCCAAAACTCCGATGACAAACGCCAACCAATTTCGATAAAAGGGGCATTGGGAAATCCACTATTTTCATCTTGACTATGCAACCCAACAAAACCAATAAACTGCCTAGTTTCTTTCAACTCAACAGCCCAGAAACCCCAACCTCTTTCCGAAATAAGGCTTTGCATTTTATTGGCTTGCTCATAACTCTCTTCGCGTGAAAGTGGAGCAAGAAAATACCTCATCACATGTGCGTCAGAGCATAACTCAGCATAAGGTTTATAATCTTCATTTTTCCACTGACGCAAAATAAGCCTGTCGGTATCCATTTTCATACTAAGTTCTCAATGTGAAGATTACATCTGCATAACGCCGCGTTAAGGGGTGAGTGCCGCATAAACCAACCTTTCGCAGACCACCTTCACCACCAAAACTCACCGCATACCAAAAACGCCACGCGGCACGAATCCCTCTTTAACGCCTTGTATGGATAATAACTAACGAATCAGGGTAAGGTGAGACCCAGACTTTAGCTGCAACTAAAGTTCTCTAT
>NZ_JAKGCY010000047.1:0-2298 GCF_021852965.1 Vibrio floridensis | reverse complement strand
GATTTATTAAATCGGGTCTCTTGATAAGGGTACTAACTTCGTATTTCATCGTACTAACTCCTAATTGCCATAACGCCGCGTTAAGGGGTGCAGGCACGCAATACAAAAGCTACCGCACAGCGCCGTAACCACCGAACTCAACGCAAACTGAAAATGCCACGCGTGCCAAATCCCTCTTAAACGCTTTGTTATACCGTTACTTACAGCTGACCCAATACCTAGCCAAAGGATTTGGAAACACCTTACCTATAACGATTTTTTCAAACTCACCACCGTTAGCTTCGATAACACCACGCGATGCAAAGTTATCTTCATCAGCAGTCAGCAGTGCTCGCTCGATGCCAAGAGCGGAAGCTTTCGAAAGCGCCAACTTCAGCATTAACTTACCGTTACCCTTTCTACGATATGAGGGGGCTATATCGTAACCAATATGCCCACCTTCTAAAGAGAGGAAATCATTGTCGATATTATGGCGAACCCGAATAGCTCCGAGAATAGACCTTGTACTATCTATCAGCCAGAAATGACTACATGGTACATAACCGTCACGTAAGTTTATACCCGTAGCTTCGTCACTCAAGCGCTGAACATATTTGGAAAAATCAACTTTACCTTCAAGGTAATACTCAGCATTTTCAACATCGTTTTGAGCAAAGTCCTCATAGAACCGTTCAAACGCAGACTTAAACTCTTGCGATGGTACAACTAACTCCATGTAATTTTCTCCGATAAGGTATAACGCCCGCCTAAGGGGCTGGCAACGCATTACCACTAAACTCAAACACAACAACCGTAACCACCGCGGCTCATTGGGACTGGAAACGCCGCGCGTTGACAGTCCCTCTTGAGGCGTTTGTTAGCTTCGTAGCCTATTGTTTCACAATGACTTTTTAACACATTTTCTTGAAAGTAATTTTACGCAAAAGCATCAAGCAAACATACGTCCAACGCAAAAAGCTGTGAAGTTGGCTGCCAAAACTCACAGCGCTCAAGGTTAAGTTGATCACTTGAAGAATCCACATCAAAGAAAGCGCTACTTCAGCGATGATGCAGCCTTTTGTGAAGCTAAACTTTCCGTGTGGAACATCCAACAAAAGTGAAGCATCGAGGTTTGATGGATTTCAGCAACTTTGAAACTGCTGAAAATTCAACACTTTCTACCAAATTAGCATCAGAAAAACTCGAAAGCCAAGTTGTGAAATTTGAACGCTAAAGGCTGAATTTTTAAAGCAATTAAACCCAGATTTTGATGATTTTCTCTTCAAGAAGCTAACGCTGCGTTAAGGGGTGAATGCCGCCCAAACCAACTTTCCGCAGACAACTTTCACCACCCAAAAACACCGCATACTAAAAATGCCACGCGGCATGAATCCCACTTAAACGCCTTGTTATGCTTAAGCTTCAATGGGTTACGTTTTTCTGGAAACAAGATTAACTCGACTTTGATTTACAAACAAAAGCCAAAACGTAGAAAACTGAAATGACTCATAACTTTTGATAATCAGACTTTGAAATTTGGCTGCTAAAACTCAAAAACCTAAGATCAAATTGCTGATTGAGCCAGCAGCCCTAGCCTCGTGCTTACCTGAAAATTGATTGAGGCAATTCTCCGAATTTCCAGCACCAAAGAATAAGTGTCCGAAAAACAGCGCCCAATGAAGTCAACTTGCCGACAAGCACAAAACCAATCAGCCGAGGGAACAAAGAAAAACCATAAACCACTGATTTTACGTGATTAAGCATAACGCTGCGTTAAGGGGTGAATGCCGCTTAAACCAACTTTCCGCAGACCACTTTCACCACCAAAACCCACCGCATACCAAAAATGCCACGCGGCATGAATCCCTCTTAAACGCCTTGTTATGCTTAAGCTTCAATGGTTTAAGCTTTACTAGAACCAAGATTAACTCGACTTTGATTTACAAACAAAAGCCAAAATGTAGAAAACCGAAATGACTCATAATTTTTGAAAATCAGGCTTGGAAATTTGGCTGCTAAAACTCAAAAACCTAAGTTCAAAGCTCTGTTTGAGCCAACTGCCCCAACCTCGCGCTTACGCGAAAACTGATTGAGGCAACTCTTTGAATTTCCAGCGCCAAAAAATAAGTGTCCGGAAAACAGCGCCCACTGAAGCCAACTTGCCGACAAGCACAAAACCAATCAGCCAAGGGAACAAAGAAAAACCATAAACAACTGATTTTATGTGATTAAGCATAACGCTGCGTTAAGGGGTGAATGCCGCCTAAACCAACTTCCCGCAGACCACTTTCACCACCAAAACTCGCCGCATACCAAAAA
>NZ_JAKGCY010000046.1:0-2858 GCF_021852965.1 Vibrio floridensis | reverse complement strand
GGTCTCACCTTACCCTGATTCGTTAGTTATTATCCATACAAGGCGTTCAAGTGGGATTCATGCCGCGTGGCATTTTTTGGTATGCAGTGAGTTTCAGTGGTGAAAGTGGTCTGCGGGAAGTTGGTTTATGCGGCATTCACCCCTTAACGCGGCGTTATAACGCAGGGATGATTTTAAAACCATATGGGCAGCTATTCTGTTATCATTCGACAAATTGCAGTTATCATCTCAAGGCGTTAATAGTGGAAAAAAAGATATTTTATTCATGGCAATCTGACTTGCCTAACAAATCTAATCGTGGCTTTATAAGTGATGCTTTAGAGAAAGCTATCAAACAACTTAAAGCCGATGACTCTTTTGCAATGACTCCCTTCTTAGACCGAGACACTCAAGATGAGTTGGGTTCTCCAGATATCGTGCATACAATCTTCAATAAAATAGAAGGAAGCGACGTATTCGTATGCGATATATCATTTATAAACAGTGGCTTAAAAGGAACTACCCGACTAGTACCGAACCCTAATGTAATATTAGAGCTGGGTTATGCAATTGGTACTTTGGGATGGAAGAAAATTATTTTAGTGATGAACACTCATTTTGGTGGTGCGGAGCATCTTCCTTTCGATTTACGTGGTCGTAGGGTTTTGACTTATCACCTTGATCCCGAGTCAGTAAATAAGGCTGAGGTGAGAAATAAAGTATCTTCAATCTTCACTGAATCTATTAAAGGCATACTGAATCACTTTGCATCTCCAGAACTGACTAGAAATACACCAAGTGACACAATGAGGAACAATGAACCTGAACTAGAAGATGAGTATGAGAGTCGTGTAGGTGCAATGCTGGACACAATAAGCTCGCTTCCATACTTAGAAGATCGAAGTAAGGCACTATCTGGGGCTGTTGAAAAACTGATAGACAAAGGTGATTTGGACAACGCCTATCGTTTTGCGGAAGAAATACCGTATCTAGAAGATAAAAGTAAAGCGTTGTCTAGGATAGCCGAAATGAGCATTAGTCAAAACAAGTTTAGTCTAGCGCAGAAAGTCGCAAAGCAAATTCCTTATTTGGAAGACAAAAATAAAATGCTAGCCAAAGTAGCTTCAGCTATTGCGTTATAACAAAGCATTTAAGAGTGATTCGCAACGCTTGGCAGTTTCGCTGCGCTCAAGTATAGCCAAGCGCTGCTCACACCTTAATGCGGCGTTAGGTGCCAATGCGAATAGGAGAAATATGTGTTTATGAAATTTATCGATAGCTTTATCTCATGGTTAATTACATTGTGCTCTCGAAATACATTCGAATCTCCTCGGCTATTGGTGAAATCGTATCTGATCGATTATAAAGACTGGAACGACAAAGCATATAAACTAACAAAATCGGAAGTTAAGCACAGTGGTGGTGCAATGCAACTCGCCAGCGAGTTATATACAAAGAATATACTATCTAAATATTGTCAGTCAGACTTTGTTGGTGAGCCAATAGCATTTGGATCTGAGTCATCTCATGACCCAGAGAATGAAACTATCGTAACAGAAGAAATGATAGAAAACAGAGCGATAATCACTACAAAGCATACTGACAGCACAGGTTTTGTAGCGGACTATGAGTATAGGATGAAAAAAAGTAATAATGGTAAGTGGTTCCTAGAAGCCGTTGATTATGTCGATTCAGACGGAAAGTACCCGGGATTGTAAGCACCTAACAAACTGTTCAAGAGGGATTCGCAACGCGTAGCATTTTTACTATGCGTTGGTTTAAGTGATTAAGGTGGTATGCGGCTGCTTTTGTATTGCGTTGCTCACCCCTTAACAGGGCGTTAGCCCAATTCGGTAAAAATGGAGATTCAGGGACGAATGGAAGTTGTATTTGTAAGGCATGGAGTGCCTGACTACTCGTTATCTGACGAGCGAAAAATGAGCCAGCTTGAAAAAGATTATGCTCCTTTACATCGAGAGCACATCCATGAGTTGCGAGCTGTTGCTCAAGAAATTCAGCTCGAGAAAGCAGAAGTTATCATCTCTTCACCTTATACAAGAGCACTACAAACTGCCGAAATCATTAATCGTAAACTCGGTTTAGAACTCTTTGTTGAACATGACCTACGAGAGTGGCGAGCGGACTTGGATGGTGGTTATGTAGATCTTCAAGAAAGAGATCGCCGTTGGCATGAGTATCGCGCTTCGCTAAAAAATAATGCGGAGCCCAATAATGTTCCGTATGAGTCTTGGATAGCGCTTAGAAATCGTGCAGAAAGTGTGTTATCACGATACACGCATTATTCTAAGGTAATCGTCGTTTCGCATTTTAATGTGTTTGAAAGTTTGGCTGGCTACCAAGACAACGGTATTGGTTGCGGAAGCTATCGTACGCTAACGTTGGGTAAATTGGGCTAACAAACTGCTTAAGAGGGATTCGCAATGCGTGGCATTTTTGGTATGCGGTGAGTTTTGTGATTAAGTTGGTGTGCGGTAGCTTTTGTAGTGCATTGCTCACCCCTTAGCAGGGCGTTATATGCACGGGAGAGTTCAGTGGAAGAAAGAATCCGAAAAAGGGAAGTAAAAGTCTGCCCTGTAGTGCTCAGAAAATCAGGAAACTATCGTGAGTTACTGTTGTTTGAACATCCATTAGCTGAGGTTCAACTTGTTAAAGGAACACTAGAGCCGTCGGATATTTCTATCGAAAGTGCCGCTTTGAGAGAACTGGAAGAAGAATCTGGGTTATCTAATGTATCAAGTGCTCACTATCTCGACTGCTGGGAAAGCGGTTTTCAAAATCAACTGTGGCATTTTGTGCTTTGCGAAATAGACCAAGAACTACCGAATAGCTGGAGTTTCTTTACTCAAGATGACGGTGGG
>NZ_JAKGCY010000045.1:0-3003 GCF_021852965.1 Vibrio floridensis | reverse complement strand
TAGTTCAGTTGGTTAGAATACCGGCCTGTCACGCCGGGGGTCGCGGGTTCGAGTCCCGTCCGCTCCGCCACTTATTCGAGAGTCGTCTCATTAAACACGAACTGCAGGGGTGTAGCTCCAATTGGCAGAGCAGCGGATTCCAAATCCGCGTGTTGGGAGTTCGAATCTCTCCACCCCTGCCATATTTCTTCCAAGGAATTTATTAAAGTCTCAACTATGTTGAGACTTTTTTGTTTTAGACCAATCTGGAAAATTGACTGGTCAGGTCTATCCATCTTCTCGAGCACATCTGTCTGACTCTGGTCGAACATTCCAAAAAACTATTCCAAGCCCTACATACTTTGGAGACAATGTCTTCGTAATTCGCAAAAGATTGATTAGCGAGATGGTGTTGTCTTAACCAACTCCACACTTGTTCTATCGGGTTGAGCTCTGGGGAATAGGGTGGAAGCTTGATGATACTGACATTATCAAATGGCTCAGCAATGTCATTGGTATGCCAACTCGCGCCGTCCATAATGACCACTGCGTGACGACCTTTTTCGGTCACCGCGGAGATCTGCTTCAGATGCTCAACCATTATGTTCTTGTTCACCCAAGGAACGACCATTACCTCACCAATACCTCTAGCGGGGCATACTGAGCCAAACAAATACGCATATTCAAACTGCTGCTGTTTTACCACTCTTGGTCTTGAGCCACGCTCAGCCCAAAGTCGAGTTGTCGTGTTTTGCTGGCCAAATCTTGCTTCATCTTGAAACCAGACATCGACGTTATCAAGCCCCATGTGACCGGGGATCTTAAGGATCGTTTCAATTTTGAATTTTTTTAAAATCGTCTTGGATTTGCTGGGATTGACGAGGGTGCTTGGAGCGTGAAGTTATCCAAGAAAAGCCCATATGGTTGAGCAAGTAGTAGATCGAATCTGGGTGGTAGTGTTTGCCAAATTCATTAACGATATAAGGATGAATATCGTTACCAGTTAATCGACCGCCAGACGAATCCATTGCTCGAGCTTTTATATACTGACCTAATTGTTCTCGCTGCTCCGCGTTAAGAAATGCTGGGCGACCCGTTCTTGGTTTCTCTTGCAGTCCTTCAAGCCCTTCTTCAAGGAAGGTTTGTACCCATTTATTCACACTGGTTCTGCTTACCTTAAGGAACTTAGCAATTTGGGTTCGAGAGTGGCCATCTTTAAAATGGGCCAATGCGAGCAATCGCATCTTCATTTGAATAGATTTTTGTTGGCTAGCAAGTTTTTTGAAATCAATGTTATTGAGACTGTACATAGCGTCATTTATCACGAAGAAGTAACAGCCTCAATTAGATCATATTTTTAGTTAGATTGGTATGAGTTGCTTTGACTACAGCATATTTTCATCAATTGGTATTCGTCACTGAGCCTATACTGCAATTCCTACCTCTAATTTATCCAGCCATTCTAGAAAGCGTTTCACATCATCACCTTTGAATATGCCACCATGCTGTGGGCACATCATCTCGATATCGAGTTTACTGACATGTTCTATCCATTTGGATTTGGCTTTTTCTGATGGCATCCATCGTTGGTGAAAGTAGGCCATTTTTTCTTTGTGTGAGTTAAAGTCAGTAACGAAAATGGGAGCATCAAGTTTGTCTAACGCTGCTCCAATATCGCCGGACATCAAGATTTTTGCATCTGAATCATAGACTGAAAAGTTACCAGAGGAATGCATGTAGTGTGCGGGTATGAACTGTATCTCAAGCCCCGCGATAGAAACGCTCCCCCCATCATCTCTTATCGGTGAGAAGTGAATCGACTCCATACCAAAGTGACGTATAAATCCCTCCCAAAGCCATGGAGAGTGCAAAGTGGCTTTAGGCAAAGTTTTATCCCATAATCCAAGAGAGGAGATAATGTCAGGGTCCTGATGCGAGGCGAACAAATGTGTTATTTGTTCAAGTGGGACTTCTTTAACAACGCTACTCAGCATTGCAGAGAAAAGTTCGATACCACCAGGGTCAAGCAGCATAGCCTGACCGTTGTGTATGATCATATATTGGTTGGTATCGATGATCTTATCTGGCTTGTGTGGATCTCTACCAAACATTAACCACTGGTGGTTCCCCTCTTGGTAAAGAATTTCTGAACGCATAATGAAACTTCCTTGCTTATAAAAAGAGTGAGAAAAGTTTAAGTGATTGGGAAACATGAAGACGAATGGCGTCAGAGAACTTGGTCACGCTATCCGCTATGGTATTGAGTTGCTCTCGATAGCGCTCATCGACTTGAGATGCTTCAACACTCAGCATTGTGGAAATTATCTGAGCAATACGTAACTGGTCATAAAGTTCTTGTAAAGCTTCCTGGAGGTCTTTAGCTTGCGTTCTGAATAGCTGATTAAGAAGTGTATATTCCTCTTGTGAACGTGATTTAGCACTTGATAAGCTGGCTGCGAAGCGTGCGTTACCTGCTAATACAACCACATGATCCAGCCGCTCTAGCACAAATTGAGCTCGTGTACGTTCGGTGGCGATTTGACTGAGTTGCTGCGCTTTAAGATTGATGGTGCTGGAAGAATGAAAGGTCAGTAGAACTAGCTCGTCAATTGAGTCTGTAACTGGTCGAAAACCCGCAGCACTTTGACCGGCTCTCAACGCTAATGCTCTGGCATTACTGGCAACAAGCTGAAGCTGTTTGGCTATTTTAACCCCACGATTTAGCTCTGCCGAGACTTCTGCAGCAATGACGAATAATGGTTTCTGTTCTGTGGATCGGGGCATACTTATTCTGTCACTCAGACTATTGATACTATAGGTATAGAACTGAGTTGCACACTTGCCAACTTATTGAAGAAAAATGCTCCAGTTTTGGGTGATGGATGACCAAGTAAATTTGATGAACTAGAAACGAAAAAAAAAGCCGCATCATTGATGCGGCTTTTTAAATGTGGCTCCTCCTGCTGGGCTCGAACCAGCGACCTGCGGATTAACAGTCCGTCGCTCTACCGACTGAGCTAAGGA
>NZ_JAKGCY010000044.1:0-3029 GCF_021852965.1 Vibrio floridensis | reverse complement strand
GTCACTTATAGTGACTATTCGAAATTGAGTCCGGCAAAATCAACGCTATCTCGCTCATTCAAATAATGAGATAGCAACTTTGGTTGTTTAACAAAGACCCTTTGGGGTTGTATGGTTAAGTGACTAAGCGTACACGGTGGATGCCTTGGCAGTCAGAGGCGATGAAGGACGTAGTAACTTGCGATAAGCGTAGATGAGGCAGTAACAGCCACTTGAGTCTACGATTTCCGAATGGGGAAACCCACTGGCATAAGCCAGTATCATTGAGTGAATACATAGCTCAATGAAGCGAACCGGGAGAACTGAAACATCTAAGTACCCCGAGGAAAAGAAATCAACCGAGATTCCGAAAGTAGCGGCGAGCGAAATTGGATTAGCCCTTAAGCTTTACATGTGTTAGACGAACGGTCTGGAAAGTCCGACGATACAGGGTGATAGTCCCGTAGTTGTAGATGCATGTTCAGTGAAATCGAGTAGGGCGGGACACGTGTTATCCTGTCTGAATATGGGGGGACCATCCTCCAAGGCTAAATACTCCTGACTGACCGATAGTGAACCAGTACCGTGAGGGAAAGGCGAAAAGAACCCCTGTGAGGGGAGTGAAATAGAACCTGAAACCGTGTACGTACAAGCAGTAGGAGCACCTTCGTGGTGTGACTGCGTACCTTTTGTATAATGGGTCAGCGACTTATATTCAGTGGCAAGGTTAACCATCTAGGGGAGCCGTAGGGAAACCGAGTCTTAACTGGGCGTCATAGTCTCTGGATATAGACCCGAAACCGAGTGATCTAGCCATGGGCAGGTTGAAGGTTGAGTAACATCAACTGGAGGACCGAACCGACTAATGTTGAAAAATTAGCGGATGACTTGTGGCTAGGGGTGAAAGGCCAATCAAACTCGGAGATAGCTGGTTCTCCCCGAAAGCTATTTAGGTAGCGCCTCGGACGAATACTACTGGGGGTAGAGCACTGTTAAGGCTAGGGGGTCATCCCGACTTACCAACCCTTTGCAAACTCCGAATACCAGTAAGTACTATCCGGGAGACACACGGCGGGTGCTAACGTCCGTCGTGGAGAGGGAAACAACCCAGACCGCCAGCTAAGGTCCCAAATTACAGCTAAGTGGGAAACGATGTGGGAAGGCTTAGACAGCTAGGATGTTGGCTTAGAAGCAGCCATCATTTAAAGAAAGCGTAATAGCTCACTAGTCGAGTCGGCCTGCGCGGAAGATGTAACGGGGCTAAGCTGTAAACCGAAGCTGCGGCAATATCTTTTAGATATTGGGTAGGGGAGCGTTCTGTAAGCCGTTGAAGGTGTGTTGTAAAGCATGCTGGAGGTATCAGAAGTGCGAATGCTGACATGAGTAACGACAAGGGGGGTGAAAAACCTCCCCGCCGGAAGACCAAGGGTTCCTGTCCAACGTTAATCGGGGCAGGGTAAGTCGACCCCTAAGGCGAGGCTGAAAAGCGTAGTCGATGGGAAACGGGTTAATATTCCCGTACTTCTTACAATTGCGATGGGGGGACGGAGAAGGCTAGGTGGGCCTGGCGACGGTTGTCCAGGTTCAAGTGCGTAGGCTGAGTGTTTAGGTAAATCCGGATACTCTTAAGGCTGAGACACGACGTCGAGCTACTACGGTAGTGAAGTCATTGATGCCATGCTTCCAGGAAAAGCCTCTAAGCTTCAGATTGTAAGGAATCGTACCCCAAACCGACACAGGTGGTCGGGTAGAGAATACCAAGGCGCTTGAGAGAACTCGGGTGAAGGAACTAGGCAAAATGGTACCGTAACTTCGGGAGAAGGTACGCTCTTGATGGTGAAGTCCCTTGCGGATGGAGCTGACGAGAGTCGCAGATACCAGGTGGCTGCAACTGTTTATTAAAAACACAGCACTGTGCAAAATCGTAAGATGACGTATACGGTGTGACGCCTGCCCGGTGCCGGAAGGTTAATTGATGGGGTTAGCGTAAGCGAAGCTCTTGATCGAAGCCCCGGTAAACGGCGGCCGTAACTATAACGGTCCTAAGGTAGCGAAATTCCTTGTCGGGTAAGTTCCGACCTGCACGAATGGCGTAATGATGGCCACGCTGTCTCCACCCGAGACTCAGTGAAATTGAAATCGCTGTGAAGATGCAGTGTACCCGCGGCTAGACGGAAAGACCCCGTGAACCTTTACTACAGCTTGGCACTGAACATTGAACCTACATGTGTAGGATAGGTGGGAGGCTTTGAAGACGTGACGCCAGTTGCGTTGGAGCCGTCCTTGAAATACCACCCTTGTATGTTTGATGTTCTAACGTTGGCCCCTAATCGGGGTTGCGGACAGTGCCTGGTGGGTAGTTTGACTGGGGCGGTCTCCTCCCAAAGAGTAACGGAGGAGCACGAAGGTGGGCTAATCACGGTTGGACATCGTGAGGTTAGTGCAATGGCATAAGCCCGCTTAACTGCGAGAATGACGGTTCGAGCAGGTGCGAAAGCAGGTCATAGTGATCCGGTGGTTCTGAATGGAAGGGCCATCGCTCAACGGATAAAAGGTACTCCGGGGATAACAGGCTGATACCGCCCAAGAGTTCATATCGACGGCGGTGTTTGGCACCTCGATGTCGGCTCATCACATCCTGGGGCTGAAGTCGGTCCCAAGGGTATGGCTGTTCGCCATTTAAAGTGGTACGCGAGCTGGGTTTAGAACGTCGTGAGACAGTTCGGTCCCTATCTGCCGTGGGCGTTGGAAGATTGAAGGGGGCTGCTCCTAGTACGAGAGGACCGGAGTGGACGAACCTCTGGTGTTCGGGTTGTGTCGCCAGACGCATTGCCCGGTAGCTAAGTTCGGAATCGATAACCGCTGAAAGCATCTAAGCGGGAAGCGAGCCCTGAGATGAGTCTTCCCTGATACTTTAAGTATCCTAAAGGGTTGTTCGAGACTAGAACGTTGATAGGCAGGGTGTGTAAGCGCTGTGAGGCGTTGAGCTAACCTGTACTAATTGCCCGTGAGGCTTAACCATACAACACCCAAAGGGTTTTGATGGACTC
>NZ_JAKGCY010000043.1:0-3089 GCF_021852965.1 Vibrio floridensis | reverse complement strand
AGTTCCAGTGAGTTTTGTGATTACGGTACATTGCTGTAAGTGACATTGTGCGTTGGTAGCAGCTTAATTTGGCGTTAGCTTATTTGGTCAGTTTGGCGAAAATTATAAGAGATAAAAATGAAATTAAAAAGCCTGAAAATATTTAGCTTTAGAGCTATCAATGGAGATGAAAACGTTATCAATTTCATTGATAACAATATAGTTTTTATATTCGGAAAAAATAATATTGGAAAATCAAGTATTCTCCATGCTTATCAATACTTTGTAAAACCAAATCAAGCCGCGAAAATTACTGATTTCTATGATCAAAACTCGGAAAACAATATAGTTATAGAAGCTATCTACGTCAAAGAAGATAGTGATAATGATTACTTTTTAAAAAATGGTTTTGATAAATGGGTCAGTGAAGAGAATGAAGTTAAGTTCAGAAAAACATGGACGGAAGTAGGGAAAAAAGCCAAAAAAGAAACATTTTCCGTTGAGAAAAATGAGTATGTCCCTGATGGGTTTGGTGGGTTAGAGACTTTCTTGACAAAGGTAACCCCGAATATAATTTATATTGAAGCAATCCCAAGTGTGAAGTCTCTAACGGACTGGATTGAAAAAGAGATAAAGAGTAAATTACTAAATAAACTCAAGGCTAACCATGAAAAAGAATATGAAGCAGCAATGTCTGCTATTAAAGCTCTACAAGATAGAGTGGAAACTGATGGTTATATTAGCGAAATTAATGAAGGTGCAAATAGGTACTTTTGTGAAACTTTCCCAGATTTAAAGCTAAATATAGCTTCAAACCCTAACAAAGAAGCAGATATTACAAAGGCTTTTGAAAAAGATTTTAGTGTCGCAATTAGTAATAATACTAATGAAGAGAAAGAGCTGAATGATGCGCTAGATAAATTAAATGAAGTGGATAAGGGTGATGGTCAAGCCTTTGATCTGCATGGACATGGTTTAATTAGACAAGCAATTATTAATATTTTGGGCTTCTTTAGGGATACGACTAAAGATGAAAAGCATATAATTTTATTTGAAGAGCCTGAATTATATTTGCATCCTGCAAATAAAAGAAAGTTTAAAAATACACTATATAACATAGCTGAGCAGGAAAACTATCAGGTGCTCTGTGTTTCACATGATCCCCAGTTGATCGATTTAAGTCGTGATCATACTTCTTTGGCTAGGTTTGTTAAAAAGCAAAATGGTGAGACCGTTGTATACCAGTCAAGCAATGATGTTTTTGCAAATAGAAAGGTGGTTAAAGACCGAATTTTGATGCTCAATCGCTTTAATCCTCATTTATGCGAAACATTTTTTTCTGATGATGTCATCATGGTAGAAGGCGATACTGAGGCTATAGTTCTAAGAACTCTGATTGAAAAGTACTATCCAGATAAAGAAGTGTTTGTGTTAAATGCTCTGTCAAAGACAAACATGACATTCTTCATGGAAGTTCTTGGTCACTTTAAGATCCGTCAACATATTATTCATGACTCGGATGAAAGGTATGACTATGAAGGTGGAAGACCTAAGGTAAATAAGGATGGTAGCTTTAAAAGAAACAGCTCTTGGACACAAAGTAATAATATTTTTGAAATGCAGTGTCGTTTGAATAATGTTGAAGAACTAGTGCATAGATACGTTTCAATTAGAAATTTTGAACATAGTCATGGTTATAAACATAACGCAAGCAAAGGCAAACCACTTTCTGCATATGAATATGCTGAACAAATGGATATCGAAGATAATTCAATTTCAATTATACGATTTCTTAAACAGATCATTGGAGAACTTGAAAGGGAAGCTCATGGTTATGACGAGCTGTATTTAAAGTCTGCTGTTATGGAGCCGTTTGCTAAGGTTAGCCACTCCAATGTTTATTGTAGCTACGCCTCAAAGCCTCCAGTTGCTAAAAGAACCAATAAGTGCAGTGCATATGCTTATAACTCCCGATAAATCAATAAGCTAACAAACAATTTAAGAGTGATTCAGCACGCGTGGCATTTTTATCATGCGTTGGTTTTGGTGTTGAAGTGCAATGCGTCGGCTTGGTCATTGCGTGCTTCACACCTTAATTGGGCGTTAAACCGCATAAGTCTCTACAAAGGGGAAACATGTTAGAAACGATTAAATTTCTGAATCTTGGTGAGTGGGCTGTATCAGTTGTTGCTGCAATAGCTATATGGAAATGGGTTCTAAAAGGGTTAGCGGAAAAGTGGTTTCAAAATCGTTTAGATTTACAGAAACAAGAAGTTAACTCTGCACTTCAAATTCAAAAAGATTTAGCGCTACAACAAGCTGAATTCGAAAAAGTTAAGTTGGAGAGGGTCCTTCCAATTCTTGAGCAATTTAATGGCGCAATTTCTGAACACAAAATGATGTACAACACGTACGTTTCCTTGATCTTTAACAAAGGCGGAATTCTTCCCGATTTTGAAAGTAAAAGGGTAAAGTTAGACGAGGAAGTAATAGAGTCTTTGGCGAGTATTGCAATCTACTTACCACCTGAATTTAGAGGGCTTACCTATCAATTAAGGAAAGTTGTTAGTTGTTCTTGGAGAGACCCGTTGCAAACCTATTAGCTGTTGCTTGAGAAAGGTGGTATTAAGTGTGTTGCCGACGTTTGTGCACCAAGCAATGACCTATATAGTGATTTGATGGATTGCTTTTACGACATGTGTAACAAATATTTGGGCATATCCAATCATGAGCAGTCATATGCCAGTTTATTGAAGCGCCATGGTTTTAGCGACAGCGAATTTCTTGAACCTACTAACCTCAACGCTGCTCAGAATTTTGTATGGAAATATTTATTACTTCATGAGTATTTCGGCGTTGATGATCGTGCCGAAGTATTTGAGCTAATTGAACAAGAGTACGAGGCTGAAAGTGCGGTTTAACAAAGCGTTTAAGACGGATTCCCAACGCTCGGCATTTTTGGTTTGCTTCAGCTTTAGTGTTTACGACACAATACTTTAAGTGCAGTGGTCTGCGTTGCTCACCACTTAACGCGGCGTTATGCATTACATCAAATTCAGCGTTTAAAGGATGAATAATGAGCGTTCAAAAAGTAGTTGTTATTACTGGCG
>NZ_JAKGCY010000042.1:0-3097 GCF_021852965.1 Vibrio floridensis | reverse complement strand
TTTGCGTTGGGTTTAGTGGTTAAGGTGTGATGCGGTCACTTTTTTATTACGTGCCTGCGCCCCTTAACGTGGCGTTAACTGTATTTGGAGACCATACGGTGGTAATTAGTCAAAATGTAGAATGTCAGATCTGCCATAGAGAGTATTTTGTTCGTGTTGCAATAGGCTTAGATTCTTTTCAAAGGCATTATTTTGACTGTTTAGATTGTGAACAATCAATAGGTATTGCTGTCCGCTCAAGCCCTCCTAGAGGACATATTGAAGTTGTGGAAAATTGCAAACTTGGTGGGTTTGACCGAACCAAGACAATTATAAATTTACACCCGAACTTTTGTTTCCCTGTCGACAAATTTCACGACGAGACGTACTTCCCATCGATTGAAGGTGTCGAATTGTTGATCCCCTACATGCGAGGACGTCCCGGACATTTTTTACAAGATGTAGCATCTCAGTTTGACATTCCCAATGCTGATACATTGTGGGGGCAAGTCAAAGCTCTTTATCAATTGTCTCACTTAGACGGTAAAGATAAGCCTATTCAAAAGCTTCTGATTGGTTACAACAAACAGAGAAGTAAAGTTAAAGCTACTGAGTGTGAGTGTTCTTCGTATATTGACGTTATGAACGAGTTTTATGATTCTCTGTTTTATCCTCGAGTAAATGAATTATTTGAGCCGGTGGCTGAACTAATCGATCAGCTTTATGAAGAAGGGAAGCTAGATGAGTTCTATGATTTTTATCAAACTTCTTTACGTACGGAGAACGCACAACGATATTTGTCTGCGTTGAGCAGCTTTTTCAATTTTAGGGAAATTCTTGGTCAGCTAGCCTACAGGGCTCGCATAAACAATTCAGATGTCGATGATCTTATGGTTGGCTCAAAGAACTTTGACGTAATTAAACTATTTTATGGTGAAGTTTATGAATCCCTAACTTCAAATTTTACTGTCCTAGCTTGCTTAAATAACCTTGAAAATGGTCGAAACTATGACACTTTTCTACGTTTAACATTGCCTCAATACATAAAAGATGTTGAAAAAGCTAAAAAAGATGGTCCCTTTAAAGAAAATGAGAGGTTTTCCAAGTTCAGTGATTCATTAGATTCTAGCCTCAGAAATGGCTCTCATCACGCTTCTGCGTGGAGGGAAGGGGAAGTTATAATGTATCGAAGTGGTGGGACTGGTGCAGAAAGAAGTATTTCGTATAGTCGATACTTATATATGAGCAATGTAGTTACGATCTCGTTAGTAGCCTTGCATATGATTGAGTTGCACATGGTGAAAAAATACAGTTAACAAACGCTTCAAGAGGGACAGCCAACGCGCGGCATTTTTACTATGCATTGGTTCCGGTGATTACGGTGTTAAGCGGTAAGTTTGTAGCAGCGTTGTCTGCCCCTTAAGCGGGCGTTAGCTTCTTAAAGGCTAAAATAATCAAAATCTAAGTTCATCTGTTGTGAAAAATCAGCTTTTAGCGTTCAAATTCCACAACTTAGCTTTCGCGTTGTTCTGATGCTGATTTGATAGAAAGTGTTGAAAGTTCAGCTATTTCAAGTTGTTGAAAGCCACCAAACCTTGATGCTTCAATATTGTTGGATGTTCCACACGGAAAGTTTGGTTTCACAAGAGGCTGCATCTTCGCTGTGATCTTGCTTTCTTTGTCGCGAACTCTTAACCGTGGCCAACTTAGCCTTGATCGTTTTGAGTTTTGGTAACCAACGTCACAGCTTTTGGCGTTGGATGTGTGTTTGTGTGATGCTTTTGCGTAAAATGCATTTCAAGCAAATATGTTAAAAAGTCATTGTGAAACAATAGGCTACGAAGCTAACAAACGCCTCAAGAGGGACTGTCAACGCGTAGCGTTTCCAGTCCCAATGAGCCGCGGTGGTTTCGGTTGTTGAGATTGAATTTAGTGTTACGCGTTGCCAGCCCCTTAGGCGGGCGTTAGGCAAATGGAGTTCGATATGGATATTGCGGTACTCACTTTTGATGGTTTCAATGAACTGGACTCATTTATTGCTGCCGGCATTTTAAACCGCATGAAAGAGTTCGGTTGGAATGTACAAATAACGTGTCCCAGTGAATATGTTACTTCCATGAATGGAGTTACTATTCGCGCTCAACAACCTTTAGATTTTGCTAACAAGGCCGATGCGGTGTTATTCGGTAGTGGGATATTTACACGAAAAATCGCGCAAGATGATCAACTGTTATCGCAGTTGAGCCTCAATCCACAAAGACAGCTAATTGGCGGGCAATGTTCTGGTACGCTGTTGATGTCAGTTTTAGGTTTGCTAGATAAAGTTCCAGCTTGTACAGATTTGACGACTAAGCCTTGGGTTATCGAATCCGGTGTTAAAGTTCTCGAGCAACCTTTTTATGCGCAAGGGAATATAGCAACAGCGGGTGGGTGCTTATCTTCAAAATACTTGGCGACTTGGGTTCTTTGTAAACTAGCTGGATTAGGGCACGCCGAAGCAGCACTTCATTATGTGGCTCCTGTTGGTGAAAAAGAAAGCACGGTAAAACACTGTATGTCGATAGTCGGTGGATATCTGTAGAATTTGCCTAACAAACGCCTCAAGAGGGACTGTCAACGCGTGGCGTTTCCAGTCCCATTGAGCAGTGGTGGTTATGGTTGTTGTGTTTGAGTTTAGTGGTAATGCGTTGCCAGCCCCTTAGGCGGGCGTTATGTTTAATCACGTAAAATCAGTTGCTTGCATCTTTTCTTGGCTTTCTAATTTCGGTTTTGTCGGCAAGTTGACTTCAGTGGCCACTGTTTTCTGGACTCCAATTCGTGGACGCTAAAAATTCAGAGAGTTGCCTCATTTAAACGCAGTGTTTGAGTGAGCTCAGCTCAGGTTGCTCAATTTCAAAATTAGAGCTTTAGTTTTTCGGTTTCTGACGTCAAAGTTCAATGTCAGTACAATCAAATTTATGAGCTAATTCAGTTTTTTAGCTCCTGATTTTGGTTTTCAAAGCTAAGTCGAGTTAAGCTCTTGATGTCGTAAAACTTAACCTTTTGAGTCTTAAACATAACAAGGCGTTCAAGTGGGATTCATGCCGCGTGGCATTTTTGGTATGCGGCGAGTTTTGGT
>NZ_JAKGCY010000041.1:0-3150 GCF_021852965.1 Vibrio floridensis | reverse complement strand
GCTAAGAAGTTAATTAGAACTACTTTTTTAAGCAAATCGAGCAAAATTTTCTCCTAGAGCATAACGCCCAATTAAGGGGTGAACAACGCCTCCACCCAACCTAATGCATTGCGCCATAAACACTAAATTTGAAGTAGAAGCAAAAGTGCCAAGCGTTGTGAATCCCTCTTAAATTGCTTGTTAGCTGGTTGTTTCCACAACATCGAAAGCTACCAAGTTGAAACTTGTTGCCTGAATAAACCACTCATGCCAAGGCATCGCTTCCTTAAAGCCATCAAAGTGGAATGTACTCCCATCAAACTTCGCATTCATGATTTCGTCAATCGGGTACTCTGGAATTTTGTGACTGACAGGTGCCACATCATTCAACCAAGTGAGGCTTTTTTCATTAGACACGTTGTATAGAGTCATCACCCCATTCTGAACAATTAGATCTTTTCCATTGGAACTTGGGTGCTCTTTGCTGATGAAAATACCACTGAGAACGATGATGATCTTGGAGTCAGTTCTGGAAACATCACTGATAGATACATCATGAAAGCTCATCTTCTCAAAGTCGGTATTAATTTCCATATAACCTCCTACCAGCTAACGCCCAGTTAAGGGGCGAAGCACGCAATGACCAAGCCGCTGCATAGCACTTCAACACCGAAATCAACGCATACCAAAAATGCCACGCGTGCTGAATCCCTCTTGAACTGTTTGTTATATTTTTATTTATATACGACTTTAAATTGCTCTAATATCAATAGCATATCTTCTGAAGGTGATATACCTAACTCGACGCATTCTCTTGAGAAGAAGTTCCAATGTGCTTTGCGCCACCAAGCTAGCGTCTTGTCGCCCTCACCTTCCAAAGCTGCAAACTCAGGTGTTACTTCATGGTATTTACACTTAGTTACAGAGGTGATTTCTATAATACAAATTGGCATGCCATCCCAATTTGTCACGACTTGAAGATGACCGACTTCTGGCAACAATTCGCCTTTTTCACTGTACCAGTAGTCTAAGCTACATGACGCACGTTTTTCACCACGAAGGATTAAGTCTGCACATACATTTGCATTGTATTCATCTGCACAAAAATAGTCTGAACTAAATGAAGTGTAGTTTGATGCTACTTCATCAGGTAAAGATTTAAGGTATTGATCTAGATAAATTCTACTTCTCTCATCCATGATTTTGACTCGGAATTTGATTAAAAATATAACGCCCGCTTAAGTGGTGAGCAACGCAATGCGATGTTTCCGCACAACACCTAAATCACTAAACTTGCCGCAAACCACAAATGCCACGCGTTGCGAATCCGTCTTAAAGCGTTTGTTAGCCGCTCACTCCTCAAGGTTATTGTCTACTTAACAAGAACTTACGCAAATCTCTCTCAGCGCGCATAACAAACAGAATAAATACCTTGTCACCGTCTTGTTTATAGAAAACACGACATGGATTTGCTACAACTTCACGATAACTCAAATGCTCTAATTCTGGCGGAATACGACCTGACTCTGGGAAAACTTCTAGACGTTCGACTTTCGAGAAGATCGCTTGAACCAGTTGCTTTGCAGCCACGACATTTTCAAGCGCGATGTACTCAGCGATATCATTTAGGTCAGATAACGCCGGTTCAGTCCAAATTACTTCAGCCATTTTGACATTTTGTCCTTGGCTTCATTATGACCAACAACCTTTCCGTCAGCTATTGCGCGCTCACCTCGTGCAATACCTTCGAGAATGGCCAAACGATTTTGCATAAACTCGTAATCATCAACATCAACTAGATACGCAGATGGCTTACCATGCTCCGTAATTAACACTGGTTCTTTGGTGTCGTGGAGATCGGCTAGGATCTTGGTTGCTTGCCGTTTGAGTGATGTAACTAGTTCTACTTTCATGAGAGCTGCTCCTAAGGATTACTAAAGTGATACTATTCTATCACTTTGAGTATAGCAAGCTCCATGACGGCTAACGCCGCGTTAAGGGGTGCAGGCACGCACTATAAAAGCTACCGCACAGCGACTTAATCACTGAACCCAACGCAAACCGAAAATGCCACGCGTGCCAAATCCCACTTTAACGCTTTGTTATGCTTAAGCTTCAACGCCCGCATTTTACCAAAACCAAGATTAACTCGACTAGGATTAGCTAACAAAAGGCAAAACCTAAAAAACTGAAATGACTCATGATTTTGAAAGTATGACTTTGAAATTCGGCTACTAAAACTCAAAAACCTAAGTTCAAAGTTCTGAGTGAGCCAACTGCCCTTACCTCTCGCTTACGCGAAAACTGATTGAGGCAATTCTCTGAATTTCCAGCGCCAAAGAATTGATGTCCAGAAAATAGCGCCCAATGAAGCTAACTTGCCGATGAACTCGAAACTAACAAGCCGAGGGAACAAAGAAAAACCATAAACCACTGATTTTACGTGATTAAGCATAACGCCGCGTTAAGGGGTGAATGCCGCCTAAACCAACTTTCCGCAGACCACTTTCACCACCAAAACTCACCGCATAGCAAAAATGCCACGCGGCATGAATCCCTCTTGAACACTTTGTTATGCGTATTCTGTCACACACTCTAAATAGCAAAGATATTTTAATCCGCTTAAAAAAGTTACTGAGCCTGTGACAAGTATCACCACAAATTATCTTTGAGGAAGCTAAATATAATGCAAAACCAACAACGAGGGCTAGTTATGAACAAATTAATCCTTATTTTGACACTATCAATAGTGAGCGCAGGTGCATTAGCAAAAGACGGTCTAGTTTTAACTTGGAAAACTTCAAATGGAAACTGGAAAGCTTGTGGTCCTGTCCAATGCACATCAGCACAGAGTAAAACTGAAGAGGAAGCTTTAGATCTAGTAACTCATGACAAACACAAACCCACATACCAGCATACTCGTTTTGGTAAGTGCTGGGTATATTCCGTTATCAATGTTGAATCTTATGAAAACTCTTCAAGCAAGGTAAAAAATAAGTCTGATTGTTAGCTAGCGATATGATTCACCGCCTTCGTTTTAATTACAAATGTTGACGGTGAATCATTCTATTCCCCCAAAACATCGCATAACGCTGCGTTAAGGGGTGCAGGCACGCAATACAAAAGCTACCGCACAGCGCCGTAACCACCGAACTCAACGCAAACTGAAAA
>NZ_JAKGCY010000040.1:0-3214 GCF_021852965.1 Vibrio floridensis | reverse complement strand
GTTTAAGTGGGATTCATGCCGCGTGGCATTTTTGGTATGCGGCGAGTTTTGGTGGTGAAAGTGGTCTGCGGGAAGTTGGTTTAGGCGGCATTCACCCCTTAACGCGGCGTTATGTTTAATCACCAAAAATCAGTGGATTATGGTTTTTCTTTGTTCCCTCGGCTTGTTAGTTTCGAGTTCATCGGCAAGTCAGCTTCATTGGGCGCTATTTTCTGGACACTTATTCTTTGGCGTTGGTAGTTCAGAGAATTGCCTCAATCAATTTTCGGGTAAGCGCGAGGTTAGGGAAGTTGGCTCAATCAGAACTTTGAACTTAGGTTTTTGAGTTTTAGCAGCCAAATTTCAAAGTCTGATTTTCAAAAATTATGAGTCATTTCAGTTTTTTAGGTTTTGCCTTTTGTTAGCAAATCCTAGCCGAGTTAATCTTGGTTTTGGTAAAAATGTGGGCGTTGAAGCTTAAGCATAACAAAGCGTTAAAGTGGGATTTGACACGCGTGGCATTTTCAGTTTGCGTTGAGTTCGGTGGTTACGGCACTGTGCGGTAGCTTTTGTATTGCGTGCCTGCACCCCTTAACGCGGCGTTATGTTTCTATCGGAGAAAGGGTGTATGGAGTTTATTCAACAAATTCTTGTCGGTATTTCAATAGCTAGCGTAAGTGCAGTTGTTACCGTTAAACTTTCTCTGAATCGTTTTCGAGCTGAAAAAGTTTGGGAAAGAAAATTGCAAGCCTATGAAAATGTTATCGATGCCTTTCATAAAATCAAAAACTATTACGACGAACACTTAGGTTCTTCAATTCAAGGCACCAAATTATCAGAGGAAAAGAAAAAACAGTTACTAGTAGCTCAGAATCTGGGCAGGTCTGAGCTTAGTCGCGCTATCGATGTCGGTGGGTTACTTCTTAGCTCAAAAGCAACATTAGTCGTTGAAAGCTATTTGTCCGATTTTCATAATTGTCCAGATTTTGAGTTTTATGAAGAGTATCTAGAACAGCATTGGACATTAGCGCATAAAGCTCTACGAGAGTTTATTTCCTACGCAAAAGCAGATCTAGAAACTTGAGCCCAAGAAACATAACAAGGCGTTCAAGTGGGATTCATGCCGCGTGGCATTTTTAGTATGCGGTGGTTTTTGGTGGTGAAAGTGGTCTGCGTAAAGTTGGTTTATGCGGCATTCACCCCTTAACGCGGCGTTATACGTTTAAGGAGAAATCGTGGTCGTCATATATGGAATAAAAGATTATTTGAATCCAATTAAAGCTGAGTTGTCCGATGTGATTCAGAACTCAATGACTCAAGCTCTAGGCTTGCCCGAGGATAAACGAGCTCACAGGTTTATTCCACTTGATAAAAGTGATTTCTACTATCCTAGTGGTCGCACTGATGCCTACACGGTGATCGAAGTAAACATGATGGAAGGTCGCAAAGTAGAAACGAAAAAGGCATTGATCAAAGCGCTTTTTAGTAACATTGAATCTCGATTAGGCATTTCCCCCGTTGATATTGAAATCACAATTAAAGAGCAGCCTTCCCATTGTTGGGGTTTCAGAGGCATTACAGGTGACGAAGTCGCCGACTTAACCTACAAAATCCACGTATAACAAGGCGTTTAAGTGGGATTCATGCCGCGTGGCATTTTTGGTTTGCAGTGACTTTTGTGGTGAAAGTGGTCTGCGGAAGGTTGGTTTGAGCGGCATTCACCCCTTAACGCAGCGTTATGTTTAGTCACGTAAAATCAGTTGGTTGCATCTTTTCTTTGTTCCTTCGTATTTCTAATTTTGGTCTTGTCGGCAAGTCAAATTCAGTGGTCGCTGTTTTCTGGACTCCAATTCGTGGGCGCTAAAAATTCAGAGAGTCGCCTCATTTAAGTTCAGTGTGTTTTTGAGTCGAATGACGCGATCTTAGTTTCAAAGTTTGAGCTCCAGTTTTCGGTATTCCACGCTAAAACTCAATATCAGTAAACTCAAATTTATTAGTTAATTCAGTTTTTTAGCGTCTGGTTTTGGTTTTCAAAGATAAGTTGAGTTAAGCTTTGGTATCGCAAAACTTAACCCTTTGAGCCTTAAACATAACAAGGCGTTTAAGTGGGATTCATGCCGCGTGGCATTTTTGGTGTGCAGTGAGTTTTGGTGGTGAAAATGGTCTGCGGAAGGTTGGTTTAGGCGGCATTCACCCCTTAACGCAGCGTTAGCACTCTGGACGGTAGTTTAGCAAAAGGATTGTTATGAACTTTCAAGAAATGTCAGAGCAGGAAATATTAGATATCGCAAATCCTATCATGGACAATTTGATGGAAGCATCGATGAATATTGACCATGAGCGGCACGTCCGAGACTTTAACAAGCGGATGCTCAAAATAGTTACCCGAGATTACCTCAATGAAGTCTGTGTAAAATATCAGGCTGAAAAGGGTTTCTTTGCAGATAGAGAGTTAGTTGCAGTGTTTAGGCGACCAGACTCAGCGGCAATAGTTTGGAAACAATATTACACGAAAGCACCAGGCGAACATGTAGCAGAGCTGGTTATAGTTTATGAGGATGGGCGTTTTCTGGTAGACCACGCAATGGTTTTCTAAAAGAGTGCTAACAAAGCGTTTAAGAGGGACTTGGCACGCGTGGCATTTTCAGTTTGCGGTAAGTTTAGTGGTTAAGGTGTGATGCGGTCACTTTTGTAGTGCGTGCCTGCGCCCCTTAACGCGGCGTTATGCTTAATCATGTAAAATCAGCGGGTTATGGTTTTTCTTTGTTCCCTCGGCTTGTTAGTTTCGAGTTTGTCGGCAAGTTGGCTTTTTTAAACGCTGCTTTTCGGACACTTATTCTTTGGCGCTGGAAATTCAGAGAGTTGCCTCAGTCAATTTTCGGGTTAGCGAGAGGTTAGGCCGGTTGGCTCAATCAGCAATTTGATCTTAGGTTTTTGAGTTTCAGCAGCCAAATTTCAATGTCTGATTTTCAAAATCATGAGCTATTTCGGTTTTCTACGTTTTGGTTTTTGTTTGTAAATTAAAGTCGAGTTAATCTTGTTTCAAGAAAACGTAACCCATTGAAGCTTAAACATAACAAGGCGTTCAAGAGGGATTCATGCCGCGTGGCATTTTTGGTATGCGGCGAGTTTTGGTAGTGAAAGTGGCTTGCGGGAAGTTGGTTTATGCGGCATTCACCCCTTAACGCAGCGTTAGGTTAAATAAAGAGGAGCATAAAATGAATAACCTGTTATC